>CAZRXH010000067.1:0-14415 GCA_964603995.1 uncultured Bacteroidota bacterium | reverse complement strand
GTGCACACGGACCTTATGAACAACAAGCTGATCCCCGACCCTTTCTTCGGAACGAACGAAGCAGATCTGCAATGGATAGGAAAAAAGGATTGGCTGTACAGGGCGACGTTTGATGTGCCGGCAGACTTGCTTGGGAAGAACAACATTGATCTCGTATTCAAAGGACTGGATGCATATGCCGACGTCTACCTTAACGGTTCGTTGATACTCCGCGCGGACAATATGTTCAGGGAATGGAAAGTCCCCGTCGGGAGTCTGCTGAAGGAAACGGGAAACAAGATGGTGATTCGATTCAGAAGCGTGTTCGAAGTCGACATGCCCAAGCTTGAGACCGCGCCATTCCGGCTTCTCGATCAACCCAACAACGACCAATCCGACACCATGCTTGCAATGTATGCCCGCAAAGCACAATATGAATACGGTTGGGACTGGGGCCCGCGGCTCATTACATGTGGCATATGGAAGAATATCTACGTGGAGGGCTGGGACGATTTCAAGCTTGACAACGTCCAGATAGTTCAAAGCAATGTCTCAAAGGATAGCGCCGATATCAGTTCGGTCTTCAACATAACGGTTGACAAAGGTACCGTTGCTGACCTCAATGTTGTCGTGGACGGGAAGGCATATGCTCACAAGAAAGTAACACTCACGCCAGGCAAGAACAGTGTAGGGCTGGCGTTCGTTCTGGAGAGGCCGAATCTCTGGTGGACGAATGGTCTCGGGACTCACTACCTTTACGATTTCAACTGTGAAGTGATGGACAGCAGCGGCGTGAGTGACTCGAAGGATTACAAGATTGGCATAAGGTCGCTTGAAGTCGTCCGTCGCAAGGATTCATACGGAATCAGCTTCTACGTGAAACTCAACGGCGTACCGGTATTCATGAAAGGAGCGAACTACATCCCGCAGGACAATTTCCTGAACCGTGTTACTCCAGCGAGGTACGAGCACATGATCAGGTCCGCCGCGGAAGCGCATATGAACATACTCCGCGTTTGGGGCGGAGGGATTTACGAGAAGAATGAATTCTACAACCTGTGTGACAGCAATGGTATTCTCGTTTGGCAGGAGTTTATGTTCGCATGCGCGATGTATCCCTCCGATCCCGCTTTCCTCGGTAATGTCCGGGAGGAAGCAATCCAAAACGTGGTGCGTTTGAGGAACCACGCGTGCATTGCACTCTTTTGCGGAAATAATGAAGACGTTGTCGGATGGTACCAATGGGGACAGAAGCAACAGTATCCTGACAACATACAGCATGAGTTCGAATCTGACATGCACGAGCTATACAATGTCCTTCTGCCGGACGTCGTGAAGGAGTATGATCGCGGGACCTACTACCATTACACAAGTCCAAGCGCCGGGTTCAACAACGTTCCCCCCTCGGACGGGGACATCCATTACTGGGGAGTGTGGCACGGCCACGAGCCCTTCTCGAGCTTCAACACAAATCTTGCAAGGTTCGTGAGCGAGTACGGCTTTCAATCCTATCCGCAAATGAGCACAATCGACAAGTTCGCGGCACCGCAGGACCGTGAGCTTCATTCCACGGTAATGCTTTCGCACCAGAGATGCATGGCAGATAACAGGAAGGACAAGGAATATGGTAACAGGCTGATTCAGGCATACATGGAAAGACATTTTCGACAGCCTAAAGATTTCCCGTCATACGTTTACGTGAGCCAGGTCCTGCAGGCGGAAGGAGATAAGATCGCGATGGAAGCTCACAGAAGAAACATGCCTTACTGCATGGGAAGCATGTACTGGCAGATCGATGACTGTTGGCCTGTCGCATCGTGGTCGAGCATAGACTATTACGGTAACTGGAAGGCACTGCAGTATTACGCAGAGAGGGAATACCGCACGTTTCTGATTTCGCAGGTGGCTTCGGGCGACTCGGTTGAATTCTACATTGTGTCAGACAGTCTTGCCCCTGTTGCAGCCCGGCTCGAGGTCAGAGTGGTCAACTTCGACGGGAAGGTCGTATCGTCAATGAAGTTTCCGGTGAATGTGGATCCTGACAGCAGTAGGATATATGCCAGCGTTGCGAAGGACGACCTGGTCAGAGGTGCGGATGAATCGAAGATAGTACTGATCAGCCGGTTGGTTTCTGGCGACAAGGTGCTGACGGACAACACATATCTGTTCAAGGAACCGAAGGACCTCGAGTTGCAGAAGCCCGATATCAAGGTCACCGCATTGAAAAACGAAGAAGGATACGCCCTTTCACTTACGGCCGACAGGTTCGCGACGGATGTCTGCCTGAGTTGCGAGCATCATGGTGGATTTTTCACGGACAACTACTTCGATCTTTTCCCCGGTGAGACCAAGACTGTGGAGTTCAGGACGAAAGAAGATATCGGCGACATCGTGAAACAAGTGAGCATCATGAGTCTTGTGGACAGCTACTAAGGCGGTGCGCGAGGAAGGACATGGACATGCGGGAGACGAAGGTTCGATTTAGCCCCGTCCAGAGCACGACCATCTCTGCGTCTGAATACTCGTCGCAGGGAGGAGATCTCCATCGAGATTGCCGGGCGAAGATGGCGAACTGTTTGTTGCGAGTCAACGTTACAATTGGGAACAAACAGCGGAGTGATCATGAGTGAGAAGATAGAGAGAGACGATAGTGAGTGGAAGAAAACGCTCACGCCGGAGGAGTACCACATCACAAGGGAGAAAGGAACAGAGCGCGCATTCACGGGAAAGTACTGGGACTTTCACGGAAAGGGGATGTACAAATGCGTCTGCTGCGGGAGTGAGCTGTTCGATTCGGAGACTAAATTCGAATCCGGGTCGGGTTGGCCGAGTTTCTTTCAGCCAATTTCCAGTGAGAAGCTTGACGAGGGGATGGACTCTTCTCTCGGGATGGTAAGAACGGAAGTGAAGTGCAGCAAGTGTGGAGCACATCTGGGGCATGTCTTTGATGATGGGCCGAAGCCAACGGGGCTCCGCTACTGTGTCAACTCTGCTGCCCTCAAATTTGAAGAGAAGAAGTAGCTGACCGCGGTACGCACTTAATCGTCGCCGGTCGTCTGATCCGTTCTGTGCCTACGCGGTGTGCTGGTAACCCTGAGCGAGCAGGCAATCACGCCCGTTCGACCTGGGAGCCACCGCCGGTGCGCGCGATGAAAACGTAACCGTCTTCATACCCCCGATCCTTGTACCTCGATTCGATCTCGGCCGCCAGTTCTTGTTCACGCTCGGAATTGACCAGGCAAATTGCGCTTCCTCCGAATCCGGCTCCCGTCATCCGTGCGCCGTAGACACCGTCCAACTGTTCTGCGATCTCAACGAAGGTATCCAGTTCCGGAGAGCTCACGTCATAATTGGAGCGGAGACTCATGTGTGATTCGAGCATCAATTTTCCGACAACATCCAACTCGTTCTTCTGGAGTGCTGCCGAGGTTTCAACTGCTCTTCGGCTCTCAGTGATGACGTGAAGTGCACGTGCGAAGAGTGTGGGATCCATCTCGTCCTGCACCCCTCTCAGCTCGTCGAGTCTGACTTCTCTCAGCGACTCTACTTGCCGGTCGAGTTTCTCGGAGAGGACAGCGACTGCCTGCTGGCATTGCTGCCGTCTCTTGTTATACTCCGTTGTGGCAAGAGCTCTCTTCACACCCGTAACGCAAACGAGGATCGAGCACCCTTCTGAAATCGGCACGTAGCTGAATTCGAGCGATCTGGCGTCGACGAGAATCGCATTGTTCGCACGGGCGAATTTCGCCACAAATGGATCCATTATGCCGGACTGGACGCCGACAAATTCGTTTTCAATTCTCTGGGCGAGGATTGGAACTTCAATGTCCTTCAGTTGAATATCATACAAACGTGATACCGCCTCGATGATCGAAACGACATAGGCTGCTGATGAGCTCAATCCGCTCCCTCTCGGGACTGTACTGCCTATGGCAAAGCTCACGCCCTTGACTGGCTTCAGATCACTGAGAAGGCTGCAGGCGCCCTTTATGTAATTGACCCAGAAATTCGAATGCTCAAATTTGCCGGACTGGATTTCAAATGACGTCTTCTTCCCGAGTTCCTTTGAGAATGCGATGAAGAGATCACCGCCGCGCCTTCCGGCAGCGGTGTATGTCCGCCGGTCAATCGCAACGGGAAGGACGTATCCGCCATTGTAATCGGTGTGCTCACCAATCAGGTTAATCCGCCCCGGCGCACTCGTCACTATGTCGGGCGATTTCCCGAACTCTTCCCGGTAGAGCCTTACAAGCTCTCTCTTTATGTCTTCCTGCACAAGAGCTCCCGGTTCAATCCTGTCCATGGGTCTCTGTGAGTTCCTCTTCCTTGATCTCGAATGGTTGCCCAACTCAATAACTGCTTTCTATGTATTAAGTGTTGGAGATTAACGCGTATTAATTTCGATAACCCGGAACATCTCCTGTCCTGAATTTACCATTAATTCAGATACCGAAAAGGTGCTCTTTCGTCCCTGAAGACGTCAGGCGCGGCAAAGCCGTCAGCATCGTCTGTCATCGATCCACCGCTTTGCTGTGAATCGCAATCGATGCGTTTGTCCGTATTCTACCGTTAATCGGCAGACACGTAATGGAGCTTCGCTGGCAATGAATGCAATCAAGGGTGCAGACCAGCCATCAGATCCAGGTGTTAAGCTTCGGTCTCCGCAGCCTCCTCGACGCGGACAAATTCTCCTCGCTTAAATTTAATGATGGCGGCGATATTTTCCAGTGACCCGATTAGATTTTCACCTCGGATGTGTCGGATCGCAGCTCCCTGACGCGATGCCTCTTCGACGAGGTCGTAAACCACATCTGATACCTGAACCAACTGTTCCCCGCAGCAGACGGATGTCTTTCCCTCGAAGTGCGGCATCCCGCACTGCGGACAGACGAATCCCGGCTGCGAGTAATCCTGTGCAACGGCAAGTGTCTGGAGGTTATAATCGTGCGCCGCATTGATCACGCTGCCGATTCCTTTGACAGCATAGCCGTCCTTCTCGATCTCGTTCGCGATTTTCCTGAGAAGCTTCCGTTCCTCTTCGAATTCGAAAGCCTTCTCGGCATCGATGACTTTCGCAAGCACATCATTCTCTTTCTCATGCAGCTCCATCTCGAGGACGGCGATGAGACTGTCCTGCAACTCACGATGTAAGAGGCGTGCCATATGATCGCCGAGCGGCTTGCGGGCGCCAATAATCAGCTTGTCGAAATGTCTCAGCGCGAAGTGTATCCTGAGTGCCTCAGCCGTGGATGATAGGTGAAACCGCGTCTCCTCCTCCTTCCTCTGCATAAGACGTTTTTCCCTTTTCATGAAGGTCTCAAGGAGCGGCTTCTTTTGAGCTTTCGTCTTTGTAGCGAAGTCGTGATGCTCGATGATTTCACCCATATATACTTCAAAGAGGCGCGCGTGCCTGGAGTCCAAGAGGACTGCGCCGATTCTGCAATGCTCTTCCAGCATTGCCAGGAGCGGGCGCAGATAGAAGTTGGTATCCAAGACCAGGCTTGATTTCACCGCGATGGGAAGGTGATATATTTGATAGAAGTTTTCGACAGCATTTGCGAACATGGCGATCGACTTGTATCTGGGTGCAAAGTTCTCCGCGGAAATGAAGTTCTGAATTCTCCTCAGAGTGTTGTCAGCGGCTTCGATGTATCTCCGGTTGATGCTTAGGCCGTCGAGCTCTTTCCGGGCGTTCTTGATGAGATCCTTCGTCTCTATGTTCCATATACCCTTGTTTCGTTCTGTGCCATCGGTGTTCAGATAAAACGATATAGCGACTCCCTCCCGCGCCGTATAGTTCACGAGAAGGTTTACTTCCTCGTGGGTAATCATTCTCTACCTCCCTGTTGACTCCCCCTAATCTAATTCTGGATGTGCCCAAAGTCAAACAATACCGGCAGGAGTTGTGACGCAGCCGGGTTTTGTGACGTCGAGGCGAGACAGGGACACAGATACTACTGGGGCTTGCAATGTTGATCTTTTTCTTGCAATTTGCACGCTGGAATTCTTCTACGTGTATACCCCCAGGTGCTGGAAGGATTGATTTTCAGAGCAGATTGCCGTTTCCCAGGTTCCTTTACTTCGGCATCGTGTTTGATCGTTATGAATACGTGCGTGTAACAGGAAAAACCCGGAACGTTCTTATTGCGGCGCAGGACGTTAGAGTCGCAGGGCTGATCGAGCAGTATCTTCTTCAGATCGGCTACCAGGTTCACTGTGAATATAATCTCGACGCTGCACTCGAACGTTTGATGAAGGCGCGTATCGATCTCTTGATAGTTGATGGAGAAATGCCCGAAAGAGTATTGGGAAATTTCGTCGAGGCCGCTGCCGGGGTCAAACCCGGCGTGCCGATGATCGCCGTGGGAATCTCGGAGCATGAGATGCAGGGCAAGACGCTCTCTGCATTTGTTTCAGCGTTCATTGAAAAACCATTCAGTATTTCTGATATTTCAGACTCAATCAAGGAAACTCTAAACTAAAGTGAGGAGAAAATGGCGTTGAAAGTATCGAAGCTTGCCGACGGCGAGATTGCGGTCATAGAGCCGAAAGGGGAGTTGATTGGCGGCGACGAGACGGATGAACTCCGTTCCGAAGTGACTAAGTTGTCTGCCGATGGAAATAAGAAACTTGTCGTCGATCTTGGTAAGACGACATACCTGAACAGTACAGCCATAGGAGTTTTGATATGGGCGCATACCCATTACGCGAAGGACGGCGGCGAAGTGAAGCTTGCAAACCTGAACAAGAACATTAAGAACATCTTTGTCGTCACCAAGCTCACAATGGTATTTGATGTTCGCGACACGCAGATTGACGCGGTCGCCAGCTTCTCGAAAGAGAAGAAATAGCTTTTGCTCAACTTAACATTAACAAAATCCTTCAAAAGGAGGCTTTACTGAAATGAAACAAGGCTTGTTCGCGACGATTCTCATCATCGTTGCATTTGCTATTGCGTACGTCGTCTACTCGTACTTCCTTCCCGATTTCATCACAAAAGGCGGACCTCTTGTGATTCTCCTCATCATGCTCTCGATAATGGTTTTCACATACGTATTCGAGCGTCTCTTCTCCCTCCGCAAAGCTCAGGGAAAAGGTTCGTTGACAAAGTTCCTCAAAGACGTTGAAGACCAGTTGAACAACGGAGATATCAGCGCGGCTATAGAGGTCTGCAACAAGCAGAGAGGCTCAATGGCCAACGTGATCCGAAACGGACTCGAGAGATATCAGGAAGTGCTGAAGGACAGCCACATCCAGGCAGAGAAGTACATGTCGGAAGTCCAGCGCGCCATTGAAGAGGCGACCATGCTCGAGACACCCCTTCTGGAGAAGAACCTCATCGTCCTTTCTACGATCTCGTCAATCGCCACGATGGTCGGACTGCTCGGTACGGTTATCGGTATGATCCGTGCATTCCAGGCGCTCGCCCACGCAGGCGCACCTGATGCCATCCAGCTCTCGATCGGAATATCTGAAGCCCTTATCAATACCGCAGGCGGATTGATCGCGGCCATCACAGGAATCATCGCGTACAATTTCTTCGTCAATAAGGTGGACGGTTTCACCTATATGATCGACGAGGCGACCTCAAGTATTATCGCGATCTTGAACTCGCGTAAATTTGACAAGTAAGCAACCGCTTTTAAGGAGCTCAGCATATGCCAAAAATTAAGAAAAGGCGTCTCGCCATAAGGATCGACATGACACCTATGGTGGACGTTGCGATGCTGCTTCTGACGTTCTTCATGATGACGACCCAGTTCAAGCCGCCGCAGGCAGTTCAGATAGCCCTGCCCACGTCGGATCAGGGGCCGAAGCTGCCTGAAAGCGGAGTCCTTACGATAAGTATCGACACGACGGGACAGATTTTCATGGGAGTGGATCAGCAGCAGATAATGAGAGCCATCTTTGAGCCGTTGTATCCAAACGGCATTCAGGACAAGGACGGGAAAGTCGTCCCGGTCTGGCTAATGCCCGCGGTGCCGGTTCAAGAGAAGGACTTAGCTCAGCTTGTTGTTCAGGCGCGCATCCAGAACATAAGGTTGATAACCGTCATTAAGGCAGACAGGAATGCAGACTACGGGCCGGTTATGGACGTGATGAACGATCTTCAGAAAGCCCAAGTCTCCAGGTTCAGCCTTCAAACAGAGCTCCGCGGCAGCGGAAGCGCTAAGGAGGGTTAGACATGGCTGATGTACAAGTTGCAGAACATCGTGGAAAGAAGGGTGGACACAAGAAGAAACGAAGGATCTCGATACGCATTGACATGACGCCTATGGTGGACGTCGCGTTTCTTCTCCTGACGTTCTTCATGTTGACCACCGCTTTCAGCCGCCCTCAGGCGATGGAGATTAACCTTCCGCCAAATGACACAAAGGTCGAGATCGCAGCGTCGAATCTGATGACGCTCAGAGTAACGCCCGATGGTTCAATTTATTGGAGCATCGGAACGCAGCCTCCGCAAAAGGTCGAGTGGAAAGATTTTCGTAAGTTGGTCATCGACCAGAACAAAGCGAATTCCCGACTGGTTACGCTCATAAAGGTGGACAGGAAAGCAAAGTACCAGGACATGATAAACATAATTGATGAACTAAACCTTGACAACGTGACGCGCTTTAGTCTGGCGCCTATGACGCCTGAAGATCAGCAAGTGCTTGCGAAGGTTGGCGCACAATGAAAAGGAGGTTGATCTAATATGGCAAAGAAAAAAGCAGCAGAGAACGTCGCGGCCAACGGGCAATATGGTGCCCCTGTGCTCAAGCGTCTCGCTCAGAAGTACACCGGTGTGGGACTGGCGATAGCCGTTGCAATCCACTTCCTCGGTGTGGGCGCCTACTGGGGTGCGCAATATCTGAATCGGGAAGACGACAACGCACCGGTCGTCAGGGTGTTGAAGTACAGTGAACTTGGACCGCCTCCGTCGATCACGAATCAACAGGCGCTGCCTCAGGTCGCTGTTTCTACCCCGATGGCAAAGCCGAATGTGGGCATTCCCGTGCCGGTACCGGATGCGGAAGTCTCACCGGAACAGACAATTGCGACACAGCAGGAACTGAGTAAGATTGCCGGGCCTGTTACGTCGGGAAGCGGCGGCGGTGATTCCGTCGGAGTCTCAATGGGAAATTTCAAGGTCCCCGAAGATGATGGTCCGCCTCCTGACTTCGTCCCCGTCGAGAAGGAACCGCAAATTATCAAACAGGTCATTCCAAAGTATCCGGAGCTTGCTCAGAGAGCAGGTATAGAAGGCAGAGTGATTGTCAAGATCTGGGTTGACAAAGATGGAAAGCCGCACAAGGCTATCGTCCTGAAAAGCGATGCGGAGATCTTCAACCAGCCTGCAATCGACGCCGCCATGCAGTACCGATTCACGCCTGCTATCATGAACAAGGGCCCGGTCGCAGTCTGGGTCGTGATACCTTTCACTTTTAAGTTGAAGCAGCAGTAACAGTCGGTCGGCTTGAATCCGACACGATGAGGTATTACGAACAACCTGTCTAAATATATTGGTTACTTAATGTCCGCCGTCTTTTTTTTCGGCGGACTTTTTGTTATTTTTGGAGCGTATTTTCGGCAGAATTTCCCTGAGCAATTCAGAATCACGCTTGGAATCGTGCTGGTGCTCTGGGGAATCTATCGCTACGTGGTGACGCATACCAAATCAAGGCACTATGACGATCAGTAAGCGCTTCTTTGTTCTGGCGGCCGTTCTGGCCCTGATCGTTTCTTCATGCAATCTGAAGAAGCGAGCGCCGGAGGCATCCCCCACCGAAGGCAAGTTGGACGTTTACTGTGCCGAATCGGTGTCACCTGCCGTGACAAAGATCGCCGAACAGTTCATGAATCTATATAACAAAGCTCACATCACTGTTCACGCTGTACCGACAAGGGTGGCAATCGCAAAACTACTCAACGGCGAGACGACTGTCGTGGTAGCTTCTCGATACTTCAACCAAGGGGAGCTTGATGTGATGAAGAAGTACAAGATAGAAGCGGACTCGCTGAGGGTCGCTCTCGACGGCGTCGCAGTGATCGTCAATGCAAGGAACAAGATTCCAAGGCTAAGCACCGCTCAACTCAGGAGCGTGTTTGCGGGCAAGACAACTCTCTGGGGAAGACTGAACCCAAGCTTTCAGGGGAGAATCATTCCGGCTCTCGAGAGTCCCAACTCGGGGACATTGGAGTTTTTCAAAGACAGAGTTCTTGGCAATGAGAATTTCACGGAAGCGTATCCCTGCACGACTATGGCCAATGTTTACAGCTTCGTCAGGAAGACGCGGAATGCCATCGGCCTTGTCAGCTCGAATTGGCTAAACTCGGGAGCCAGCCTTCTCCCCAGCGAGGATCCGGCACCGCGAGCTATTGAAATAGCAGAGGTCGATTCCAGCGATATGAAGTTTGTCGATCCGAATTCATTCGGAAGTTACTACTATCCGTACCAGGCGCATGTCTATCGGCATTACTATCCATTGACGCGCCCCATATATTTCCTCACCAGAAATCTTGACGATGGGCTGGGAGCCGGATTCCTGACGTTTGCCGCGAGCGCCTCCGGTCAGCAAATTTTCCTTAATAACGGGCTTGTTCCGGCCACCATGCCTGTAAGACTTGTCCAATTAAACGACCAACCACTATGAAGAAATTTATTACACTTTCTCTTGTTCTCTTCCTGTCATCTTTCAGTTTGAAAGCATATGCCCAGGATGCGCTGAAGCAGGGCATGGGGCTTCTGGACAAAAATGACTGCACTGGCGCCCTCCCTCTTCTCCGACAGGCTGTGGCTGAAAAGCCAAATTCAGAAAGGGCAAATCTGTATATCGGGCGAGCATTTCTCTGCCTCAAGAACCTCGACAGCGCCGAATTTTATCTTAGCAAGGCGGTCAAGCTCGATAACGAGCTTGCCCCTGCCTACTATGGGCTGGGCCAGGTATATTCAAGTCAGAAGAAGTACACGGATGCACTGAAGAATTATAATTTGGCTATCAACTACGATTCAAAAAACGAAGAGTACGTCCTGTCTCTTGGAGAGACGTATATCGCCGCCGATTCCCTCGACCAGGCGATGCAGGCCTTCTATAAGGCACGCGACATGAACGAAAAAGATCCCCGCGCCCTCGAAGGAATTGCTGACGTGTACAGGGCACAGAACATATATGATCCCGCGATCGAGAATTATAAAGATGCTCTCAAGATTGATTCGACAAACATCGAGGTCAGACTCAAGCTCGCTAACACTTACCTGAAGAATAATGACGGAGCGGACGCATACGAACAATTCCTGAAAGTTTCCGAGGTGGCGCCCAACAATCCTCAGGGCCAGTATCAGGCGGGTGACCTCTTGTACGTGAACAAGAGATATCGCGAAGCTTTCCCGTTTCTTCAGAAGTATCACCAGCTTGTTCCCAACGATGACAAGGTTCTCTATGAGCTTGCCGACTGTGCATACAATGCCCATCTCTTCACGGACGCAGTGAAATATTTCCAGGAATATCTTTCCAAGAATCCGAACTCGCTGGAAGCAAAGAAATCCCTCGCCGCGTCGTACTACTTTGAAAAGCAGTCGCAGGAATCTTACAATTTGTACAAGACGATCCCGATTGATTCGATGAATGTGAGGGAGCTTGTTCGTTACGGTCTTGCCGCGAACGCTGTCCACGATACGAATACCACGATAGATGCGTGGTCTCGCGCGGTAAAAATAGACACGACTCTTTCAGAAATCGAGTATTTCCTGGCAAACACACTCTTCGCCGCGAAACATTACAATGAAGCGATCGTGCATTTTCAGAAGCGGCTGGCGCTTGATTCCACCGATGTGGCGGCCAGGCTCAACATGGGACTGTGCTACTTCATTATTCAAAACTATACTGACGCGGTGGCTGCTCTCAGGAAGGTAGTGGAGCAGAAGCCCGACAGTTATCAGGGAAGTCTCTGGCTGGCCAGGGCATTGATATTCGATGACTCGCTGGAAAGCGCGAAGAATGTGTATCAGAGTTTTATCAAGATTGCAGTAAACGATACCACAGGGGATCATTCTGCAGACCTTAACGAAGCCTACCGGCAATGGGCACTGGCACAGATCATAACCGGAAGCAAGCTTTCGAAAGATCACCCCGATGATGCGAAGAAGGAGTACGAAGACGCATTCAAGAATCTCCAGATAGCCCTGAAGTACGATTCAAAAGATTCCAAGACACATGCCTTGCTGGCGCAGGATTATGCGCTGATGGGTAAGATAGACGAGGCATGCAAGGAGATAAAGATAGTTCTGAGAACGGATCCGAAAAACGATCAGATGATCAAGCTCCAAAAATCATTGGGTTGCGAATAGTAGTGCTTCCTTGAAAGGCGTGAGACTTCGAATCGCGCCTGCGTACCAGCGCATCGGAGCGCCTCGGTGCCCAGACGTACCGAAACTTTTTAGTGTAAATGAAAGACATCGGGCTTCAGTTCGAAGTGTAGACACGCCTTTTCTTTTTTCTCTACATCCCAAAAAAATCTTAACCGTAAAAGAGGAGAAACGATAGTGGAATTAGGACTAATTCTGTCGATCAGTGTGCTCTCACTTTTGTTCGCGGTGTACCTTGCGCTTCGAATCATGAAACAGGATCGTGGAACGCCTGAGATGCAAAAAATCGGGGACGCAATTCGCCAAGGCGCGGAAGCGTTTCTGAAGAGACAATACTCGACGATTGCGATGCTGAGCGTCGTTACTGCCGGAATAATCTTCGTGCTCTATGCATTTGTTAGAAGTCCAATGCCTAATGACCCGGTCGACCCGGTGCGTCTGGCTTCTTATACTGCATTGGCATTTCTTTTCGGCGCGCTCTGTTCAGGGATCGCCGGGTACATAGGTATGTTTGTTTCAATAAGAGCTAATACACGGACGGCAAGTGCTGCGATGTCGTCACTGAACCGTGCCCTGCAAATTTCGATGAGAGGCGGTGCTGTCTCCGGCTTGTTCGTAGTCGCCATGAGCCTTCTCGGCGTCGGCGGACTATTCGGAGCGCTGCAGGTTATGGGCACACCGATCGAAAAGATCCCGTTCATGATTGTCGGATTTGGATTCGGTGCTTCATTCGTCGCGCTGTTCGCGCAGCTGGGCGGCGGAATCTATACGAAAGCTGCGGATGTGGGAGCCGACCTTGTCGGTAAAGTCGAAGCTGGCATTCCCGAAGACGATCCGCGGAATCCAGCAGTGATAGCGGACCTCGTGGGCGATAACGTCGGCGACTGCGCCGGCCGTGGTGCTGACCTGTTCGAATCGACGGCGGCCGAGAATATCGGAGCGATGATTCTGGGCGTCGCACTGTTCCACTTCTTCGGATTGAAAGGAATCATGTTTCCCCTGGTCGTCCGCGCATTCGGGCTTATCGCCTCTATAATCGGCGTAATGGCTGTCAGGACCAGGGAAGACGTGGATCCCATGAAGGCTTTGAACCGGGGCTATTATATCACATCCGTGCTCGCGGCAGTCGGATTCTTCGTCGGTTCGCGCTGGCTCCTCGACACACCTGAAGCCCCCAACGCCTGGATATTCTTCTTTGCTGCCGGCGTGGTCGGAATTCTCACCAGCATAGCCTTTGTTTTTATCACGCAGTATTTCACGGAATATAAATATAGGCCTGTTAAGTCTATAGCCGAGGCGTCTCAGACCGGGCCCGCGACAAACATCATCACCGGGTTCGCCGTTGGCCTGGAGTCAACTTGGATGCCTGTTGTTGTCATATCTGCCGCGATTATCGGCTCATATTACCTCGGCTTGGCGACGGGAATTCCGAACGCCGGACTTTTCGGAACCGCAGTGGCCACGATGGGAATGCTCGGTACGGCGGCGTACATCCTTGCCATGGACACGTTCGGTCCAATCACCGACAACGCCGGTGGCATCGTTGAAATGAGCGGACAACCTGAGAACGTCAGGAAGAAGACAGACCGCCTGGATGCGATCGGAAACACGACAAAGGCCCTGACCAAGGGGTATGCGATCGGCTCGGCCGCGCTCGCCGCGTTCCTTCTGTTCTCCGCGTACATCGACGATGTGAATGTTCTCTTGAAGGAAAAGGGCCTGCCAGCGATGATTTCCGTGAACATCGCGAGGCCTGAAGTGTTTGTCGGGGCGCTTCTCGGAGCCGCTCTTGTGTTTCTCTTCAGCTCACTCGCGATAAAAGCGGTGGGCAAAGCCGCATACTATGTGATTAACGATGTGCGGGCTCAGTTCAAAGAGAAACCTGGTATCCTCGCCGGAACGGAACAGCCCGATTACGGCCGGACCGTTGATATTGTCACTCGCGGTGCGCTGCGAAGTATGGTCGGCCCCGGCCTTCTCGCTGTTGGGACGCCGATTGCGGTGGGAGTGATCTTCCGGCTGTTCAATGTCGGTGCAGAAGCCGTGGCGGCGCTCCTGATGGTCGGAACTATCGCAGGAATTCTTATGGC
>CAZRXH010000066.1:0-18676 GCA_964603995.1 uncultured Bacteroidota bacterium | reverse complement strand
TCCCGGAATTACACCACTTTACGACTGTGAGACCTTCTTTTCCAATTTACCGGCACGGAGCAGATCTCACAGATAAGCGCAGATTAATGATCGGCGATCATCTGCGCAATCAGCGGGAGAAACCAAATTGAGCCAATACCCAGTCAAAGCTGAATTTGCAACAATCTCCGGTTTTGCGTAAATTTTCAGGCAAATTTTGAATCTTTTGTAGTATGTTTGAACAGATTTCCGAGAAGTTCGAAGGTATCTTCCACCGGCTGAGTGGACAGGCACGCATCTCAGATGAGAATATTTCAGATGCGGTGAGAGAGGTGCGTCGCGCACTTCTCGAAGGTGACGTCAACTACAAAGTCGCGCGCCAGTTTACCGACGAGGTCCAGAAGAAAGCCGTCGGCAAGGATGTGGCCAAGAGTCTGGATCCTGGCCAGGTCTTCATCAAGATAGTCTTCGATGAGATGGTACAGCTTCTCGGCGGCGCAACGAGCGAGCTGGAACTGACGCAGGAAATCCCGAATGTGATCATGATTGCGGGACTTCAGGGGTCAGGCAAAACCACCTTCGCGGCAAAACTCGCGAACTACCTGAAGGCGAGAGGCAGATATCCGCTTCTCGTCGCCTGCGATGTTCACAGACCGGCGGCTATCGACCAGCTTGAGACCCTCGGGCAACAAATCAACATACCGGTGTACCTGGAGCGAGGAGCTTCTGCTGTTGACATTGCTGCGAAGTCCATAGACTACGCGAGAAAGAACGCGCGCGATATTGCTATTATCGATACGGCGGGCAGACTTCATGTCGATGAGGAGATGATGCGCGAGGCGGAGGCCGTGCGGACCGCGGTCAAGCCGCATCAGATACTCTTCGTGGTTGATTCGATGACAGGGCAGGATGCTGTAAACACTGCTCAGGAATTCAACCGGAGGCTTGATTTCAACGGAGTCGTCCTGACGAAACTGGACGGCGATGCACGCGGCGGCGCGGCGCTCTCTGTCAGATCGGTCGTGCAGAAGCCGATAAAGTTTGTGAGTTTGGGCGAGAAGCTCGATCAGCTCGAAGTGTTTCATCCGGACAGGATGGCGTCTCGCATCCTTGGGATGGGCGATGTAGTAACACTGGTCGAGAAAGTCCAGGAACAGGTCGATGAGAAGAAGGCTGCAAAGCTTGAGCAGCGGCTCAAGAGAAATGAACTCACGCTGGAAGATTTCAGGGACCAGCTGAAGCAGATCAAGAAAATGGGTCCGTTGAAAGACGTGCTGTCCATGATCCCCGGTGTATCCGGCGCTGTCCGCAACGCGACCATAGATGACAAAGCGCTCGTGAGAATCGAGGCGATCATCAACTCCATGACTGTCTCGGAGAGAGAGAAGCCGGACATAATAGATGGAAGACGAAGGAAGAGAATCGCCGCCGGAAGCGGTACGACGGTTCAGGAAATTAACAGACTTTTGAAACAATTCTCGGAAATGCAGAGGATGTTTAAGACCCTTTCCAAAGGAAAGTTCGGAAAGGCTGCCTTGGCAAACATGCGTTTCCCCTTTTAAAATTTGGAGGATAATTTGGCGGTAAGGCTAAGACTACGAAAGACAGGACGCAAGAACCAACCATCTTATAAAGTTGTCGCGGCAGATTCGAGGTCGCCTCGCGACGGACGCTTTCTCGAGACAGTCGGGACTTATAATCCGCTGACCACCCCTGCGGAGATCAGGTTCAACGAACAGAAGGCATTCAAGTGGTTGAAGCGCGGTGCGCTGCCGACCGACACCGTCCGTAGTCTCCTTCGTAGATCAGGTTTGTGGTACAAATGGTATTTGATGAAGAAAGGTCTGGACGAGACTGCCGTAGCGCAGAAGTTGGCTGAGTGGCAGGCGGGCCAGGAGGCCAAGCTTGCACGCGATGCCGAACGCAAACAGAGACGCAAGGCATCGAAGAAAGCAAAGAAAGCACCCGAGTCTGCCCCTGTTAAAGAAGCAGGAGCCCAGCCGGCGCCCGCGACCGAACAGCCTGCTTGAGTTTGTCGTAGTGAGCTTTGAGTTTAGTTGTAGTACTTGCTGTCACATTAACCGCAGAATCCTGCCGACACTGGGGGAGAGCGGAAGGGCTGTGACACATCTTCAACTATCTGACTCCCATTTGATTCGGGAGAAAGACTAGAAGCGGTCCGTCCACAGCGGTGGATGGATGGTTATCAGGCTCAAGTGAAGCCAGTCTCATCTCCTTTTTCGCTGGAGGCGTTGAGTCTGGCACGAAAAGGAGGTCCGCAATGCATGACTTCGTTGATTATGTAGTAAGGAAACTGGTGGACAAACCTGATAGCGTTCAGTTGACCCATGAGGAGAGGGAGGCCAATAAAGTGGTCTTCCAACTTAAGGTTGATCCGGAGGATGTTGGAAAAGTGATCGGCCGTAAGGGGCGTACTGCCAACGCGATTCGAACTCTGTTGAGCGCGGTTGCCGCGCGAGAAGGCAAGCGCGCTATCCTCGAAATTATCGACAAGTAGTATCCCTCGCTGCAGACTCCGTCTTCAGGCGAACCTATCGATTGCGCCGGGAGGCTCCTTGAAAGCGGCCTGTGGTAAGAGGAGGCCTTGTTGTTCGAAAAAGATGAGATGGACGAGCTTATCCTTATTGGTGTAGTCAGAAAAGTCCGCGGCAGCAAAGGCGACTTGAAGGTTGAGCCCATGAGCGATTTCCCGGAGCGTTTTTCGGGACTCGATGAAGTGTTTGTCAGAAAGCCGAATTCAGCGGAGACCGCGAAGGTCGAAATTGAAAAGAGTGAATTTGTGAAGAACTATGCTGTAATGAAAATGAAGGGAGTCAATTCTTACGACGACGCGACGGCGTTCCTCGGCGCCGAAGTGTTTGTCCCGGAGTCCAAGCGTGTAGCGCCGCCCGCGGGAACCTTTTTTGTCGATTCCCTCATCGGTATGGACGTGAAGAACCACGACGGTGAAAAGATTGGAGTCGTTGAAAATGTCCTTTCCAATCTGATGCAGAGTATCCTTCTAATCTCCATGGATGACGGCACACAGTTCAACCTACCGTTCGTGAATGCGTTCGTCAAGAACGTTGATGTTGAAAGAAAGGAAATAACCGTAGAACTGATCGAAGGGATTATCGGAGACAGGGCGACCGAAAAGAGGGGACGCGTCGATGAGGATTGACATCATTACCGCATTCCCCAAGATGCTTCAAAGCCCTCTCGGCGAGAGTATGCTGAAGAAGGGGCAGGAGAGAAATGTCGTCGAGATCGTAGTGCATGATCTGAGGGACTATGCCCACGACAAGCATAAAACGGTCGACGATTCTCCATACGGCGGCGGTGCCGGTATGGTCCTTAAGCCGGAGCCTGTATTCGAAGCGGTAGAGGCTCTGCTGTCCGAGCGTAATTATGACGAAGTGATTCTTCTGACAGCGGACGGTGAGACTTTCAATCAGAGAATGGCGAACGACCTCTCATTGAAGGAGAATCTGATCTTTATCTGCGGCCACTATAAAGGGATCGACGAACGGATCAGGGAGCGACTTGTCACGCGTGAGATTTCTATCGGTGACTACGTCTTGACGGGCGGAGAGATTGCCGTGCTTGCTGTGGTAGACGCAATAGTGAGACTACTTCCCGGGGCCCTCGGAGACAGCGAGAGCGCGCTGAACGATTCGTTCCAGGCGGGCCTGCTCGACTCACCGCAATACACCAGACCTGCAGATTTCAAGGGCATGAAAGTCCCTGAAGTCCTCCTCGCCGGGAACCATGAAGAGGTGAGAAAATGGCGCGAGGCGAAATGTGTGGAACGAACCATGAAACGCAGGCCCGATATGATGGAAAAGTTTTTGTCCGAGCCGAATGGCGAGAGGCATTAGGCTCAAATTAGTCTGAGAAAATGGAGAACATAAAATGAACAAGATAGCACTAGTTGAAGCAGCTCACCTGAAAACCGATCTGCCTCAGTTCCGGCCGGGCGATACCGTAAACGTCCACTTCCGTGTCATCGAAGGCGACAAGGAACGCATCCAGGACTTTGAAGGAATCGTGATAAGCCGCCGGGGCGCCGGTCTGAAAGAGACGTTCACGGTCCGCAAGATCTCGAATGGGGTCGGTGTGGAGAGAATCTTCCCGATTCATTCACCCCGCATCGCAAAGATCGTGCTTGTCCGCGAAGGCAAGGTAAGGCGCGCAAAACTTTTCTACCTGAGAGAGTTGGCAAGCAAGGCAGTTCGACAGAAGACCACATAACAAATCGGAGGCAGAGTGGTTCAGTCAGACGGATCCAGGTGGAGCGGAGCTGACTTGACGACCATTGGGCCGCAAGGCGGAGAAGAGATGCAGGAGATACTTCAGAAGACCGACGCGTTTGCTGGTCTAGAGAACCTATGCGAAAAGGTGAAGGCTGGCGAAAGGTTGGACCGTGAAGATGGCATAAGGCTGTATGAAACCAACAACCTCCTCGCACTGGGGTATATGGCAAATCTTGTTCGGGAAAGGCACAATGGCTCGAATACATACTTCGTCAAGAACTACTACCTGAACTATACAAATATCTGCGAGCTCGACTGCAAGTTCTGTTCGTTCTACCGGAAGGAAGGCCAGGAAGGCGCTTTTTTGATGAGCCTTCAGCAGATCTTTGATACTGTCGAGAGCGACAAAGAGAATATCACCGAGATGCATATGGTCGGCGGACTGCACAATGGCCTTCCGTACGATTACTATCTCAACCTTCTCCGTGGCATAAAGAAGATCGATCCGAGAATTCACATCAAGGCCTTCACAGCCGTTGAGATCGACTTCTTCGCAAGGCTGTATGGTCTTACCGTGGAGAAGGTGTTGCTCGATTTCAAGGAAGCCGGACTTGACGCGATGCCCGGCGGCGGCGCGGAAATCTTCAGTGAGCGTGTGCGCCAGAAAATGTTCGCCGACAAAATCGGTGCGGACGACTGGATCAGCGTGATCAAGACTGCGCACAGTCTCGGGATTCCCTCCAATGCCACGATGCTCTACGGTCATATGGAGAAGATCGAAGAGAGAGTCGACCATCTCCTTCGTCTTCGTGATGTCCAGGATGAAACGAGAGGGTTCTTCGCTTTCATCCCGCTGGCATACCATCCGCATGTCGAAGACTCGACGCAATGGGCAACGGGCGTCGACAATCTAAAGAGCATCGCGGTGAGCAGGCTGATGCTCGACAATTTCCCGCATATCAAGGCATACTGGATCTCTATGGGTCCCAAGGTGGCACAAATCAGCCTCGGATTCGGCGCAGACGATCTTGATGGGACGGTCCGTGATGAGCGGGTATTCCGCATGGCCGGGGCGTCGACTGAAACATCCTTGACGAAGCGGCAACTCGTCAAGCTTATAAAGGATGCCGGGAGAATCCCGATCGAACGTGATGCACTCTATCATACAATCGAAAGCTTTGCCTGAGCCAAAAGCCAGGTAACAAAAAGGTGTGAATATGTCTGATCCAAAATATCTTCACAAGAAGAAACGTTTGGGGGCGGTAAGTTTCCTCAACACTAAGCCGCTAATCTATGGAATAGAAAACAACCTCTTCCCCCACAACTTCGATCTCGTCAAGGCCATTCCATCCGCTCTCGCAGTAGATTTGAACGCCGGGAAATTGGATGTGGCACTGATACCGAGTATCGCTTACGCCAAGAATAGTCCATCATTGAGGATCGTGCCGGAATGCGGAATCATTGCCCACGGTGCCGTCAACAGCATAAGATTGTACTTCAACAGGGATCTTAGAAGCATTCGCAGGGTGGCGCTTGACATAAGTTCGATGACGTCGGTTGTCCTCACCAAGATCATTCTCGCCGAAAGGTATGAAATCAAACCGGAGTTCATTGCTGCAAAACCTGACATAGAAAAGATGCTGGCTGTCGCGGATGCGGCCCTGGTAATCGGGGACACAGCGCTTTTCAAGACGGAATCGGCGGGTGTAAATTATCTCGATCTCGCGGAAGAATGGCACGATATGACCGGACTGCCGTTTGTCTTCGCTGTCTGGGCCGGAAAGCCGGGAGCATTAACCCTGGATGACGTTCAGGCGATCATCTCGTCCAAAAACCTCGGCCTCGACAACATCGATGCAGTGTGCCGAGCTGCGGCTGCGGAGTATGGCGCGGATTTCAATCTTGTGAGGACATACCTTACCGACAACGTTCAGTTCGATCTCGGTGAACAGGAAATTGCCGGGATGCGGCACTACTTTGAGCTTGCCTATTATCACGGCGCTCTGGAGTATTTGCCTGCACTGAACTTCCATCCACTAGAGTCAACTGCCGAAGAATCCCCGTCCCGCAATTAGAAGATTGTAACAAAAGAACACCATTTCGTAGATTCCTCTATAAAAGGAGTTTTGAAGATGAAATGGTTGATTCCATGCTTCCTGATTTGTGCTATGCTCGCGATTTCGACTGCAGCGTCGGCTCAGGAGAAAGACTCAACGTATTCGAGTCAGGGCGGGCTAATAGATTCCTTGCGTTCCGAGGTCAAAAGGATCGAGAAGTCCTACCGTTTGTTGAAACAACGCACCGATTCAACTCAGCAGTTCAGCGAGGCGGACAGGGAAGAGCTTGAAAAACTTTCTCAGACAATGACTTCGCTTGGAGAAGAGATCCGCGAGGCTACTGAGAACGCGGCGCAGCTGGCAAGGGACGCGGCAGACATATACAATGTCGAAGACGCGGTCGTGGAAAACGGTGACTACACTCTTGAAGCCGGCGACGTCATGGATAAGGATGTGAAAGTGCTGAATGGAGATGCGTTCATTTACGGGACTCTTGATGGAAGCATAATCGTAGTTAACGGCGATGCGTACGTTCGTCAAAACGCCAAAGTGACGGGAGACGTGGTCGTGATCAATGGGAAGACACACATCAGCAGAAGCGCCAGAATTGAAGGCGACGTGATCGAGCGTGGCGGAAGCGACCTCGAGACGAGGCGGAGCATCACCGGTGCGCTGCGGTTGACCGAGCATCCGGAAATATGGCAAAACCCAAATTTCATCTTCGAAAGAGTGGCGGCAAACTACAATAGAGTCGACGGCTTATTCCTCGGCCTTGGGCAAAACAAGGAATATTTCTGGAGTGGTGCCGAGACAGTTTCTCCATATGGCTTTGTCGGCTACGCGTTTGCTCTTCACAGGTGGAGATACCAGCTCGGCCTCGACAAGTGGTTCGGCAACGAAAACAGGTTCGAGATCGGATTGGAGGGGCATTCGCTCACAGATTCAAAGGATTACTGGATAATCGATCCAAAGGAGAATCTCGTTTATTCAATATTGGCGAAGGAAGATTTCATGGACTACTATTCGCGCGACGGAATGTCAATCCATGTTGCGCAGTACTACGATATGAATTCGAGGATCACACTGAGCTTCGACGTCGACAAGTATGCGTCGCTTTCCGACAATACCAACTGGTCGATATTCGGCGGACATAAGATGTTTCGTGACAACCCGGCGATCACCCCCGGATGGATGAGAAGCATTGTTGTGGATCTTCAGCACCGTCAATACACGGGCGAGACCAGGCGCACTGGCTGGGTAGCGGATCTTCGTGGAGAGACCACTGTGAGCGGTGACTTTGACTTCAGGATGGTGACCGCTGATGTCGTCCGGTACCAGCCGCTCTTCAGAGGGTTACAGCTCAACATGAGATTAAGGGCGGGGACGTCGGGCGGTGTACTCCCGCTGCAGCGCTCATACCAGATCGGCGGCTTCAACACGTTGAACGCCTTCCCGTACAAGGAATTCTCCGGCAACAGACTCGTCCTCTTCAACTGCGAGTTCTTGTTTAGCCCTGAGTTGTTCAGACATTCGAGTTTCTTCCCGGTTAACACCATGACTCTCATTCTCTTCAGCGATGTTGGCCAGGTGCAGGATGCAGGTTCGGCGGGTCTAACGGAGGGTTGGGAGCTGATGAATCTGAAGGGTTTCAAATCGGATTACGGCATCGGGCTTGGCAATGGCAGCGGAAATTTCCGAATTTTCCTGGCCTGGAGAACAGACAAGAGCGGTTCGCCCACATTTGGCGTCCGTATATCGAGGCCGTTCTAGGAGTAAATCTACCGCTGGGACACAAAGACGCGAGGGCAGCACTGAAAGAAGAATTCGTTATCGCGCCTTTGCGTCCCGGCAATGAGGCGGTCTTACGGGAATATCCCGAGTTCTATGTACGCCGTCGCGATCTTGTTGATGGCATTTAAAAAGGCGGCGGTTCTCAGGTCCGGAATTTTGCTGTTGCTCTTGAGGGTCTCTCTTATCTGATTATAAGCGCCGGTCATCGTCTCCTCAAGTCCTGAGTTGACGAGATCGATCTCATCAGGTCCCTTCGTGATCGACAGCCTTTCATGGTCCGAAAAAGATTTACCCGTCGATTGCTCGACGGCATGAAGCATCTTGTCGAAAGCCGAGTGCTCGAACCTTTTGTCCATCCTTCCGAATCGGACATGTGATAGATTCTTCAGCCATTCAAAATAAGAGACAGTCACTCCACCGGCGTTCAGGTACATGTCGGGGATCACCATGACGCCCTTCTTCATGAGTATTTCCTCCGCGGCAACAGTCGTCGGGCCGTTGGCTCCTTCTCCGATGATCTTTGCTTTTATCCTCGGAGCATTTTCCTCGGTGATCTGTTCTTCAAGTGCAGCGGGAATCAATATGTCACATTCGAGCTCCAGTGCCTCCGCGGAACGTTGGACGTCCTTCGCTCCCGGGAATTTCAGGATCGAGCCGGTCTCTCTTCGGTGTTTAACGACCTGGTCGATGTCCAGCCCTTTCGGGTTGTAAATAGCTCCTTCAAATTCAGCAAGTGCCACTACGTAGGCTCCAGCTTCCTGGCAAAACTTGGCAGCATGGTAGCCAACGTTTCCGAGTCCCTGTACGACGACACGTTTTCCTGCCAGCCCGCGTGTCAATCCGAGCTTCTTCATGTCCTCTTCATTCCCGCACGCTTCCTGCAATCCATAGAAGATTCCCCGGCCTGTGGCTTCAGTCCTGCCGCGCACTCCGCCTTCAGCGACCGGCTTTCCAGTCACGCAGGCAAGGGCGTCAATTCTCCCGGGATTGAATGTGGCGTAAGTGTCGGCGATCCATGCCATTTCCTGTGGCCCCGATCCATAGTCCGGAGCAGGCACGTCAACACCTGGCCCGATGTAGTTCTTTCTTATGAGCTCCGAAGTGTACCGCCGCGTTATTAGCTCAACATCAGTCAATGAGTAGTTCTTCGGGTTGAATTTTACGGCCCCTTTTGCGCCGCCAAAGGGTACGTCCACAACGGCACATTTGTAGGTCATCAGCGCAGCAAGAGCTTTCACCTCGTCTTCATCGACATGTTCAGAGTAACGTATTCCTCCCTTGACAGGAAGTTTGTGGTAACTGTGTTCGACCCGCCAGCCACGCATTACTTCGAGACCTCTGGATGTACGGACTGGAAATTGAAAAGAATAGACGCTGTTGCAACCTTTAATCTGTTCGAGCAAGCCTTTTGGGTAGCTCGTGAATTGTGCAGCCCTGTCGAAATTGCGGTTTACATTTTCGAAGAAGCTGATTCTGTTGTTTGAGTTGCTCATGATTTAACCCTGTGGTTTTGTGGGGGAAATCCGACAATTTTTCAAGATGGCTTGTAAGCCAGCTTCTGGATACGGTCTAATTTAGCATGAGTCCGCTAACGGAGAAATCCAGTCCGCGCGCGGAGACTGCACGGTAAGTCATGATATGACCGTCCAGGTATTTATCGGATTTTGTCGCCGGAAGTTAAACTCGCGAGACTGTTACTGCAGTGCCGTAGCAGAGGACTTCGGTCACTCCGTTCATGAGCTCGGTGGCGTCATACCTGACGCCGACGACAGCATTTGCTCCCACCTGTTCTACGTGTTCCAGCATCATCTCGAAAGCTTCCTCGCGGCTCTTCTCGCAGAGCTCGGTGAAAAGACTAATGTTACCGCCAAAAAGAGTTTGCAGCGATCCTCCGACAGTGCCGAATATTGATCTTGATCGGACCGTTATGCCTCGTACGACTCCGTGCTGCTTCACGATTTTGTATCCGTACAGTTCAAAGGTCGTAGTGCTCATGGAATGATCCATCATGATTCTCCTTCATCGTTTGATTATGACATAGTGAAACACAGTGTGGACGATGGAAGAATATACCGGTATGCTCCGAGTTTCACAATCCGACCCTTGGTTATAGTGAATTGCCCGGCCGTTTTGTAAATTTGAACGAATGAGATGAGGAGTTGATGAAGTATTTCAGAATCGCGTTTCTTTCTCTGCTTGCCCTGACCATTGCCTCGTGTTCTATTCAGAGACTCAAAGTTGACCTTGTCCTGACGAATGGGAGCTTCCAGACGCTCGACTCGACTCTTCCACTCGCAGAAGCCGTAGCCATCAATGACGGACGGATCGTCGGCGTAGGAACTAGAGCCGGTGTTGAGTCTCATTTCAACGGAAAGGTCACGATCGATCTCCACGGAGCATATGTACTTCCTGGACTCATAGATGGTCATGCGCACATGCTCGATCTCGGAATGAGTCTTCAGACTATTGATTTGTCAGGCACTCGTTCGCCGCAGGAAGTGGCAAAGCTCGTTGAAGAGGCGACTGCCAGGACGAGGCCCGGCGGATGGATTCGGGGTCGAGGGTGGGATGCAAGGTTCTGGCACGAGAAAATGTCGTCAGTTTCAGGCTTGCTGGATAAGGCGGCACCGGACAACTTCGTTTTCCTCGTGAGCGCGGATGGCCAGTCGATCTGGGTGAATCGGAAGGTACTCGAGTTCGCTGGAATCAACGGCTCCACGAAGGCTCCTGAGGGCGGAGAAATCATCAGGGACGGGAAGGGAAAGCCTACCGGCATCTTCACTGGTTCAGCCATAGGCTTGATAACCCGGTACATACCACCGCCATCTGAAGGCGAGATAGAAGACGCTATCCAACTTGCCACCGATACGTGCGCTCGTTACGGGATCACTGAGGTCCAGGACGCCGGAATCGACAGACACACACTCGAAGCTTACAAGTCGTTGGCTGATCGGGGAAAGTTGAAGATTCGGATCTATGCAATGTACGACGGCAACGACAGCACACTGCCGGGCGTCCTCAAGAAAGGAGTGATCGTCGGATACAAAAACTATTTCACCATGCGCTCAGTTCGAGTCGACATGGACGGGTCGCTCGCTTCCCGCCAGGCGGCTCTTGTAAGACAGTACTCGGATGATCCGGGACAGTATGGCTCAACACAGTTCGGAGAGAAAGACCTGGAGAATCTGACAATAGCGTCGGTCTCCTCCGGTTTCCAGGTGTGCACAGAAGCTCACGGTGACAGGGCAAATGACGTGGTGCTTAACGCATACGGGAAGGCGCTTAAAGTTGTTGGCGCGGAAGATCCACGGCTACGGATCGAAGGAGTGGATGTTCTTCTCAGGAGTGACATTCCGCGCTTTCATCAATTGGGTGTGATACCCTCTATGCAGCCGGCGACATGTACGTCGGACATGTACTGGGCGGAGTCAAGGCTCGGGCCTGAAAGAACAAAGAACGTGTTCGCCTGGCGATCTCTACTTGATGATGGAAGCATTATCATCGGCGGAACTGATTTTCCGGATGAAAACCCTGACCCGCGAGTGGGCATCTTTGCGTCGGTCACAAGGAAGGACGTAAATGGATTGCCCCGCTCTTTCTCGGATGCTGCCAAGTATTTCTACCTGACTCCGGACGCCGCTCAAGACAGCTCTGATTTTGACGACGGCTTCTTTCCCAGGGAGTGCATGACTCTTACGGACGCTCTTAAAGCATTTACGGTTTGGCCGGCATACGGTGCCTTCCAGGAGAAACTAAAAGGGACCATTACAGTGGGGAAGTGTGCGGACTTTACAATTTTCCGGGACGATTTCAAAGAGATACCGGTTTCAGAAATTCCTGACGATCCTGTCCTTGGAACGATCGTGGGTGGTCACCTGGTCTATGTAAGTAAGCTCGCGGACGAGTGGAGTGCGATGTGAGAAACACAAAGGAGGATAACATGGAACTTAAAGTCGTAAGAATTGACAAACCTGAAGAAGTAAATTTTATTCTCGGGCAGGCACATTTTATAAAGACAATAGAAGATTTGCATGAGGCGATAGTCCAGACTGTTCCCCAATTGAAATTTGGAGTGGCTTTCTGTGAGTCCTCCGGGCCTGCGCTCGTCAGATTCAGCGGCAACGATGACGAGTTGACTGAGCTGGCGACGAAGGTTGCGTTGAGCCTCTCGTCCGGACACTCGTTTATCATTTTCATGAGAGAGGGTTTCCCAATCAATATTCTCAATACGATCAAAAGCATACCCGAAGTGGCGAATATCTATTGCGCGACAGGGAATCCGGTTGAAGTGATTGTCGCCGAGACAGATCAGGGGCGTGGGATCCTGGGGGTCATCGATGGAGTCAAGTCAAAGGGGATTGAAACGGGGTCCGACAAACAAGCGCGCTACGATTTTCTGAGGAAGATAGGCTACAAGCTGTAGAACAGAACTTCCACCCAGGTCCGCCGTCTATAATCACAATTAATATTGGAACTATGAAAAAGTATATCCTTTTTGCGTTATTGCTACCGACAGTCATGTTTGCGCAGCCCGTTCAGAAAGCGGAAACCGCAGACCCGCAATCCGACACTCTAAGTCTGGAACAGTGTGTCCAGGTTGCGTTAAGATACAATCCACAGATCAGAGTCTCGGAGGGCAACCTTCAGGAGTCAGAGGCGAATTTGAAGTTGAGCCGATCAGCTCTTTTCCCGCAAATCAGCGGCTCGGCCGGTTTGACGAGGACCGGTGGTACATCGGTCTTCGGCAGTTTCATCGTCTCAAGAAACTATGACTCATACAGCGCGGGATTCCAGGGTCAACAGCTTATTTTCGATTTCGGAAAAACCTACTCCGGGATTGCACAATCGGCCGACCTCGCTCACGCATCCCGGCAGAATCTGAGAGGTACGCGGCAGGATGTCATCCTTGACACCTACACTGCGTATTACAACTACCTGGCTGCGGAGAGAGTGAGGGAAGTTGACACTGAGACAGTTGTTCAGGCGAACGATCACCTGCACCAGGCTCAGGCATTTTACAAAGCGGGCACAGTTCCGCAATACGATGTCGTGGATGCGGAAGTGACACTGGCGAATGCCAGGGTCAGTCTTATCCAGGCGGACAATAATGTTAAAGTTGCCAGGATCCAACTGGAAAATGTAATTGGGAGAAGGCTGCCTCCAGATTTCGTGCTGGAAGACGTCCTGAATGTTACTCATGTTGAGATAAGCCTTCAGTCAGCTATAGAGACAGCCATCAAAAGTCGTCCGGAACTTCTTGCAAGTCAGGCGCAGGTTCAGGCAGGCAAGGCTGGTCTCACCGCGGCATGGACTTCGGACCTGCCGAGCATAAACTTGTCCGGCAGCTACAACTGGCGAAACTTCGACATAAACCCTCTCTATGGTGGATGGAATTTCGGCTTGACAGTATCTCTGCCGATCTTCGACGGGTTTGCGCTTGACGCTGGAATAGACCGGGCAAGAGCAAACCTGAAGGTGGCAGAGGCGTCAAATGATTTAGCTATGCAGTCTTTGTATCTAGAAGTCCAGCAGGATGAATTCGCCCTCGAGGAAGCAGGTCAGAGAATTGTCGCAGCGAACAAGCTTGTCCAGCAGGCGACGGAAGCACTGCGTCTTGCTATCGGACGTTACAACTCGGGGACGGGCAGTGAGCTGGAAGTGACTGACGCTCAGGTATCCATGGCCAACGCCCGGATAACATATATACAGTCGCTCTACGACTACAATGTGTCTTACGCACAGCTTGAGCGGGCAATGGGAGTGATAAAGTAAAACCAAGAGAAAGCAATATGAAGAAGAAAAGATTGATTGCAATAGTCATTCTGGTGCTGGTCGTGGCAGGAGGCGTAACGTTCTTCGCCACCAAGGGCAAGTCTGAGAACATGCAGTGGCTCACGCTTCCTGTGGGCCGTGGGAACGTGGATGTGGTGGTCACCGCCACGGGGACACTCACGCCCGATACGACGGTGCAGGTGGGCACACAGGTTTCGGGCACGATATCAAGACTTTATGCCGACTGGAATTCGCGTGTCCGCAAAGGACAGATAGTCGCACAGATAGACACCACTTTCCTTTGGGCGAGCGTCGAGCAAGCGGAAGCAAACCTGCAGAAGGCTGAAGTTGCTGCGGAGCAGGCAAAGAAAACATTTGAAAGAGTCAAACAGCTTTTCCAGCGGAACCTGGATTCCCAATCCGATTATGATACGGCGCTCTCCGACTACCAAACCGCACAGGCAAATGTCTTGCAGGCGCAGACATCGCTCGACCAGGCCAAAATCAATCTGAGCTACGCGACTATCCGATCACCTATAAGCGGAGTCGTAATATCCAGAAACGTCGACCTCGGCCAGACGGTGGCTTCGAGTTTCAATACGCCGACACTCTTCACTATTGCCAATAGCCTTACCGACATGCAAGTCCAGGCTTCGGTCGACGAAGGGGACATAGGAAACGTGAAAGTAGGTGAACATGTCACATTCACGGTTGACGCGTATCCGAATGACGTGTTCAAAGGTACGGTGACGCAGATCAGGCTGCAGCCATCAACCGTTCAGAACGTTGTCGAGTACACAGTCATCATCGATGTTCCGAATCCCGATATGAAGCTGCTGCCCGGAATGACGGCGAATCTGACAATACAAATAGCACATGCTGATAACGTCGTGAAGGTACCAACCACGGCGCTGCGGTTTATGCCTCCTTCGCAGTACAGAGCTGAACTTGAAGAAGCGATTCCAGATTCCGTAAGAGAGAGAATGAGGCAGAGATTCCAGAGAGAACGTAGTCAGGGTGGTGGAGGCGCTCAGTCTTTCGCCGGAAACCAGGGCTTCGGCCAACAGGGTGGAACGAGCTATCAGGACAGAGAACTGAGACCGGGAAGCTACTTCATGGTCTGGGTGCTTGATGGGAAACAGATAAAGCCCGTTCGTGTTCAGATAGGCCTCTCCGACGGCACAAGTACGCAAGTCGAAGGCAATCTCACCCCCGGGGCGCCGGTGGTGGTCGGGATGCTTTCGAACGGTTCGACGTCACAGCGGCAGGCAAATCCGTTTGTGGGGCGGAGGTTCTAGTCCATGGCAGAGCCGATTATTTCCGTCAAGCATCTCGTCAAGATATATAAGATGGGAGATGTCGAGGTCCACGCGCTTCGCGGAATCAACCTCGACATAAATCGAGGTGAGTTCGCTGCCATAATGGGAGCAAGTGGCTCAGGCAAGTCCACCTTCATGAATATCGTCGGTTGTCTCGATACTCCGACGAGCGGCGAGTATCTCCTCGATGGAGTCGCGGTTGCGAAACTCGACCGCGATGAACTCGCGAAACTAAGGAACATAAAATTAGGTTTTGTTTTTCAGGCGTTCAACCTTCTGCCGAGAACGACGGCACTGGAAAACGTCGAGTTGCCACTCTTGTACTCCAACAATCATTCTTCCGCGCAACGGCGCGAGAAAGCGATTGAGGCGCTGGAGGCAGTCGGGCTTGCTGAACGCGCGGGCCACTATTCGAATCAACTCTCCGGCGGCCAGCAGCAGCGAGTGGCAATTGCACGGTCGCTTGTCAACGACCCGGTCGTGATTCTTGCCGACGAGCCGACCGGCAACCTCGATACACGGACAAGTGTTGAGGTTATGGAGATTTTTCAGAAGCTTAATGAAAAGGGAATTACCGTGGTCCTGGTGACGCACGAACTGGATATCGCTCAGTTCTCTGGAAGGAACATCGTGTTTAGAGATGGCAAAGTCAGCAAGATTATTGAGGTGGAGAACAGGAAAATCGCAGCTGAAGAACTTCCCAAAATACCGCTGCCAATCGACGAGTTAGAGTCATGAACATTTTGAATGTATTGAGAGTCTCATATCGTTCCCTCGGGAGGAACAAACTGCGGTCATTCCTGACGATGCTCGGAATAATAATCGGCGTCGCGGCAGTTATTGCAATGCTTGCCATCGGACAGGGTGCAAGCGATGCTGTCAAGCAGCAGATAGCCGGATTGGGCACGAACGTAGTGATAATTTTTCCTTTCGCATCGAGTCAGGGCCAGGTGCGCTTCCAGGCCGGAGCAACATCCCGTCTCACGGCGAGCGATGCTGACGCGATCCGTGCGCAGTGCCCGGCGGTCAAATACGTTACACCTGCTGTAAGAGTCGTCGCGCAGATAATCGCAGGTACACAGAATTGGCAGACGCAGGTGATGGGAGTTTATCCCAGCTTTGAACAGATACGAAACTGGCCCGTCCAGGCAGGAAGCTACTTCACCGATTCGGATGAGCGGACCTCGGCAAAAGTCTGCGTCCTTGGCCAAACCGTCGCGGATAATTTATTTGGCGTCGGTTCCATTCCGCTGGGCGCTACTGTGCAAATCAGAAATCTTCCGTTCAAAGTCGTGGGGATCCTGGCGTCAAAAGGGCAGAGCGCCATGGGTCAGGACAACGATGATATCGTGATCGCACCGTTCTCTACCGTGCAGCAGAAACTCGCCGGGACCATCTACGCGAATGTACTCTTTGCGTCTGCCATCTCGTCTGAGGCTGTAAACACATCTGTGGATGAGATTACCCAGTTCCTCAGGATCAAACACAATTTGAGGCCGTGGCAACAGAACGATTTCACAGTCCGGACTCAAACTGAAATTGCGAGCACCGCGGACGCTACTACGAAGACCATGACATTATTGCTCGCGAGCGTGGCGGCCATATCTCTTATTGTCGGTGGAATCGGAATAATGAACATCATGCTTGTGTCTGTGACTGAAAGAACACGAGAGATTGGAATAAGGATGGCGGTCGGCGCAAGAGGAGGCGATGTGCTGACTCAATTCCTGATAGAAGCCCTGACACTCAGTCTTCTGGGAGGGATAATCGGGGTAGTGCTCGGCGTTCTGACTTCCAAGTTTGTCTCGAATATCCAGAAATGGCCGGTAGTCATTTCGCCGCAGTCTATCGGGCTCGCCTTCGCGTTTGCTGCGATCATTGGAATCTTTTTCGGCTGGTATCCCGCAAGAAAAGCCGCCAACCTGAATCCAATAGAAGCTCTCAGGTACGAATAGGATACAGGCTTGAAGTCACCCGTCTCTAGATCAGCAAGATGCCTTCAAGCCTGAGCAAATACTCTTTCAACTTTATACCGCCCGGGTAACCCACAAGCTTGCTGTCGGAGCCGACAACCCTGTGACACGGAATCACGATGGGTACAGGATTTTTGGCAACTCCAGTACCTATCGCTCGGAATCCTTTTGTGTGAAGCCGCCTGCCAATTTGTTTGTAGGTTATGACAGTCCCATATGGAGTCTTCGTCAATTCTGCCCAGACTCTGTGTTGAAAATCAGTTCCAATCAGGTCCACGTCGAGATCGAACTTTGTACGTTTTCCGATGAAATACTCGTTTAGCTGTCTGATGGCATTTGAGTTCTTCTTCCGGTCGTCGACTATTCCGTCGGGCGCGAAGTTCTCTTTGATCCAGCTGAAGAAGCTTGATTTTCCGTCTTTTGGGAGAGCGATCTTACACAGTCCTTTGTCCGTCGAAGCGATATAAATTACACCTATCGGGGCTTCGAATGATGCGCAATAAACCTTCGAGGAGGTTTGCCGCGCATCATTGTGTAGTGTTACAGAACCTCGGAGAACCTCGGTTCTCGCGAACCTATCCGTGGTCCTCAGCCAATGAGGAGAAATCCTAACACTTACCTGTGACACGTGAGTGTCCTCTCATCTTTATTGAGTGGTAGTAATACTGTTAATGCAGAAATTGTCTCCGCACACGTGCAGCACCTGCTCACAGGAACCTTGCATTGGCAAAGCTTCGTCATATGCCATGGCTTAGGAAATTAGTCAGCAACTCGTAACCAATATAAGCACTAAAACCTAACATTATGTAACCTGATATTCTGGAAAGTAAAGTGAGCGTCTCGGCTTTGAATGAGTCGCGTTTCCAAAATATCGCCTTCAAGAGTGAATAATACCAGAGGGCGGTCCCTGAACCAACTCCCAACGCAAAGAGCGCCCCGTCGACAATCCCGTCTACGATTGTACTGGAAGACTGGATGATCCCGCTGAAAGTTATCCAGAATGCGACGAGCGTCGGGTTTGAGACGTACATGAATACACCGACGAGAAAAGCGCTGTGGAACCTGCCGTTCTTGGGAATATATCTGTCGTACCGGAATGACTCGACCTTTGTGGTGATGTCTCTGATGCCGAGATAGATGAGGAGAACGAATCCGATTGCCTGGAAGATTGCATTCACTTCAATCTTGTGAACGATCGCTGCAAGGCCGAGCATAGTTGCACCACAGTAGAAGAAATCCATTGCAGAGGCGCCGAGACCTACAGCGAATGCATTGCCGAAGCCTTGCCTGAAACCCTTCGAAATCACGGTTACATTAATTGGTCCGATCGGGATTGAAATCACGACTCCAACAACTATACCGATCAAAAAAGCAACCATATCAAGAATTTCATTCAGTGGTTAGATTGAAAAAGTCCTTGCACAAATCCCCGGACAAAAAGGCGGTCATAAATTAGTGGGTGGCGGACAAAATTGCAATCATGGGATTGGAGTAAATCGCCGTGGGAGGGAAGACTGAAGTAGTGCAGAAAG
>CAZRXH010000065.1:0-18920 GCA_964603995.1 uncultured Bacteroidota bacterium | reverse complement strand
CGACAGCAAGCAGATCATCGATAACGAGAGTCTGATCCTTTTCGACGACGGCGAAGCCGTCGAGGTGAGCACTTCCGACGAACCTGTGCGATTCCTTCTTTTCTCCGGCAAGCCGATCGGCGAGCCGATCGCGTGGTACGGCCCCATCGTGATGAACCACGAAGGAGAGCTGCGGACCGCGTTCGAGGAGCTCGAGAAAGGGACGTTCGTCAAGGAACATATGGCGTGACGGAAATGCGAGGCGGTACAGCCGGAAAAACCCGCGTCGCAATTATATGATGGCATCTCCCGTTGTGAAGATTCGTTGGCGGAGGTCTGCTGCTGCATTCCATCCATGATGCACCATTCCATGCCGACTCGCTGCTACCGTAGAGACTACAGCAGGCTCATTCATAGAAGGAATGCTGTGGTGAAACAGCCCTGAATCTAAGTCTCTCACGGTGTTTGTTATTCGAACTGAACGGAAGATCCGCAAAAGAGATTCTGAGCTAGTCACTGGCCAATCTGAAACTAAAGTGTTGACCAACATCGTCCGAAATAGGAGTGTACGAAACTCAGGGGCTCGTTGAAATTAGTTCAGCAAACTTGCGAATTGCGAAATTCATCCGGGCTGCAGAGACACAGGTTGCTGCTTTAACCCTTGGCTGAGCGATATGTTGAGACTGTCTCCGCATACCGAGAACTAAGGAGGCTAATCGTGGCTGATTGCGAATGTTTAGCGACATGTCCATTTTTCAATGACAAGATGGCAGACATGCCTGCCTTTTCCACTCTTTACAAAGAAAAATACTGCAAAGGTGACTTTGACAGTTGTGCCAGACACATTGTCTTTAAGACGTTAGGCAAGGCATCCGTTCCACCAGACTTATTCCCCAATCAAATCAATATCGCAAGAGAAGTGATCGGGACAAGCTAAGCCTGTTGGAACACATGCAGACTCCAAGAGCTGTTAGATAGCAGCGGCCTCGCGGTTCGACTTGAACCGAAGGCTCGGCTGTAGGCTGCCTCATTTGCAGCTGGTTACACAGGTGCGATGGGACTGCCTGATTCCGTATGCCGTCTTCGTGGCTCGTGGTGAAAGGCCGGGAGTCTCACCATTCCTGCGACAGAAAAGGGAAGTGCCGGTAAGCAGCGAGAAGATGGCTTCAAGAAACTCAAAGCAAACCCCCCATCCGCTATCGCCCCTCGAAGCTGAAGTTTGCCTTTCCCAGGATGTACGGTTAGATTTCCGGCGAGAACAGAATTGTCATGTCATCCAGGATTCACATCGGCTGCTGCGGGTGGAGCTACCTGAACGAGCGGGATTTTGCCGACGAGATTATCGGAGAGTACTCGTCGAAGCTACAGGCCTACGCAAGGCTCTTCGACGCAGTCGAGGTCAACTCCACCTTCTACATGCTTCCCCGGAGAACCACTGCCGAGAAGTGGCGCAGGGAAGCGGACGAGATCAATCCCGCTTTCGAATTCACCGTCAAGGCGTTCAAGGGGATCACGCATCTCCACAGGTTTCAGAAGAGACAGTCGCTGGAATCGTTTGAACTGATCAGAGATGTCTGTTCCGCTCTTCGTGCGAGGTATGTGCTCTTTCAGTCACCCGGCAGCTTCAAGCCGACCGGAGAGAACATCGAAAAGATGCGCCTGTTCTTCGAGAAGATAGACCGGGCCGGATTAACTGCAGTCTGGGAACCGAGGGGAGCGTGGTACGATGACCCCAGCACTATAGAGGAAATATGCACGGAGAATAGCCTGGTACACTGTGTAGATCCCTTCAGGAATGAGCCGCTGGTTTTCGGTGAGACCGGTACAGTTTATTTCAGGCTCCACGGATTCGGCAAGCCGAGCATGTATCGCTACGATTTCTCGGATGAAGAACTCAGGCAGCTTCGTAACAGGATAGACCTGTTTCCACCTGGAGTCAAAGACATATTCGTCTTCTTCAACAATGAAACGTGTTACAGGAATGGCAGGAAGTTCCAGGAACTTGGCGGCTGATCTGCGGAGCGGAATCCCTGAATCACAAATGACAGTAAATGCTGGGGCGATGATTCGACCGAGGACTCAAACCCGAGTTAAGACTGTGAGTCTCCGGCCATTCGGTTGAGATCCAGTACGAAACCAGCAATCTGTCTCTCATCAAATCCCTTTTCCTTGGCCGCCGATTCGAGTGTTCCCCATATCGGCTCGCCGCATGCGATGCACTTGATTCCCTTCTCCATGAGGTAGTTCACGGAGGCTGGAAGCTCGGTGACGAGCTCTTCAATTGTAATGTCTGCAGTAATCTTGTCCATACTGAAGGTTTGATGCTGCCCGATGACGCCGGTTTCAGCGAAAGTCGCTACAGTTGCATACTTGAAGAAACCGATTGACATAAGGCAGTTCAGAAGGGATCGGCTGCGATGGCATAGCCATCACCGGAGCAGCAGCATCTTTTTCGTGTCTGTGAAACTGCCCGCGCACAGCCGGCAGAAGTATATCCCGCTAGATAGTCCAGCTGCATCGAGCTGCACCTGGTATGATCCTGCCGTTCTGGCCATGTCGACGAGTGTCGCGACTTCTCTTCCAAGTACATCGTATATCTTCAGAGTCACGTGGCTTGACCCCGACAGCTGATAGCTGATCGCTGTACTGGGGTTGAACGGATTGGGAAAATTCTGGAAGAGCCTATGGTTCAAGGGGACCTCCGACGTCTTCTGCTCAACAGGAAGGAATGAACGGAAGTCCACTATGTAAGCATCAACGCTGGAGCCTGACGCTACATCCTCTCTCCAGTTGCTTCCAAAAACCATCCTCATCCCGTCACGGCTCACCGTTGCGTGCGGCTCCGCCCAGTAGTTGCTGTTGTCCCGGTCCGGCGTCGACGGAGAGAAGCGCCTGCTGTGATGATGCGCTATCCTCTGCACCTCGCCGCTCCCGTCCATCTTCAGCGCGAAGATCTCGTCTTCAAAGGGGAGCCAGGAAAGACTGTCGTCCGTCAATCTTCCCTCACCATCGAACGTACTTATGAAACACCATTCCCGCCGAGACTCATTCCTACATGATATGTGCATATCAAAGTATACCGACAACTGGATAAGGTCGGTGGTGGCACCATCCGCAAGTCTAATCTTCTTGACAATTCCAGAGTTCAGGTCGGAATCGTAATAGTCCACGACAAGGACTTCGTCTCCTTGCGCATCGATGCCGAGGTCGCTGTGCCCCGCCCCGAGTGCCTTTTGCCAGATGAAATTGAGATTCCGGCTGTAGACCTCTATTCCCTGGTGCCGACCCGTGTCCATCGTCGCATAGTCGACGACGACATAATTCCCGAGCGGCGAAATCGAAACCCAGTCGAAATCGGACAGGACCGGGGGAAGCGCCATCTTCGAAACCACGCTGTCGAGCAGAAGATCGTAGACGACTATATCTTTGAAACGCGTGTCGGTATCATAAGTCTGTCCAACGAAGGCGTAGTATCTTCCATCACGCGACATGTTCCCTTCTCCACGTGTGTTCGTCCAGGTATAACCGTCGAAAGTCCGCAGCGCCGTGGGTGTGTTCGTTCCTACATCGTAAGAATAGAGCACATTGTCAGAACTGAAGTAGAGTATGAAAGGATTGGTCGGATGCCAGAACACGTCTTCGCCCCCGACGCCGTCGATCGTCTTCAAAAAGACGTAAGTAGTCCCGTCATATAGGCATGCTGTGCCTTCGCCGGTAAAGAGGAGGAGAAGAGACTGGTCAGAATTCCATGCCTGTCTCTTTGAATATTGAGGAACGATGCTCGCAATCCCTGAGCCCGGCGCGTCGGTCAGCCTCCTAACCTCGGTCCCGAATGCAGCGTCAGTGAATGCAGTTGTCACCGATGGTTTTGGCGTCGCGGCCTGGAAAATTGGATCGTGGCTCGTTACCCACTGAGCCCGGGCAACGCGCACGCTGGTAATGGCACAAAGACCCAAAGCAAAAGTGACAGCTAATTTTCCGGCGGATGGAATTGCGTGACCGTTCATGCTGAAGAGTCATTTGATCAGGACGAGCTTACCGGACGCCCTTGCACCGCCCGCGCTCAGCCTGTAGAAGTAGACTCCGCTTGCTACAGAAACACCTCTCTCGTCGACACCGCTCCACCTCACACTGTAATTGCCCGCCGGAAGTTCCCTCTCCAACAATCGTTTCACAACCTGACCGTTGATGTTGTATATGATGACTTCGGCCTTGCTGTGTGACAGTGAAGGCGGGACTGTGAACGCAATTATAGTTGTGGAATTGAATGGGTTCGGAAAATTCTGCGCGAGTACCAAAGTCCTGGGTGACGGCTCAGGCAATGGCTTGTCTTTGATTGCTGTGAGAAGCGATGGCCCCTCGCCGCGCCGTGAGCCGCTGGCATTCGCCAGATAGATATTCACCAACGGTGGTCTGAACGATGGTGTCAGCGCGTACATCGTCTTCCATTCTTCGTCGGTAAGCCGCTTGAAGTTCGTGCTGACATGTTCGTAGTAGCTCATTGCCGGGCCGACGAATGTTGTGAGTCTGCCGTCGGGGGGTGCCGTCACGACGACTGCCATGTTGACCGGCCCCGTTCCGGCGTGCAGCACCCAACCGACCATACCGCCTCCCTCGTCGGTCGGGCATGTGTGCACATCGGCGACAACCATGTCTGAGTCAAGCGCAGTCTTGAAACCGTAAAAAAGGTTCATGTACCAGCCGTCATATTGGGCGCCACACATATTCACGTCAAATAGCATTCTCTTCAGAAATCCTTTCTCTGAATCGAGAAGCTGTGTGCCCGACAGCTCCTTCCGGGAAATTGAGCCAAGAGTGTCGGCGACGTTCTTCAGGTAGCCGAAATAATAAGCGACTCCCGAATTGCTGAAAGATGGCTGTTGAAATTTCGTCTCCCCAACCCGGGCGTAGGTTTTGACGGCCTCGTAGAATCCCGGAAATGGCTCAACATAACCCTCGGGGAAGGAGCATATGGTCCCGGCTGTATACGACTGCTTCGCATAAAGGAGGTTATCATGTCTAAGCTGCGCCCACGATGCAAGTTGCGTGTTCATCTTCTCCTGCCACCAGGCCGCGGTCTGCATGAACGAGGGAAGAGCAGTCCTATCCTGTGGAGGGTTCAGCGCACGGATGGAATTTAGCCAGCCGTTGTACATCGAGACGGTCCAGAATTCTTCGCCATAAGAATCTACAAGATAACGGAGAGCCGAAAGGTTGGACGAATATCTATATTCATCCAGCTCGGGCTGGAGGAGCTGCGCCGCGGCATCGTTGCCAATCGCAAAAAGGACGTCCAGAGTGGAAGGAAGTGCCCGCCAGACTTTCCCGCCCTGGTACATGATCTTGTCATACACGACGCTGCCCGCTACATAGGAGTCGATGACGAATCTTTGCCCAAGTAGCAAAAACGAAGACGCAGGCTTAATCTGCTCAGGATCCATCGGATCAGAAATGAGAACCTGGGAAAGAATGCGCTGAGATGCATATGACTTGGTTGAAAGCGTATCCTGGAATTCCTTCCATCGCAAAGTATCCAACAGCTCGTCCGCATCTTTAAGGTTGATTGCCGAATCAACAGACGCAACGTTGTGAAGTGTCGCGTTGTCCGACTCACCGACAAAGAATTCAAGTGTGCCGTCGATCTCGTCAAGCAGAACCCAAACATGGGCCGAATCTGCCAATTCCTTCACGAGGACCGCGTCGATAGTCTGTCTCTGAATATCTGCATCGGTCTGTTTGTTGTCGTACGATTCCGGCGCAATAAGATAAATCTCCATCTTTCCCAACCAGATCATCGCTTTGAAGTACCGCGACAACTCGGGTGTACAGGTGTAGTGCCCGCGCGTGGTGAACTGGCTGAAATCGATCTTCCGATTCGCGGAAGAGAAGAGCGGGTAATTCTCAACTCCTTCAGTCGCAACAAATCGGAGGAGCGTGTCGACCTTGCCCGAGTTCCCGGCAAAACATGGGGTGGATGATCCGCCGAGTAGCGCACGAGGAACCGTAAGATAAACATCCACGTCGTTCAACATCTGCTTCATTGCGGGATATGCGGAGTACTTCTCTGCCAATATCGGAAGCTGCTTATGAAGTCCTGCAAGCAGCGAATCGAGTCTTGCGATGAGCATCGACTCCTCGACACTCATCAGGATCGCATCGTATGAATCGTGGATCGCGTGAAGGATAGCGTCGCTCGAAATGAAGACAGGAAGATCGTTGTGATAGACATCTGCGAGCGCCCGACCAAATGAGCCGTAACTCAACCGTTCGGTTACCATAAATCCGTTCTGAGCGAGAAGCGATTTCTCGTCATCAGTCAGACTGTACTTCAGTGCGACGCTGTCATAATATGCCGCCGAGGCAACATTCGTTCGCGCGTCCACTTTGAACCGACCTGCGTCGTAGAGGCCAGTAAGTTGCTCGCCGGTTAAGTCTTTGTGGGAACTAAGAAATTGTTTGTAGGCATCGAGCGTGAAACTTGGGGGTTGCTGGGCATACCCGATGCCTGTGATTAGCCCGATGAGAAGGGCTAGAGACGATATGCACGACTTCTTCATCGTCGTACCCTCCTGTTTTACTGCACTACGAAATTAGCGGAGATACCTACATGTTTCAACACAAATTCTTCCCGCCGTCGTTTTTGTCTCCATGCGTCGCGAGTGTCGGACTTCATGCAATCTCCGTTATCTTGAATTTGGCGGCCGGCGTAAGTAACATTCCACCGTTCTCTTATTCCGCAATATCATCTTCACGGGAGGTATATGATGGAAATTAGTGTGTTGGACGCAAGCAATTACTTCAAAGGCCTGTTACTCCTCATTAGAAAAGACCACAAGGTCACTGAAATCGAGTATTCCCTGATGACTCGTGTCGGCAAGAAGTTAGGGTTCGAGAAAGAGTTCTGCGATACCGCCATCGAGGAGATACTGAAGAACAGGTATATCGACGACTCGCCTCCAGAGTTCTCATCCAAAGAACTGGCTATGATGTTCATCAAGGACGGATTGACGCTCGGGTTTTGTGATCACAAGATCGACTACAAGGAAGAGAAATACCTGAGAGCCGTAGTCGACAAGAATTCCCTCAGCCGCCGATGGTTTGTCGGTGAACTTGTGAATGCCTCGGCGAGGACGAAAAATATCGACCGGCTCGAAGCCGATGGACTCACGGTTGTTCATTCATCCTGAAATGTAAAGAACCGGATCGGTAGTTCTTTCACAGCGACGAATCTCACCGCTGCTCCGAGCTAGTCACCGCAATCACCCGCAGGCGCCGTACCTCAACCCGAGTCGCAGCATTTCCATCCGCCCGAATTCCTCCGAATAACTTCATCCTTTAAACCGGGAACATTCCACGTACCTCAAACCGTTAGCTCTTGGAGAGGTTCTCTATTAACCAAGAGGAGGAAGAGTGGAACCGAGAATAAGCATCATAACTCTCGGCGTAAGGGACGTCGAGAAATCAGCGACATTCTACGAAACTGTTTTCTCGAGAATGAGATCCAAGTACAGCAACGATGGAATTGCGTTCATCAAGCTTTCAGGAATAGTCTTGGCCCTCTTCAGCTACAAAGCACTCGCGGCAGATGCACGCGTGGGCCACTCGGTTTCCGACTTCAGGGGATTCGCGCTCGCGTACAATGCCAGATCGGAATCAGAAGTCGACGAGATAATAAAAACAGTGGAAGAAGTCGGCGGAAAGACCACGAAGAAACCACAGAAAGGCACCTGGGGCGTTTACAGTTCCTACTTCAGTGATCCAGACGGCAATCTCGTCGAGGTTGCGTACAACCCGATTCTTCCCATGCGCGAAGACGGCGAGCTGGACATCTGAAGCGAAAGAGGAGTCTCCGTTGAGCAAGGGGCGAATGGAGGCTTTCAGCGACGGAGTACTCGCCATCATTATCACCGTGATGGTGCTTGGTCTGACCGAACCACATGGTGCTGGTCCGAGTGCTCTTGTTCCGTTGATACCTGTATTCCTCAGTTACGTGCTTAGCTTCGTCAACCTGGGAATCTACTGGAACAACCACCATCACCTGCTCCAAGCTGTGAGCCATGTCGATGGCCGCATTCTGTGGGCAAATCTGCATCTCCTCTTCTGGCTGTCGCTGTTCCCTTTCGGTACAGCCTGGATGGGTGAAAATAACTTTGCCGCGTGGCCGGTGGCAGTGTATGGAATGATTCTGCTGCTGGCGGCGATTGCCTACTTCATACTAGCAAAGGCACTCGTTTCCCTGCACGGAAAGGATTCGGTTATCGCAAGGGCGCTTGGTCGGGACTTGAAAGGAAAGATCTCCGTGGCGATCTACCTCGCCGCGATTGCATTTTGTTTCCTCAGCCAGTGGATTGCGTGTGGGCTCTATGTTTTCGTCGCCATAATGTGGCTGGTGCCGGACAGAAGGATTGAGAGGACGCTGGCAAACTAATAAGGCACCAAGTCTATCGAGAAAATCTTGAACCGTGCTCTGCCTCTGCAACGAATACTACGCCGACCGGAAGGAGTATAAACAATGACTCAAGGAGACGCGCCGGAACCTGTGAAAGCAAAACCCCGGACTGCTTTAGGAACGGTCATGAAAGCCTGGCTCATCGCCGGCACACTCGACATAACCGCCGCATCGGTGTATTATCCGATTGCTTACAAGTTCAGACTGATTCCCTTGTATCAGAACATAGCGAGCGGCGTGTTTGGTGTGAAGGCTTTTGCGGGCGGCGCTGGCATGGCCGCGCTCGGCCTTCTCTTTCACTATTTCATTGCGTTGAGCTGGACTGTTTTCTTCTTTGTCATCTTTCCGAAGCTCACGATTCTTTCCAGGAACAGATTCGTGACCGGAATGGGCTACGGAATTTTCGTGTGGCTCGTAATGAACCTGGTCGTGGTGCCGCTGAGTAGGGTCGACCGTCAACCGTTCGTTGCGGGACAGGTCATTACAAGCGTGGCCTTTCTGATGTTCTGTGTAGGACTTCCTCTTTCGATAATAATCGGAGGACATTTCATGGCTAGGAGTACACCGGCCCGGCAGAGGACCGAATGATAACGAAAGATTAACGTCCCGGTATGCATCACGAAAACAATTCTTAGCTAAATTAGATGAACGCTGAAGGCGGAAAACAACATAATCACAACATATCAGAGTGATCATAATGAAGAGAATATGCGTCTATTGCGCGTCAAGCAGCAAAATCGATGAGTCCTACTTCGACGCGGCCGAGAGGCTCGCCGTCCAACTCGTAACGCATGATGTTACAGTGGTCTACGGCGGCGGCGGAGCAGGATTGATGGGGTGCATCGCCGACACTGTCATTGAATACGGCGGTCACGTTGTAGGTGTAATCCCGAAGTTCATGACCGAGGTAGAGTGGCAGCACAAAGACGTCGAAGAAATACACGTCGTCGCGGACATGCACGAAAGGAAGAAGATGCTCCTGGAGGGAACGGACGCGGTCATCGCTCTTCCCGGCGGAAGCGGGACATTGGAAGAGCTGCTGGAGGCGATTTCGATGAAGCGGCTCGGTCTTTACACGAAACCGATAGTGATCATGAACATCAATAACTATTACGCCCCGCTGATCGAGATGCTCGAAAAAAGTATTCACGAGAACTTCATGTCCGAATCTCACCGGAAAATGTGGACCGTCGTCTCCGATCCGGACGATATAATCAGTGCCATAGAGAATTCGCCGGAATGGTCGGTCGATGCGATCTCGTTCGCAGCAGTCAAGTAGCAAAACTTCAAACGACAAATACCAAGTTCCAAATGTCGCTTACGGCATCCCGACATATAAATATTTTTGACGGGACAAGACCGGACTTCCAACGAGATAAACGGATACTGCTATCGAGTCAAGGTCGCTCAGTTGTTCGCATTTCAAACGCACGTCGAATTATCACGAATAAATCCCAATTCGGTGAAGCTCCGAGGATCTCTGTCATCCAATGACGCCGTCGGACATCTTACACATTCGGCTGGCAAACCAACTCCTGTCGGCCAACCGGCTGAAAACTCCCGGCGATGTTGTTCGGCATCTCGGCGGAATTCAGGCACAGGACTACGCCGGAGGTAAGTGGTCGGTCGGACTCCGCCTTTCCAGTTCGAAGCTCACCGACATTGAAAAGGAGATTTCGGAAGGAAAGATTGTCCGCACGTGGGCGCTCCGCGGGACGCTGCACTTTCTCGCAGGAAAGGACACGCGCTGGATCCTGGAACTCCTCGCTCCGGGAATAATCGCCGGTCTCGCTCGGCGATACAAGGAATTAGAACTGAACACCGCCGCCTTTCGAAAAACTAATTCCATTCTCGCGAAATCGTTGAGCGGGAACAAGCATCTCACACGAAACGAACTCAAGACTATCGTTGAGAAGAACGGAATCTCATGTGCGGGGCAGCGCTTGACTTTCATTCTGCACCGTGCCTCTTTAGACAGGGTCATCTGCTTCGGTGTAACACGCGGCAAAGAGCAGACTCACGCGCTCTTCGAGGAAATGATTCCGGAGGCAAAACAGAAGGGTCGGGAGGAATCGCTGGCCGAACTCACGCGGCGGTATTTTACGAGCCATGGTCCCGCGACGATACAGGATTACATGTGGTGGTCGGGACTCTCGGCCAATGACGCGAAGGCGGGCCTGGAGATGGCCAAGTCCAGGCTCGTTCATGATGAGATCGACGGCAAAGTCTATTGGATGCCCGCCAATATGGTCGCCTCCCAACCACAATCACGCGTTGTCCATCTCCTTCCCCCGTTTGACGAATTCCTTATCGGATACAGGGACCGAAGCGCATCCATCGACAGCGTCGTGGCACGGCAACTGCGAACCGGAGGGATGCCGGACGCGACGATAATGATAGACGGAAAGATCGCGGGGAAATGGAACAGAACCATCAAGAAGGACCGGGTGGTAGTCACGATGAACATGTTCGAGAAACTCGGCGGTGAGGAAGAACAGGCATTGGAGGAAGCAGTAATGAGGTACTCGAGGTTCATTGGCAGGAAAGCGGACTGGACGCGCTAACCATTGTATTCATTGCAGACGTAGAACCGAAGTGCTCCGCCGATCCGGAGGCGTGATGGGAGGATGCACATATGCCTGAAGGTCGTAAGCCACCGGAGTCGGACGGGGCCGTCTGCAGTTCCGCCGCCTGCACTGAGACCCTGAAGCAGCGACTGGATCAGTCGAGGTCGCTCTGACACCAGAAATATCAATAGCACAAGCACCAGACAATGGGAGGAGGAAATAGTGTTCATACTCGGGCGGACATTGCCAAAGAAACAATAGTCGACATCCCCTCGATAAAATCCAGATACCTGTTCAGCGTGATCAACTTCAGAATTCACTTAGGCGGGTGGGATTTGTTTTCATAATAATCCCTCACCCTCTTGTACTCGATCAGCTCTTTCATCCGTTCCTTCATCAGCACGCCGTACTGTTTTCCCATTTCATAGTAGCTGCCGGAGAGCCTCAGGAATGGTACGCCTTCGATAATTCTCAACTCGCCTCCTCCGAGGGAGAGCTCCAGCGGCGAGTTCATTACTTTCCAGCGTCCGACCGAATGAACGTACGAATAGGAGAAGAGACCGACATCCTGGTACACGTCGCTTGCCTGGACGCCGGAATTCAGGCTGCCGAGAGAGAAGAAGACATCGATCCTATGGAGGCTCATTCCGCTACTGACCCGGTACGAAAGCGAAGATCCGAATATCGTTCCGCTGAAAATGTAAGGGGACAGGTACTTATCTCTCTGGTTAAAATCGTTAATGCCGACACTCAGGCACAGCGAGCCGGCTGCCCCACTGCGCTCGGCCGATCCGTCACTCTGACAGAACGTACACAAGGACGGTCCGCCAGTTTCTCCGCTATCGCTCCAGCTATTGTAAACCCGAGATTGCTGTACAACTGCTGACCACGTTTCACAGCCGGGATTTGTCTTAAGGCCCACGCAACCACTTCGGCGCGTTTGTCCCTCGGATCGGCTATCTTGAGCGTCAGTTTTGGATCACGGACGAAACCCGCGCTGTGCGAAAGAAGATCATGAACGGTTACATCACGATACTCAGGACGCATCGTCTCAGCATATTCGGGGAATATCTCCGGAAGGGTCGTCGTCCAATTCAGCTTCCCTTCGTCGACAAGGAGACCCAGCAACACCGCAGTGAAGGACTTCCCACACGAACCGAGATGAAACTGATCATCAACGTTCACGTTGACCACGCCGCCGTAGCGACGGCAGCCGACTGCCGCGGCCTCGACAATTCCCGTGTCGGTCATGATCGCTCCCGCAAGCGCAGGAAAGTCGAGTGCGTAGCGGAGCGAATCCAGGACAGTCTCGAACCTCGACGCATGATTAGTAGGGAGCGGAGATTTTCCTTCTTCGGGACCGAGCAGGAGCCTGTCGCATGAGAATGATAAGAATGCAAGGATGCTCACGGTGAATATGACAAGGCGATTCACGAGTGTTTTCCCTCTGTGTCTCAATATGACACTGATACTAATTTGACAAGTGGTTTACTGCGTACTGCAAAACCCTATCCCTCCCGGCATCGATATCTCCTTTCGTATTTTCGACAAGTATATCCGGTATGATTCCAATTCCCTCCGGGCATCTTCCGTCGGGAGTTGTCGTCAACCGGCAGGGGTATCGGAATGTCCACCCGTTCGGCAATTCTCCGGTCTTCAGTACATCGCCGAAACAGCCGAACGTCGTGTCACCGATCTGCGTCGAGTATGACAGGTTCTTGAACAGCTGGGCAAAGTGTTCCGAACCGCTTGCGGAAAACCTGTTTGTGAGGAGAGCAATCTTCCTGGTGAAGTGTGCGACACCCGACCGTGGAGAAATTGACAAAGGAATTCGCCGGCCAAAATCATTGTGGCCGGGGCCTGTCTTCTCCTGCTGGTAGAAGAACGTAATTTCACGGTCGACAAAAACCGAAGCTATGGTTGAAACTGTCACTTTCAGCCCACCACCGTTGTTCCGAAGATCGATGATCACCGCATCGCAGTCCTGGAATTCGTGCACGACCTTGTCGACGTCGTATGCCCACCCCGCACCATTTCCTGAACTCGACGATGCAAAGGAAGCAATGTACAGGTAGCCTATGTTCTTTCCGGTGAGAGACGACCTAATTTTCCCATACGCAAAATATCCGTCACCTGCCGTCTTCACATCGCTCAAAAACCCGCTCTTCACCAGGTCAAGACTGAAGTCATCCATCGGTCTCTTGGTTATTTCGCTGGAGCCCGCCCATTTTGAATAACCCTTGTTGAACAATGAAACATGACCATCGTTGAGACACGATATTAAGTCGGCCACGTTGTTCCACAGTGCGGAATCCGGCATGTTCGGAGAAATTCCGGAACCGTATGTTACATGAAGTGAATCCCAGTTAATATTCTTCACGGTGAAGAGCGGATAGTTCTCATCAAGTTCTTTCCAAAGAATTTCATAATCACTCTTCGGCGTATTTTCAGGCTGAGGCCCCAACAGGCTTTCTTCACAGCCCAGCCAAATCAATGAAATGAGTGCGACCGTGACGAGCTTCTTTTTCATTAGTGATCCTTTCAGAAGCAATAGAGCAAACCCGCACGCACATTGTTCATGTACATTCCTATATCCTGCGGTTTGCCGTAGAATGAATAATAGAATTCATAAGCCAGCTCAAGATTAAAGCTACCGGCGATCGGCCTTTGATAGGCGAGAAGTGCATTCAGTGAAAAGCTGTCGGTGAACAACTCGGTCCGTCCGAACATTTTAAATTTCCAGTCGTTCTCAGTGTAATTGTAATCGCCGCTCGGAGAATACCGAGGCCTGGAGACGTTGCTTACCACCGGTACGAAAAATTGAGCGGAGATGAACTCTCTACGGGAGGGGGAATACTCCAACTGGAATGAAACGTCGAGCGAGTTGCTCCACTGCCACGACTCTATTGTCCGGCCAGTGCCAGGCGCAACCAACAGGAAATTATAATCGGAGTGACACAGAAATGAATTGAGCGAGCCGCCGGCGAAAACGTCTATTTGTCGCCGGAGAAAATTGAAGCTGGCGACGGAATGGAGGTAGCTGTACCTCACTCGTCCGCGGTTGTTCATGTCGTGAAAATTGTCGGCAATCGTTCCAAGGTAATCGTGGTAATATGAAACTTCGGCATATTGCCTGCTTTTGTCTCCCCTGAAAAAATACTGGAGTGAGGGGGCAATGCCGGTGCCGCTGAAGATCATCGGTGAAGTACGTTCATCCTTGACATGAAAATCGCTTCCACCGAAGCTGCAGCCCAGATAGAAATTGCCTTTAGTTTGCGCATTTGAGATCTGAAAAGAGGACAAAAGGAGAGTCGACAGCAACAGAATGATTCTAATTGTTTTCATCCGATAGCCCGCTTGTTTCATTTACAAACGTTCCTGATTGACGCGTGAATTCATGGCGCCGTCATTTACGATCGTCAGACCTTCCGCACGGAAGGATTAGTCGGACAAGTCGTTGTACGTGCTTCAGAAATGTTAAGCGATTGGATTGACAGCCTCGGAAGTGACTACGGAGTGTTCTGTTCAGGGTTACAAGCCTCTCGATCCCTACCGCGTCTGGTTTACTGCTGGATTATGCAGTATTATTATGAGAGTGAACCCAACTCGTCTAAGGTGTCGTGCATGAACAAAACCATTCGGCAAATTCGAAGGACAGTCGTGGCCGTGGTCGGCTTCACGCTTCTCTTGATCGGCATAGCGATGCTGGTTCTCCCTGGCCCGGCGATAGTCGTAATACCGCTCGCGCTGGCGGTACTTGCGACGGAGTTCGTCTGGGCGAGGAGACTCCTTACAAAGATCAAAGATAGAGTAAGCAAGAAACCGTAACCTGAAAAGGTGGAAACGGGAAAGGGATAAGCCAGGTTGAACGGAGAAAAGCAGTACGTGTCTTGTCTCGGTGTCTCTCCGTGATGTCTCTGTGTCACTCAGTGTAACGTTTCCCCCGAGAACCAACCGCTGCTAAGGAAGTGTGCTCCCCGGGAACCCACGGCAAGGATGTATCTCGTAGGTGAACAGCCCCGCCTTCACACCAGGATCGTCATCCAGTATCTTGCAGGTCTCCTCCACACTCGCATCGAATATTCCGACGCCGGCCATATCCGTGTCGTCGTTGACTGGGCAGACAACCGGAAGCAACCCGTCGGCGTTGAGCGACATGTTTCTGCGGCCGTGTTCCCAGACGATTTTGTCCATGCCTGTTTCCTTTCTTTTATCCGTCACTTTCAGTACCACGAGTGTGTAGACTCTCGTCTGTGAAAGCCGCTGGCGCATGAATTCGTCGGTTATGGTCGGCATAAATTTACTCTCCGCGATTAAGTAAGCCGGTGTTAATAATGCTTATAACCGTACAGATGGCGGGCGCGTTCCTAACCGGTTCCATCCAGCATTTCGGCCGACGACAGATCCCAAAGATATACCGCTCAAGGTGGTTCTTACTGCAGGACAGTACCGTTAAACAAGATGAACAACTCAAAATAGGGAACGGTCGATCTTTAAACTCGTGATATGACAGTTCAGACTGTAAATTGATTTGAGATTTAGAAAGGATGAAAGTCGAAGAGGGATGCAGAAGTCAAAGAAGGCTTTCCAGCTCCTCAGCGTCCAATTTCGCCTGGCGCAGGATAGATTTGAGAGCCTCCACGCTCAAGTCACGATTGTGCACAGGCACCAGGATGTTTCCTTTCTTCAGTTGCACACGACTTCCCTTAGTCCGTATCTCGACGAAACCCGCACGCTTTAGGATCTGAAGCACTTCTCTTGGCTTAAGGACCGGGATCTTAGACATGTGCTGTTACGTGAAAGCTCACATTCAGCACAAACTCATCCACAATATCTGCGCCCCGCACAATAAGCGGGTTATTCTCTTTCGGCACTGGGCGAATCACGGGAAGATTGTTTTCCACCGCCGACTCAACATACAACTCGACGGCCTCCCGCAGATTTGCCTTTGCCTCCTCTTCTGTCACTCCATCGCTGGCTACATCTGTATCAAGACGCAATGCCGTGTAGCCGTGCCGATCTTTTAAAAGGACGGACCGGAAGACGAGGTTTGATTTATCCATGATATCGCTCCTTGCGGATATCAGTAATATGCGTCGACCTACCGGTTACTTCTCGTCCTCCTCGAACAGGTCTCCCTGGTCTTCGGCGGAACCATTACCGTTGGACTCACCGTCGTCCTCGGCGAGAACGCGGGCGACTGCGGCGATCGAATCGGTGCCCTGCAGCCTGATGAGCCTTACACCCTGCGTGTTTCTTCCCGCCGTGCGTATGTCTTTGACGTGCTGTCGTATCAGGAAGCCTTTCGTGGTCACTATCATGATATCATCGTTATCGATGACTTCCTTAACTGAGAGAAGCTTCCCGTTCTTATCGCCAGTCTTGACGGTTATGAGACCCTTGCCGCCGCGCTTGCGGAGCGAATACTCTGCAACCTCGCTGCGCTTCCCGAATCCTTTATCGGTCACGACAAGCACGCTCGCGCCGGGTCTGCTGATCGTGATCATGCCGATCACTTCATCGCCTTTCGAAAGATTCATCCCCTTCACGCCGCGTGCGTTGCGGCCCATCGGACGGACGTCCTTCTCGTTGAATCTCAGCGCCATACCGTTCTTGCTCCCGATGATGATGTCCTGCTTTCCGTTCGTAAGCCATGCGTCAATCAGCCGGTCTCCCTTGTCAAGTCCGATAGCGATAATTCCCACTTTCCTGGGATTGGAGAATTCATTGAGAGCGACCTTCTTGACGTGGCCGCGCTTCGTCACCATCGTCACGTAGAAATCTTCCCCGAAATCTTTCACCGGCAGGAACGCGGTGATGTCTTCGTCCAGCATCTTGCCGATAAGGTTGACTATCGACCTTCCGCGCGACACCCTTCCGCCTTCCGGCACTTCATGCACCTTCAGCCAGTATGCCCGGCCTTTGTCCGAGAAGAAGAGGATGTACTGGTGGGTCGACGCGATGAACATGTGCTCGACAAAATCGTCCTCGCGGGTGGACTGTGCGGTAATACCCTTTCCGCCGCGGCTCTGGCGCCTGTACCCGCTTACCGGGTAGCGCTTGATGAAGCCGTTGTGTGTGATCGTGATGACCACGTCCTCTTCGGCAATCATGTCTTCTATGCTGAATTCCGACGCTTTCTCGATTATCTCCGTCCGGCGCTCGTCTCCAAAGTTCTTCTTCAACTCCAGGAGCTCATCGCGGATGATATCCATCCTCATCGTTTTGCTCGCAAGTATCGCTCGCAGCCTCTCGATAAGTTTGATCGTCTCCCGGTACTCGTCCTCGATCTTCTTCCTTTCAAGTCCCGTGAGTCTCTGCAGCGTCAGCGCCAGGATCGCTTTCGCCTGTATCTCGCTCAGCTTGAATCTCTTCATCAAGGCCGTCTTCGCAGATTCCGGGTCCTTCGACTTCTTTATGATCTGTACCACCTCGTCTATGTTGTCAAGCGCGATCTTGTATCCTTCAAGAATGTGAGCACGCTTCTCGGCTGCGTCAAGATCGAATTTCGTCCTCCTGACGACAACTTCGTGCCGGTGGTTGATGAAGTGTTCCATCACCTCCTTGAGGTTCAGGACTTTCGGTATCCCGTCCACAAGTGCAAGCATAATCACGCCGAATGTTGTCTGCATCTGCGTGTGCTTGTAGAGATTGTTCAAAACGACCTGTGACTCGGCGTCGCGCTTCAATTCGATGACAACGCGTATACCGTCCCGGTCAGATTCGTCGCGGATATCGGAAATATCCTCGATCTTCTTCTCTCTCACCAATTCCGCGATCTTCTCGATGAGATTCGCTTTATTTACCTGGTAGGGTACCTCGGTGACTATAATGTTTACTCTTCCGTTCTTGAGAGTCTCGATGTTCACTTTCGCACGGAGGACTATTCTGCCGCGGCCGGTCATGTACGCTTCTTTGACGCCCTCGTACCCGAAAATGATCCCACCCGTCGGGAAGTCGGGAGCCTTTATGATCTTTACCAGTTTCTCGATCGGGATGTCGGGGTTCTTTATCAGATTCGCTACCGCATCCACCGTGTCGCTCAGGTTGTGCGGTGGTATGTTTGTCGCCATGCCGACGGCGATCCCACTGGAGCCGTTCACGAGCAGGTTCGGAATGAGAGAAGGAAGCACAAGAGGCTCCTTCAGCGACTCATCGAAGTTGGGCGCAAAATCGACCGTATTCTTCTCGAGGTCCCGCAGCATCTCGGCTGCGATCCTCGAAAGTCTCGCCTCCGTGTAACGCATCGCAGCAGGTGAGTCGCCGTCTATTGACCCGAAATTTCCCTGGCCGTCGACAAGCGGATAGCGCATGGAAAAATCCTGTGCCATTCTGACAAGTGTGTCGTAAACCGCAGAATCTCCGTGGGGATGGTACTTTCCAAGCACCTCTCCGACGATCCTCGCACTCTTCTTGTACGGTTTGTTGTAGTCGAGGCTCAGCTCCGACATACCGAAGAGCACTCTCCTGTGCACAGGCTTCAGTCCATCGCGGACGTCCGGGAGCGCCCGCGCCACGATGACAGACATCGCGTAATCTATGTAGGACCCTTTTATCTCGTCCTCTATATCGACCGGAACTAACTTCTCATTTAAAGCCATAGAAAAATTCTCTCACTTTTTCGTTGCCCTTGGAACCGGGAAACAAATTCTAAGAACTAAATCTGATTTACACATCCAGGTTTCTGACATACTTCGCATTCTTCTCGATGAACTTCTTTCTTGGATCCACCTCTTCACCCATGAGGATTGAGAAAGTTCTGTCGGCCTCCGCGGCGTTCTCGATTGTTACCTGGAGAAGCGTGCGCTTTGCCGGGTCCATGGTTGTCTCCCAGAGTTGCTCCGGGTTCATCTCTCCCAGACCCTTGAAACGCGAGACTACCACATCACCTTCGCTACCTTTTTTTAATTCCTTGATAAGGTCCT
>CAZRXH010000064.1:4543-18925 GCA_964603995.1 uncultured Bacteroidota bacterium | reverse complement strand
TTGTATTCTTGAGGACAAATGTTATGGTTGGCATCATTTTTCGTCTTCTCCTGTGCGGGGCTGTAGTCGTCGTTATCACGAGCTCCTCTTCCGCTCAGCTTTACTGGCAGCAGGCTCCAGCGCCACCTGCCGGCACGATCGTCGGGGTGAACTCAAACGGCTACATTTTTGCCGAGGCTGCAAGCCAAAGCCCGGCCATTGTCCAGGGAGCTGGTTTGTTTCGTTCAGAGGACAACGGAAAATTTTGGGTTAACATAGGTTTTGTCAATCAGACATTCGGCCCGTTCGCACTCGCTCGTAATGGTGACATCTTTGTAGTCGCTAACAAGTTGCTTTACAGATCCACTGACGTTGGGAATACTTGGACTCAAGTCTCTGTCAAGTCTGGAACCTCTCCAAATGTGATGACAATCGGAACCAACGGCTATGTCTATCTTGGCGCTGACAGCGTCTATCGATCTACCGACAATGGAAGCACCTGGTCCGTTGTGCTGGCGGGATCGGTCTCCTACGGAATTTCAACTGTCTCATTTTTAGCCTCGGATTCGAGCGGTGATATATTTGCGTCTGGCAGCACGGCTCGGTACGGAAATGGCCTGTACAAGTCTTCCGACGATGGGAATTCTTGGACACCCGTGCCATGGCCTTACCCGTATTCCTTTGCCGCCGCTCCTAATGGAGATATTTTCCTTGTGAGCAGAGCTGTTATATACCTTTCAACTGACAGAGGAGCCAGCCTAACCGTGGTTGACTCAACCGTGTACAGCGAAACTTTTGAATCAATGACTGTGAACCCGAACGGTATCGTGTTCGCCGCCACAAATCGGGGAAGAGTCTATCGCTCGACCGACGATGGAATCGACTGGTCACAGATCTATTCGGACACCACAAGTCTGGCCCCTTTCACAGTTTCGGCAGGTCTAAACGGCTACGTGTTCGCGGGGTATTTTCAGGGAGGATATCATTGGTCTTCGGACAATGGTGATAGTTGGGGGACAACTCTGGTTGGTCCTCCTGTTGCCGGCGTAGTATCTGAGGTAGTTGCTCCGAATGGGGATATACTGGCACAGATATTTAACATGTTGATAGAGCGATCAACCGATGGTGGCAGCAGCTGGAGCTTGAGCAATCCCGGCCTGCCGCATGGTTCACTTGGAGGCTTGTTCGTAAATCATGAAGGAGATATTCTTTTGGGTGCATGGCTTGGCGCTGGTCCTTACCCCTCAGGAGGAGCTTATGTGAGTACCGACAACGGAGCAACATGGAGCCTGACGGATTCGTCCAGCTCTCCAAATTGTTTTGTAGCGGACTCAAATGGATACATCTACGCCGGATGTCAAGCGGGTCTATGGCGTTCTACGGATAGCGGATCACATTGGAATGAAATTGCGTATGCGGGCAATTCGATTCGTTCCATCGCTATTGCGAAAAACGGATGCATGTACGCTGATGTGAACGGTGTAGACCGATCAACTGATGGCGGAAGAACTTGGAATCAGGTGTCATTTTTCGATGCTACGATACTTGTGGTCAACTCTAATGGTGATGTCCTCGCAGCAGCGAACGGTGGAGTTTATCGTTCGACGGACAACGGCAATACATGGATTCAAGCAGGACTGACTGGTGAGGCAGTTTCCTCTATGGTTACAAATTCAATCGGTTACATTTTTGTGGGGACACATGGCGATGGGATATTTCGTTCGACAAATTACGGCGTGAATTGGACCACTCTCGATGCTGGTTTGACGACGGGGTCAATCTATTATCTTTTCGAAGATTCGGCAGGCTATGTCTACGCAGCCACTGGGGTCAACGGCTTATTCAGGAGTATTCGTCCGACAACGCCAGTCAAAGAGGCGAGCAATGAAGTTCCAACGGAATTCTCGCTCTCCCAGAATTATCCCAACCCGTTCAACCCAAGTACAATCATCAATTATCAGTTACCAATCAATAGCTTCGTCACTTTGAAAGTCTACGATGTGCTTGGGAGACAGGTCAAGACGCTTGTGGATGAACGCCAGAATGCTGGAAGTCATTCAATTACATTCAATGCCGACGGATTGTCGAGCGGAGTGTATTTCTGCCGAATCAATGCTGGCTTGTTTTCAGAGACGAGGAAGTTGGTGCTGCTGAGATGACACTGAAAACAGGGAAGCCTGCTAGCTAGTCAGCATGAAGGTCTCGGTGAGTTGCCGTGTCCGCGTTGTCGAGGAAAAAACTGTTGATCTTCCCGTCTACAAAGCGCTTCAGCTCTCTTTTAAATCTTGCCTTGCCAAATCTCTCTGCATTCTGCCGGATCTTGGCAGGATCAAACTCAAACTGGATGTGTTGAAACTTCCTGACAGCAGCCGCTATGCTGTCAGCTGTTTGTTGTTCAAAAAAGATACCCGTCTCACCATCTATGACAGTCTCTCTCACGCCACCTTTTCCGTAAGCAATCACGGGTGTACCGCACGCTTGGGCCTCGACTGGTATTATTCCGAAGTCTTCGTTGGCCGCGAAGACAAAGGCCTTTGCTCTTTTCATGTAATCCTGAAGTACGTCGGCCTCCTGGTAACCCAGTATCTCAACGTTTCTTGAGGCTTTCGCTTTGATCTTCTTCATATCCGGTCCATCACCTATTACGACAAGCCTTTCCTCCGGCATCATGGAGAATGCTTCCACGATGAGGTCCATCTTTTTGTACTGGACTAGGCGTGAAGCTGCAAGGAAGAAACTGTCTTTCTTTTGCCAGGGCTGGAAAGAATCGACATCCACAGGCGGATATATCACTGCCGAGTCTCTGCCATAGATTTTCTTAATGCGTCTAGCTACGTTCATCGAGTTAGCTATGAAGTGGTCCACACGCGAAGCAGATGACGTATCCCAGAGCCGCAGGTAATGAAAGATCATTCTGACGATTGCGCTTCTTAATCCTCTCTCCAGACCGGAGTCCTGCAGGTACGCGAAGTACAAATCCCAGATGTACCTCATAGGAGTGTGGCAATAGCAAATATGCAATTGGTCCGGGTTCGTCAGCAATCCCTTTGCCACTGTGTGCGAAGATGAAATTACAACATCGTATTCTGACATATCAAATTGCTCTATGGCGAGTGGAAACAACGGGAGATAGAGCTGATACCACTTTCTACCCATCGGCATCTTCTGAATAAAAGATGTCCTGATGTCCGCACCTTCCAGAACCGTCCCGTTCAAAATTCTCTGATCTGCCATCAAGGTATAAATGGGGGATGGATAGGTCTCCAGGATGGCCTCGACAACCCTTTCCGATCCCGTGTACGCGCCGGCGAACCTGTCATGGACTATTGCCAATTTCATACTTGACTCAAGACTTCCTTCGTTGCTCTGCGGCATTGATTGTTGATCCTTTCACCTCGCAACCCTGATTGGCTTATCTTCAAGCGTTTCCGCGGTCACGTTGCTGATTTAACACACGTCTCCGGAAGGTGCAAGAATCCCGGCACTTGGGGAGTATTCTTTCAGTGCTGGCCTCCGGCCATCTTCTTGTAAAGCTCATAATGGTTTGCTGCAATCTGACCCCATGAAAAACTCTTCGAGTATTCTCTCGCCCGTACCACCATCTCGCGTCTCATCGATGCGTCCTTCTCAAATGAGTCCAGCATCTCCAAAGCGTGTGTCGTCCCGCTCACGAAAGCGACTGCATGCTGTAGTCCCGCCGGGGTTTGATCGCCCTTTGTTGTCAGAACCGCAAGCCCGTTACTGAGAACGGCGAGTAGAGACCCTCTTCGCTCAGACGCACCGTCGGGAAATGGTAAATAGGCGTATGTACGTGAAGAGAGTATCTTTCGGACTTCATCTTCGGAGAGCCCGACGAACCACTCGATCGGCAGACTCGAGGTTCTATCCCTCAGAGCCTGATAATATCCCTTGTGCCTTGGATGAGGCGTGCCTACGAGACAGAAGCTGTAGACGTGTGGGTTTCCCGATGCTTCCTCAACGAGGCGTATGAATTCTTCAATTCCCTTGTTTGGACGGATCTGTCCAAAATACAGGACGGATGAAGGACGGCGTTCGTTTTCCAACCCGTTTTCCGCCGCACCGATGTTGCTCCCGATCGGAATGACGAAAGTCCTGGCCTCCAATTTCGGATGATGTGCCAGGAATACTTTTCGTTCGAAATCCGATGGAAATATTGTCGCAATACTCTTTTGCGCAAGAATATTGGTGCAGACTCGCCGAAAAGGGTGTGATTGAATGAACTCATGCGTAGTCAAGACAATCATGCGAAATACCGGAGCCGCCGCCAAAATTGGAAGCACAAATCCTCTGTAGTATCCAATTGTCGGATATTGAATATGAACGATGTCCGGGCCGTAGTTTCTTATCCTTCTGATAATTCCTGGGGTGCCTACTCTGTCCCACTCTCTCCGGTCCAAAACGAGCACATCGATGGATAGCTGCCTGAGTTCATCGGCCAGTCTGGCTGCATAGTCTCCGATACCGCAGGCCTCAGACGCATCTGATTGAGGGCTATCCACCAGAATAACGATTCGCAATTCCTATCTCCAAGAAAAAGTCACTAGTCTCGCTGCGCACAATTTAGCAAGTTTCCATAATCTTAACACGCCCCCGTTGTTACAGTTGAAGAACGGGTGGTATAACGCTTACACTTGTTCCGTGAAAAGGAGTCGAATGAAGGCAGGGAAATTTTTCCTGTAATCTTCGTCGATAAGCGAACGGCCTGAGTATCCTATCAATCGGACCAGGTAGATGGTCCATAGGGAGAGGCGAGGAAGACGCAGGTATGTTGTGAAGAAGTACTTTTCGCTTTTCACATTTTCCATGAACTTCTTCACTCCGATTCTTGAAATGCTTGAGCTTCCTTTGTGCCATAGGCGAGCATCGGGAACGACGTAGGTAAGTAAGTTCCTGGTCTTCAACTTCTCAGCGACTATGAACTCCTCCCAGTAGATAAAAGTACGTTCGTCAAACAAGCCGATTTCTCTGAGCGCCGATGCTCTGAGCATCATAGCACTTCCGTGGACAGAGTAGACGACCGCGGGCATATCACCTCGATAAAAGTATTTACGATAGATTGGGGTTCTGTCTATGAGGCGTTTGACTGGGCTCTTCGTCAGGAGTATCGTGGAGAGCTTCACCCGGCGGGACATCGGAAGATCGAGGAATCTCCCGGTTGTTACATCGCATATCTTTGGGCCAATGAGTGCTGCATCAGGATGACCCTCCGCGAAAGCCACCAGTTTCGGAATGCAATCGTCTGTAACGAGAGTATCGTTGTTCAGCACAAAAACATAGTCCGCCCCGTGTTCAAGCGCATATCGTATCCCGAGATTGTTGCCTCCGGCAAAGCCTAGGTTTCTGTCGCTGGTGAGAATGACCAAGTGAGGAAAGGATTTGCGGAGCATCTCGACAGAATTGTCCACGGATGCATTGTCGACTATCAGAGTTTCCAAGTTTGAGTAGCTCGACTTCTCGAGCGATTTGACGCAGGCAACGGTGTCCTCCCAACCATTCCAATTCAGAACAACTACATGCACGCAAGGCGAGTCACAACTTGTCAGGTTGCTGGAATGAGTGGATGGTCCTTTGTTCATTTTGCGTCCCAATATAACAAAAAGATGGCCATAGAGCGAGACTGTACCATCAATTCGTTTGATTGCTAAATCCGACCGCACGCTTGTCGTTGTCTTATTGTTATGTTGCTTTAGTTTCCTAAAAGTGCGAATATTTGTCGTAGTGCAGCCAAGACCTTTAACGTGCCGGAGCAAATCTGCTAGAAGCAATCATAATAGTAAGCAATTCAAGTATGGTGAGCCCTGTTGCCGTTTTTGATACTTGTCGGCATCATGAGGGTAAGTCAGGGCTCTAGTCGCGGCGGGGAGACCCGATTTTAGGATGATCATATGTCCACAAAAAGTCTGTGACAATTCGTCTGGAGGAACACATTCACATGTCTGGTACCGGTTCTCTGCCCAACTGCAAAGGCAGCTTCGTACGGTGAAGGTGCTATGAAACTAGAAGCTTTAACGGCGAGTCGGAACGAGATCCGAATTCTACTCATCCTTGATATGTTTTCGCTTATGACCGCGAATTCTCTCTATTATTACTTCCGTGTCCGCAGCGGTCTTTTCCACGTGATGGCCATACCCGATTTCTGGGGGCCGGTAGTCTTGTTGACTTTCTTCTTCATGTTCCTCTTCTGGTTTTGGGGACTCTACAAGTTCACATATTTGAGTTCAAGACTGGATGAGGTTATAGCCGTTCTGAAGGCCACGACACTCGCAGTGTTCGTTTTGTTTTTCGCGATCTTTTTCGATGACGCGACATCAGGCCGGATTCCGCATCTAAGAATGTTCATCATCTTTTACTGGTGCGTGATCATCCTATTTGTATCGGTGACCAGGGTGGGCCTGAGGACCCTGCAGAAACAGCTCCTGTCGAGAGGAATCGGTTTGCGCAAAGTGATCATTGTCGGATGTGGCGAGAGGGCCCGCTCGGTTTATGACCTCGCAAAGAAATACAAGAGCCTCGGCTATGAACCGGTTGGCTTTGTGGGGGTCGCGCAGTCCGGTGCTCCTGGAGATTTGCCTGCTCCTCTTCTGTCAAGAGTATCCGATCTCAACGCAACGATCGAGGAAAACAAAGCGAGTGAGGTAATAGTAGCGCTCGAGGAAAATGAGAAAGACAATCTATACAGCATCATATCGAGTATAAACGGTGCCGACGCGTCGATAAAGATAGTCCCGGATCTGTACGACTCTGTGGCTGGCCAGGCCAGGACCTCTCAGCTTTACGGTTTCCCTCTAATAGACGTTGTGCCGCAGTTGATGCAGCAATGGCAGGTAGTAACGAAGCGACTAATCGACATCTCGGTTGCGGGAGCATGTCTCGTCGCGGGTCTTCCTCTCTGGCTGGTCCTTGCGGTGGCAGTGAAAATCGATTCCAAGGGATCAGTCATCTACAGGCAGGAAAGAGTCGGGAAAGATCTAAAGAGTTTCACTCTGTTGAAATTCCGGTCGATGTTCACGGATGCCGAAAAGCACACGGGGCCTGTGTGGGCCTCGAAGAACGACCCGCGCGTAACAACAGTGGGCAGGTTTCTGAGGAAGACTCATCTTGACGAGACGCCGCAATTCCTGAATGTGCTGAAGGGCGAAATGAGCCTGGTAGGTCCTCGGCCCGAAAGGCCCTACTTTGTTGAGAAACTCTCAAAGGAGATTCCGCTCTATAAGAGGAGGTACAAAGTGAAGCCGGGACTCACGGGACTGGCCAGGGTAAAATACAAATATGATGAGAGCATAGAGGATGTCAAGATAGATTTGCAGTATGATCTGTACTATATCGAAAACATGTCATTGAGACTGGATATTCAGATATTGTTCTGGACTATTTTCCACGTTCTACTCGGAAAGGGGCAGGCATGACGAGGGACAAGATCGACAAGTCATTCTGGATCTCGTGGGGAAGATGGACAGGAGAATGTCGCGGTCGGGCGGCAACTGGCTTAGTTGTCATCGTTTGCTTTTCGCTGGTCGACGGAACGGGCTGGAATGCTGGATCCACAAACTATGAAGGCGAACTTCCTTATGGCTGAAGACAAGAAGAAAGTCCTGGTAATCATCCCCACTTATAACGAGGCTGAGAACATTGGAGCCGTCATTCCTAGGGTGCTCGATGCTTCCCCTGTTTCCAACATCCTTGTGGTGGATGACAACTCTCCTGACGGCACTCAGCATGTGGTTAAGGCCATATCGCAGGAGGACCAGAGAGTCCGCCTGGTCTCTCGCAGTAACAAAGGGGGGCTTGGTACTGCTTATGTGGCCGGCTTCAGGTACGCAATAGAGAACGGCTACGACTATGTCGTCGAGATGGACGCGGATCTCTCTCACGAACCGGGGGAGATCCCCAAGTTTTGCAAGGCGCTGTTAGATCATGCCGACGTCGCCATAGGCTCGCGTTATGCCTCCGGGGTCTCCGTATTGAACTGGCCGATGAAACGACTGCTGCTGAGCTACGGCGCGAACATATTTGCGAGGATAGTCACAGGAGTCCCTGTGAACGACATGACGAGCGGTTTCAAGGCATTCAAGATCGAAGTACTGAAATCGGTCGATCTAAACTCTATACGATCGAACGGCTATGCCTTTCAAGTGGAAATGAACGTGCGTGCATATCGGAAGGGATTCAAGATTGTGGAAGTGCCGATTGTCTTCACGGAAAGGCGGGTCGGGAGAAGCAAGATGTCGAAGAAGATCGTCTTTGAGGGGTTGAAGATAGTCCTGATACTAGGCCTCGGTCGATTGCTCAGGTTTCTGGGATTGAGAAAGCATTGAGCAAGCTGGTATCCGTCATCATAGTGAGTTTCAACGTTCGTGGATTTCTTGAGAACCTGATTCTCTCTCTGAGCCGCGCTCTCGAAGGAATCGATTCAGAGATCATTGTGGTCGACAATTCCTCGGATGACGATACCGTAGAGTTCATCAGAAAAAACGCTCACACTGTGAAGCTGATTGAGAACAGCGTGAATGTCGGTTTCGGGAAGGCAAACAACCAGGGGGTGAAAGCTTCCTCGGGCAAATATCTCCTCCTGATAAATCCGGACGCGATCGTCGAGGAAAACACGATCAAGGAGATGCTCTCGTTTTCCGAACAACATCCCGAAGCCGGGGCTTCGAGCTGCAAGGTCCTCAACGGTGATGGCACGCTTCAGAAAACATGCAGGAGAGGATTTCCGACGCCGTGGGTTGCATTCACCAAGATCTCCGGACTAAGCGCTCTTTTCCCGCGTACCCGCATGTTCGGCAGATACAATCTGACTTATCTCAATCCGGAAGAGGAACACGAAGTTGACGCAATAGGCGGGAGTTTCATGTTCATTCCCCGCTCCGTATTCGACGAGGTTGGGGGCTTCGACGAAGATTATTTCATGTACGGCGAAGACATAGATCTCTGCTACAAGATCAAAAGGGCAGGGTACAAGGTCTTTTACACTCCGAGGACTACCGCTATACATTTCAAGGGAGAGAGCACCAGGCGCAGTAACATGAACCACACTTACGAGTTCTATCGCGCGATGAGTGTTTTTGTGGAAAAAAGATATGGGGTCAATACTCTGCTTTCCAGGATCCTGAGAGCGGCTATACTGGTCAACCGCCAGATGCGTTGGCTTTTCCTGCGGCTTGGGAAGGTCTGGCCGGTCTTTATCGATTTCTCGGCAATCGTGATCGCGATGTTTGTCGGTGAGTTCCTCAAATCGCACAGGATATATGCAATACCATCATACGGACGTCCCTATTTCTACATTGCCCCCGGAATTATCTTCGTCTTGTTCGGGATGTCCCTCGGCGTGTATGGTAAGAATAGGTATTCGTTCCGAATGTCGTTGCTTGCCGGACTTCTGACATTCCTTCTCTTTTCCTCATGGACGTATTTCTTCAAGGAGTTTGCGTTCTCGAGGCTGATGGTCCTCGTGGCCAGCGCCTGCATGCTGGTAGTGCTCCCCGGTTTCAGGTTAGTATACCAGATGAGAACTTCCGTGAGAACAGCTCGTCATCCGTTCTTCGGGAGAAAGACCCTGGTGGTCGGGATGGATCAGCGTGCAACCGAACTGATCAAGAAAATACGCGGAAGAGTCTCGATGGGATATGACATAGTCGGCGTCGTTGCCGAAGATGTTCCCTCCGAAACGAGGCTGCTGGGGATCAAGGTCGTCGGTACACTTGCTGAACTTCCGAGACTAGTGCGTGAGCGGAAGATTGATGACGTCGTGTTTGCTTCCGGGCGTATATCCTATTCGCAGGTACTGCAGGCCGTTGCCAGTGTCAAGGATCCGAGCATAAACTTCAAGCTTGTGCCAGACACTATGGATGTGATCATTGGGAAAACCTATGTTGATGGACTCTCAGATATGCCGTTCGTTGACATCGACTACAGTTTGCATCACGCCAGGAATGTCATAGCCAAAAGAGCGTTTGACATTTCTTTCGCGCTTGGCGGTCTGCTTCTCCTTTGGCCCGCGACACTTACCCAAAAGGACACTGCAATCAGAAGGGTGTACCGGAAATTGCCGAGAGTCCTGTCAGGAGAACTCTCGATGGTTGGCCGCTCCGAGTATTACCCACAGTGGAGTGAGGATTTGTTCGGAAAGGTAGGGATCACGGGTGTTGTGCAGCTTAACCGTGGGCAGTCACTGTCAGCGGAAGAAGTGGAGAAGCTGTATATTTACTATGCCCGCAACCAGTCGATCTGGCTCGACCTTGAAATAATTGCCAAGAGTTTCCTCCAGCTTTTCAGCTGACCAGCCGACTCTCTCACCTCTGTAGCTCGCAGCCCCAGTCATCACCCTTCTTCTGATATTTCTGTCGATCGCTCTTGTGACAGACTGATGAGACATCACAACATGAATTCCCCAAATGAACATATCATCGGTTTGTTTTTGCCGCGGATATTCGAAAATGTAGCTCCCCAATCGATTCGTTATCTCGCCGCTGTCAGCGTTTGTCTTTGAAGCGGTAGGTCTCCACACTTTCCTCTTGACAATGGAAACTATAAATACTAAATTAGTTTCCATGGTGACTACAACGGAAAACATTCGTGAGTCGATCCTTGATCTGTCATACTTGAAATTTGCCGAATATGGATTCAAGAAAGTGACAATCGATGAGATTGCCGCCGAACTCGGAATTAGCAAGAAGACGGTTTACAAACTCTTTTCGAGCAAGGAAGCAATATTGAGGGAAGTTGTGCTCAGGAAAATGAATACCCTGCTAGAGATTTTTGAGAAGATCCAAACCATGAAGGAATCGTCGATTGACAAGATCCAGGCGATCTCAGAAACCGTCGGCACCCACATCAACGAGCAATGGCAGAAGATACTCATTGAGGTCAGGATCAATGCGCCCGGGCTTTTCAAGGAGATAGACTCGATAATTCAACAGAGACTCGCACTCGGGTGGCAGAAGATATTCGTTGATGGGCAGAAAAGCGGGTGGATCAGGAAAGATGTAGATCCTGTCGTGTTTACCACCGCCTACATCGGCGTGGTGAGGGAGTTGATGAAGACAGACTTTCTATCTAAACACGCGCTCACGGAATCGGAAGTTCCTAAGCAGGTCTTTAAAATGTTCACGGAAGGTATCCTTACCGAGAAAGGAAGAAGAAGATAACATGAAAAGGTACGCCGTTTTTGTCACGCTAGCCTTCCTGCTCTTCGGCTGCGGGAATAACTCGAACAAGGATGAAGTCACTGCGACGGGCACTATTGAGGCGACGGAGAGTTCCATCGCGGCCCAGGTACCAGGCCGCATAATTCGGATGAATTTCGAAGAGGGTTCCCTCGTAAACAAGGGCGATACTCTCGGCGAAATTGACCACAGATCTCTCACGCAGCAAGTGAACCAGGCCAGGGCCGCCCTGGTTATGGCGAAACAGCAGTATGATCTCCTTATTGCCGGGGCCAGGACCGAGGACCGGAAGGTTGCTGAGGAAGGCGTGAAGCAGGCAGAGGCAAATTTCAACCTCGCGAAGCTCGCGTTTGACAGGACACAGAAGCTATACGGTGATCATAGCGTCTCGAAGTCCCAGATGGATGCGGCGCAGGCTCAATATGACGTTGCGCTTGCACAGCTTAAATCAGCACAACAGACTATGGAGAAGCTTCAGCACTATGCGAGGCCGGAAGAGATCCGAAGCGCCGCTGCCCAGGTCGATCAAGCGCAAGCCGCTCTCGACAATGCTACAATCGCCCTCGACCACTCTTACGTCGGTGCGCCTTTCAGCGGGACAGTGCTCGATAAGCTTCAGGAGATCGGAGATTTCGCGAACGTCGGCACGCCTCTATATACCATAGCCGACCTGCGGACGATGAAGATGACGGTCTATGTCAATGAAGTGGATCTCGCAAGGATAAGGTTTGGCGACAAAGCTAAGGTATTCCTCGACGGAATGCCTGATCACCCTTTCGACGGCAAAGTCATTTTCATATCTCCGACGGCGGAGTTCACTCCCAAGAATGTCGAAACGAAACAGGACCGGATAAAACTGGTCTTTGCTGTCAAACTCGAGATTGCGAACCCGGACGGCTATCTAAAGGCGGGTCTCCCTGCAGATGCAACAATCTATACAAAATAGTCGACAGCAGTTGGCACTTGCCGTCCAGTCGGTTGTCAACTGCTGAAGGACGAATGTCTCTACCAGAAGTTGAATGATCATCAAAGCAGAAAACATAACTAAAAAATACGGCGACCTCACAGCCGTGGACAGCGTATCCATGACCGTAGAGAAGGGCGAACTTGTCGGCATAATAGGACCTGACGGCGCGGGCAAGACCACATTCCTTCGGATGTTATCGGGCGCACTCGAACCGACGAGTGGGATCGTCACCATCAATGATAAAACATTCTCGAAGAACCGTCGAGAGCTCAAGGAGGACATCGGATATTTGTCGCAGGTCAGCCAGGCGTATGGCGACCTGACGGTATGGGAGAACATAGAGTTCTTTGGAAAAATCAGGAAAGTCAGAGACTGGAAAGAAAGGGGCGAGCGTTTGCTCGAGTTTGCAAGGCTCACCGAATTCAAGTCGAGATTGGCCGATCAGCTGTCCGGCGGTATGAGGCAGAAGCTTGGCATTTGCTGCGCGGTCATCCACCAGCCAAAGATCCTCATACTGGATGAGCCAACTACCGGAGTTGATCCTGTCTCAAGGAGGGAACTGTGGCTCATCCTCTCATCCTTCTTGAGAAACCAGATGACGATACTGGTCGCCACCCCGTACCTCAACGAGGCAGAGAGGTGTAACAGGGTTGCCTTGTTCAGCCAGGGGAGGCTGCTTCGGTACAACAGCGTTTCTGCATTGATCAGCGAGACGCCGCTCAGAGTATTCGAAGTCCATTCAAGGAACTTGAAAGGAGCATTTGCCGTGGTGTCGGGATTCGACTTCGCGGAAGAACTGGTAGTGCTTGGTGACAGAATCACTTTCATAACAGATGAAGCATCACACGAGAAGGTCGGTTCTGTGTTGAGTGCCGTGAGAGGCAAGGTCGATGACAAAGCGGAGTTGAAAGAAATTGGTGCATCGCTGGATAATGTTTTTACAAGTCTGATAAAGTCGTAAAGGAGGATATTGAACGTGCACAAGATGCTAGTCATAATAGGAATATTAGGAATTGCGGTGTTGGCTTTTGCCCAGACCCCGCTGACACTGCAGGAAGCTTTGAAAGTTGGGTTGGAGAATTCAAAGTCACTCAAGATATCCGAGCTTAACGCAGTCTCGGCAGAAGCAAAGTATCACGAGGTAAATTCGAACCGATGGGCTAATCTGTCATTCCAGGGAAGATATACCCGGCTTTCCACGATACCGCCATCGCTGCTCACGTTGCCGGTCAGCATTCCGGGATTTGGGAATACGTTTGAGATTTCTCAGAACGTTTACAACACCTACAATCTTGAGTTGACCGTACAGCAGCCGCTCTTCACGGGTTTCCAGCTTCTCAACTCATCGAAGGCGGCAAAAGACAACGCTGAGGCATCCAAGTACGACACCAGGACAGATAAGGCTAATCTGAAAGTCCAGATTGCCACGTCATACTGGAACGTGTACAACGCGCTGCAAGCGAGAGAGTTTATGCGGGAGAACCTGGACAGAACGAAATCTCATTACCAGCAGGCAGAGAATATGCTTGCGCAAGGAATGCTGACGCAGAGTGACGTTCTCAGCGTGAAGGTGCAGGTCTCGAACAGCGAGCTGATGCTTCTGAATGCGGAGAACAACTTCAGGCTCGCCGAAGTTGCGCTCAATAATGTCCTCGGTGTGCCGTTGAATACCCAATACAAAATAGAATCAGTGCCGCAGGCCGGCGATACGACGGTACCACAAATTGGCCGACTCCTCAAAGACGCGCTCGAGAACCGGAATGAGCTTCACTCGTTGAAGTTGAAGGTGCAGGCAGCCGGAGCTCTTGCGGCAGCCGCATGGGGGGCGTACCTGCCACAGATTTCGCTCGTCGGTAACTTTTATTATCAGCGCCCGAACCAGAGAGTCTTCCCGACCCAAGACGTTTTTAAGGACACGTGGGATGCGAGCCTGGTTGTAAGCCTCCCGATCTGGAACTGGGGGCAGACTCAGTCAAAAGTCGACGAAGCGCAAGCACAGAGCGAGCAGGCTCGGCTCGCCGAGCAGCAGACTGCCGACGCGGTCTATCTGGATGTGACGCAAAGCTATCTGAATTTCAAGCAGGCCAGGGACAGAATCGTGGTCGCCGAGACTACGGTGAAGGATGCGGAGGAGAGCTACAGAATATCAGACCAGAAGTTTAAGGTCGGGCTGGTAACAAACACCGATCTCATGGATGCGGAAGTGGCTTTGCTGCAGGCGAAACTCAACTATTCACAAGCACTCACCGA
>CAZRXH010000064.1:1381-4443 GCA_964603995.1 uncultured Bacteroidota bacterium | reverse complement strand
TGGGTGGTAGAAGTCGCCGACCTGAAGGGTAGGGAGCACCTTCTTACCAGCGACCTTCCACTCGGGTGGCGGCAGCGTCTCGCTCTTGGTTGCGCGGTCCTTCATCGTCCGAGAATTGTGTTCCTGGACGAGCCGACAAGCGGTGTGGATCCTGTTGTCCGTGACAAGTTCTGGCAGCTGATCGGGCAACTGTCAGGTGAAGGCGCCACGATAATCGTGACGACCCATCATCTGGAAGAAGCCGAATTCTGTGAAAACATAATCATGATGCATCTCGGTCGAATAGTCGTGAACGGTTCACCTGAGGGAATTCGCAGACAGTTTTCAGACCTTCCGCTGTTCGAAATCGAGACGGCCGAGCCGCTGAATGTCTTCAACATAGTCGAGCAGGAACCCTGGATTACAGATGCTGCCATTTATGGGAACAACGTGCATGTATACGCAGAGATAGAAAATCCGACTTCGGCGCTCGAAGCTACACTGAAGAAGAGCGGCATTGTCGATTTTAGTATTGTGAAGGCTGATCCGACGCTGGAGGATATCTTCGTGAAAGAGACACGGCCGAACGGGAGCAAGCCGAATGTTTGAAAACATAGCCACGATCTATCTGAAAGAATTCAGGCAGCTGAAGCGAGATAAGTTGTCGCTGGCCGCGATAATCCTTGTCCCGACACTCATGCTTCTCCTTTACGGGTACGCTCTGAATTTCGACGTCAAGCACGTCCGGATGGGGGTCCTTGACGAATCGCTGACCAAAGAGAGCCGCGCGCTGCAGCAGAAGTTTTTCAGCACGGAGTATTTCGATTTCGCCGGTGCAGTTCCCAGTGAAGCTGCGATCGACAAATTCATCCAGGACGGCAAAGCGAAAGCTGTGCTGGTTATTCCTCGCGATTACGCGAAGAAGATTCTCCTCGGAAAGAAAGTCGATGTACAGGTGCTTCTGGACGGCGCCAATTCAAATACGGCTACAATCATAATGGGGTATGTGGACGGCGTTCTTCAGAATTATTCGGCAGATCTGACGGCGAGCTATCTGAATCGAAAGGGTATCCAGCTCGCATCGGCGGGCATCGACTACAGGCCCAGGGTTTACTACAACCCGGAGCTCAAGAGTGCGAAGTTCCTTGTGCCGGGTCTCATCGGGTTCATACTGATGATATTGAGCATAGTCACTCCTGCCATATCGGTGGTGAGGGAGAAGGAGCGTGGGACGCTTGAACATATCAGCATGGCTCCGACGACATCCCTCGAGATCATACTCGGCAAAACGACACTCTATTTCGTGCTCTCATTGGTGGCAGCCGTCCTGGTCATCACCGCGAGTTTCGTGCTGTTTGACGTGACGGTCCGTGGAAGCCTGCTGCTCCTGGCAGTGACGATAGTGATTTTCCTTATAGGGACGCTGAGCATAGGGGTACTGATCTCCACGTTTACAAATTCGCAGCAGATGGCTTTCCTCATCGCCAGCCTTATGTCGATACTCCCAACGTTCATACTTTCGGGCTTTGTTTTCCCGATAAACAGCATGGCGTTCCCGTTACAGATTGTCACGTATCTTCTTCCGGGCAGGTATTTCCTCTCGGCGCTCAGGGCGATCATGTTGAAGGGGTCCGGCTTTTCCGACATCTACAACCAGATTTATCCGTTAATTATTTTTGCGATTGTCGTCCCAGCGTTTGCTTCGATCAGGTTGAGCAAGAAAGGCTTCTGATATGAAAAGGATATTGCGCGTCGTCAAGAAGGAGTTCCTGCAGCTCAGACGGGATAAGAGGATGTTCGGCATGCTCTTCATAGCTCCTGTGCTACAGCTCATTCTGCTGGGGTATGCAGCGACGGTGGATGTAAAGAACATCCCGATCGTCATCTGCGATCTCGACAACACGAAGGAAAGCAGAGAGCTAATATCGCATTACACCAGCTCCGGATATTTCACGACGGTCGCCTACATCGACGACATCAACCAGATCGACGGCTACCTGAAAAGCGGAGAGGCGGGGATGGCGCTGATCGTTCCGGTTCATTTCGGCCGGGATATCCTGGCAGGTAGAACCCCACAGCTGGCGGTGATCGCCGACGGTTCGGATTCCAACACGAGCGGGATCGGGCTGAGCTACGCAAGCGTCATAGCCCTGAGCTACGCACGAAATATCATTGTGCGGCGCGCGGAGAAATTTAACCTGATCAGTAATCCTGACGATCTTCCGCAGGTGGTCGCGCAGACTCGTGCATGGTACAACCCCGACCTGAAAAGTGTGAACTTCATGGTCCCGGCCGTGCTTGTCATGGTTCTGATGGTAATCACCCTGACTATCACTTCGCTCGCGATAGTGAAGGAAAAGGAGAACGGGACGATAGAGCAGATCGTGGTGACGCCTCTTCACGACCTGGAATTCATACTCGGGAAGATGATCCCGTTCATGTTGATCGGCATCGTCGAGGTCTTCCTGGTCCTCTTTGTGAGTGTTTATGTATTTCATGTGCCGCTCAGGGGGAACGTCTTCACTCTGCTGGTATTGAGCCTGTTGTTCGTGATGGTAGCGCTCGGACTCGGCCTCCTTGTTTCTTCCATTTCAAAGACCCAGCAGCAGGCAACCATGACGGCGCAGTTCTTCATCATGATGCCGATGCTGATCCTGTCGGGCTTCATCTTTCCGATAGAGAATATGCCGAAGTCCTTCCAATACATAACGTACTTAATCCCCGTCCGATATTTCATGGAGGTAGTTCGCGGGATATTTCTGAAAGGCGACGGGTTTGCGGACTTGTGGCCGCAGACGCTCGCTCTCTTCGTAATCGGAGCGTCAGTTCTGTCGCTGAGTGTCTATACCTTCAGACGTTCGCTGCGATAAAATCTCGCCGATAAGCGCAGAGTAATGATCGGCGAACATCTGCGCAATCAGCAGGAGAAACCAATTTGAGCCAATACCCCGTCGGTTATTTGCACTTATGCTGTGCCACTATTATAATCTTCGTTGTGTGCGGGTGGCTGTCGTTTCTGCATAATGGAATCATTGGTTAGGAACTATTTCGTCAGGGAAAGGGAATTGGCCGATGAAGACTCT
>CAZRXH010000064.1:0-1281 GCA_964603995.1 uncultured Bacteroidota bacterium | reverse complement strand
CCACGAAATGCGGCATCTTACTACTACCTCGGTGTTATGGCAATAGACGGCAATTATGACGATGCGATTGAGTATCTGCGGATGGGAATGATATACGAGAAGCTTGGAAAGAAGGGTGCAGCCATAGCGGAATACAAGAAATCGCTTGATATGAACCCGGGCCTCGATGAGGCGAAGAAGGCGCTCTCAAACATCCGGTGAAACTCCTCCAAGTCCCCACTGTAGTCCATAATGAGTTTCTAGCCGCAACGATCGCAAGGATGCGCCAAGAGCCTTTGGACGATTCTGATCAACGTGGCGTTACCTGGCGGTCTTCGCGGTTTGATACCTCACTTATCTGAAGCATGTCTGGGCACGGCCTCCGTCTATGCTGTAAGTGACACCGGTGATCCATCCCGCCTTATCCGAGGCGAGAAAGAGTATGAGGTCCGCAACTTCCTGCGGCGTGCCGGCCCGGCCGAGAGGGTGAGTGTCTTTCGAGTGCTCGAGGAACTTTGCGTAAGCCTCCTCGTTCATCCCGCCATTTCTATGAAGATTGGTGACCACTACTCCAGGGTTGACCGCATTCACACGTACACCCTTTGAGGCGAGTTCCAGCGCTGAGCAGCGGGTGAGCTGATCCACTCCCGCTTTGCTGACGCAATAGGCTAGTACACCGGGGAAGGCGCGCGTGCCTGTTACACTTGAGACATTCACTATGTTCCCCTTTCGCTGGATGATGGATGGGAGGGCCAATTGCATCATCCTGAAAACCGATGTCAGGTTTATGTCCATCATCTCGTTCCACTGCGCATCGGTAGTCGACTCGATCGTGCCGTTCGCAATTATCCCCGCTGCCTGAACGAGTATGTCGATCCCGCCGAACTTATTCACCGCAGTCTCGACGCACCTCTTGCGGTCGTCCTCGTTCGTCACATCACCGGAAAGTATATGGATCTGTCCGGTGGCACTCCTGCACTCGTCTTTAAATGCTTCGAGCCGCGAGATGTTACGTGCGATTGCGACGACGTTCGCACCCTCATCTAAGAAAGACTTTGCGGTCGCTCTTCCGATCCCGCTCGATGCCCCGGTTACGATTGCGGTCTTCCCTGTGAAATTGTCCATGGTTATCTCTTGTTATTGGTCCTCTGAAAGTACAATTGATTAGAACAATGATTGGCCACATCCTTTGGATTGGCGTTTGAAAACTAAAGAAAAGAGGAGTGAATTACAACCGCCGGAACGATTGGTACTGGCTCGATTTCAATAAGATTGATCGGAGCATGAATTCGTTTCCCGCCA
>CAZRXH010000063.1:0-19163 GCA_964603995.1 uncultured Bacteroidota bacterium | reverse complement strand
CTAGGTCCTGTCGATAGTGGCGTGAGTTCTCTTCCTGGTGAATTGTGGGTCTTCAGTCGGACTAGCGAAAAGGATTCGACTCATTTCATGAGTTGTACGTACCACTCCCTGACGATTCGCACCCACGTCCCTCAAGTGTAACGGGCGGCCTTACAGGAAACATTCCACGCTTCCGATCCATTCAGGGGCACCATAACCTTGCTTATTTTTGCCTGCGGGGCTATTTTTTCAATAGACATGCCGAGCACGAAGCAAGACCCCGCCCTGGCGGGAATGGATCAAACTGCGAAGCGGAAATCCAGCCACGTCGACCTGGTTCTGAATAAGAAGATTGACTACCTGAAATCTACGGGGCTTGAGAAGTACGAATTCGTACACAATGCGCTCCCCGAAATCGACTTCGGGGAGATTGACACGAGTATCAAATTTTTCTCACACAGGTTTTCCGCGCCGATCATGGTCTCTTCAATGACTGGTGGATACGAGCGAGCCGGAAAGATCAACTCCGCCATCGCGGAGCTTTGCAAGGAAAGAAGTATCGGCATGGGCGTCGGAAGCCAGAGGCAGGCGCTCAAGAACAGCGACTACCTTGAGACGTTCAGAGTCGTCCGCAATGTTGCGAAGGATATCTTTGTCATGGGCAACATCGGCGCGGCTCAGGTGGCGGATGGCCTTGCTCTGAAAGAGGTACACAGGATGATTGACATGGTTGAGGCGAACGCACTCGCTATTCATCTCAACGCGCTTCAGGAGTTCATACAACCCGAAGGCGACAGAAACTTTCGGGGAGTGGTGAAAGGCATCTCTCAGCTTGTTCGCGAGTTGAGAATACCTGTCATTGTGAAAGAGACCGGGGCGGGGATTGGCTCTGCCGCTGCGAGGCGGCTGATAGATGCAGGTGTATCTGCGATAGACATCTCCGGAGCTGGAGGAACAAGCTGGGCGGCGATTGAAACGCTGAGACGGGACGACAGAAGAATTGGAAGAAAATTCTGGAACTGGGGAATCTCCACGGCGGATGCTCTGGCTCAGGTAAACTCGCTTCCCACGAGGAAGAAGATCAGGTTGATCTCTTCCGGAGGTATCCGGGACGGCATAGACGTGGCTAAGTCGATTGCACTGGGAGCCGATTTGTGTGCCGGTGCTCAGCCATTCCTTAAGGCTCTTGACAGGGGTGGGAGTAGAGGCCTGATGAAGGAATTCGACAGCTGGGTTGAAGAGCTGAAGGGAGTCATGTTCCTTACCGGAAGCAAGAGTCTAAGTCAGTTGAAAAAGGCAAAAATTGTGAGGGTTGCCGATTGAGCAATTTTACGACGTCGTCCGGGAAATATCGCTTGTTGATCGAAGAAGAACTTGAGAAGTCCCTCCAGCTTTTGGCCGGATCGCCGCTGAGGGAGAGCATAGGGTACGTCTTCTCGATGGGAGGGAAGAGAGTAAGACCCCTTCTTACTGTCTTTGCCGCAGAGGCTGTTGGCAATGTTTCGGAAGACGTGCTGCGCGGCGCCGTGGCGATTGAGATCCTCCATAATTTTACGTTGGTCCACGATGATATCATGGACAATGCAGGCACGCGTCGTGGGAAGGCGACAGTTCACGTTACAAGTGGTGTTAACACGGCGATACTCGTCGGCGACCAGATGATGGCGCTCGCTTATGACTGCCTCGAGAAGTGCAGAGGAGAGCGTCTCCGCGACAGTCTCAGGATATTCAACGAAGGTGTGAAGCAGGTTTGCGACGGACAGGCGCTTGACGAGAGCCTGAGCAAGTGTGAAGGTTCAAGCATGCCCGACTACATAGACATGATCTCGAAGAAGACCGGTGCTCTCCTGAAGGCAGCCGGCGAGTTGGGAGGCCTTCTCGGAGGCGGCAATCGCGAAGAGGTGGGCTTGCTCGGAAGTTTTGGCCTCAATCTAGGGATTGCTTTTCAAATCCTTGACGACATGCTCGATCTCGAGGGTGACGCTGACAGATTTGGAAAGCCGAAGGGTCTCGATATTATGGAAAAGAAAAAGAACTACCTGTTCTTGAAAGCTCAACAGTCATTGGATGGGAGACGGTTTGCAGTTGTAAATGCCGCCTATGAGAAGTCATCTGTCACCGAGGATGATGTTGTCGCAGTAAGAGATGCATACAGGAGCGGCGGCATTTTTGACGCGGCACAGGGAGAAGTTTCTGACTATACAACAAAGGCATTGTCGAGCCTGAAATCGTTGAAAGAATCTCGCGGAAAGGACGCGCTGGTCGAACTTGCGAACTCACTCGTGCAGAGAAAATTCTGATGGTCCAACAGGAAGTTGTGGTAAAGAACCGCCTCGGGCTCCACACTCGTCCCGCGGCTTCACTGGTGAAGCTCGCGGCAAAATTCAAATCAGATTTCTTTCTTGAAAGAGATGGCTATCGTGTGAACGGTAAGAGCATAATAGGCGTAATGACACTTGCAGCGGAAGAAGGAGCGAGAATCCTCCTGCAATTCGAAGGCGAAGACGAGGAAGCAGCGCTGGCAGCGCTGGTAGATTTCTTTGACAGAGGTTTCGATGAGCTCTGAACCTGTCACGCATCCGGCGACCGAAGAAGAAATCATCCTTCGCGGTGTAGCTGCCTCGCCAGGGATCGCTATTGGAGTGGCTATTCTGTTGAAGAAGGACGGAATTGTCGTCGAAGAAAAAGTTGTCGACAACCCTGCCGCCGAGCTGGAGAGGCTTCAGAAGGCCATCGAGCGTTCGACTAACGAGTTGGAGAAAATATATCGCACTGCCCGGGAAAAGATCGGGGAGGATAAGGCGAAGATATTTGAAGCGCAGCTGCTTATCCTGTCTGACCCTGTTTTCTTCGATGGAGTCAAGCATAAGATCATGAGGAACAGGAAAAATGCAGAGTTTGTTGTCTCCACAGAATTCTCAAAGCAGATCGACCAACTCCATCGCAGCGACAGCGATATCTTCAGACAGCGCGCCATGGAGATTGAAGACGCGAGAAACAGGATTCTCCGGAATCTGGCTGAGGCGAAACTGAAGTCGAGATTTGAAGGAACACCGATAGTGGTGACGAGCGAACTCACTCCCGCCGATGCCGTCCTCCTGAGCCGCAATGCGGTGCTCGGTTATGTCAGTGATTTTGGCGGTGCGCGATCTCATGCCTCCATACTGTCGCGTTCTCTGGGAATCCCGGCAGTTGTCGGGCTGAAGGAGGCGACAAAGCACGTCAGCGACGGCGCCCAGCTCATTCTCGACGGCTATCGGGGCATCATCGTGATAAATCCCTCCGAAAGTACTTTGAAGAAGTTCAGGGATCGGAAAAAATGGTGCGAGCAGTTAGACACGGAACTCATGTCCGAGGCGAGCAAGCCGGCACTGACGACTGATGGCAGAAGGGTGTCAGTGGAAGCAAACATCGAGCTTCTTGAAGAACTTCCGCTGCTCAAGACGCACGGTGCAGACGGAGTAGGACTGTTCAGGACGGAGCCTCTCATCATCGATTCGGGAGCCATCCCTGACGAAAAAGATCAAGCGGAAGTATTCCGGAAAGCCGTCGAAGAAGCAAAACCCAATGCGGTGGTCTTCAGGACTTTCGACATAGGTGGAGACAAGATCTTCGTCGAAGACCACGCGGAGCAGAACCCTTTCCTTGGTTGGAGGGGAATTCGGATGATGCTGGACCGACCTGAATTGTTGAAAGAGCAGTTCAGGGCAATCCTGCGCGCAAGTGCATTTGGGAAGTGCAAGATCATGTATCCCATGGTCGCCACAGCCGAGGAAGTAGTCCGTGCAAACAAGCTTCTTGAAGAAGCCAGGAAGTCTCTCGACACTGAGGGAGCCAGATACGACAGGGAAATCGAAGTCGGCGTGATGATAGAGATTCCCTCGGCCGCGCTCATGAGCAAGGAAATTGCAAAGCATGTCCGGTTCCTCAGCATTGGCACGAATGATTTGACGCAGTATCTCCTCGCGGTCGACAGGACCAACGAGCTGGTAGCGAACATGTTCGAGGAGTTCCACCCGGCCGTGCTCAGGACAATCAAGCTCGTCATCGATTCGGGCCACGATGCTGGAATCAAAGTCGCTATGTGCGGCGAGATGGCGGGGAACCCGCTGGCCACTGTCATGCTTCTCGGCATGGGACTCGATGAATTCAGTGCCGTCAGTTCGATGTTGCCGGTCCTTAAGAAGATTATCCGGGGCACCAACTACAGGAGCGCCCGCAAATTCGCCAGGCAGTTGTTGAAGATGGAATCTGCGGACGAAATCAAGAAAGTGCTGGTTGAGTACCTCAGGACTCGTTTTGAGAGAATCTACTACACGACGATAAGCAAAGAGAATATCGATTAGCGCTGTTGCCCTCCGGTGACTCAGATATTCCTGGTGGTGGGCATGTGAAAGAGTATCGCCATGATAAGTGCGGTGCAATTGCCCGAATACAACCACGGCTTGACTTGCGGAATCGATTGAGGCCCACATCCTTGATGGAATGTCCGCTATCGCACTGTGATCTTCGTCGCAGCCAGGTTTGATTTTCCCCCGTCAGCGTGTAGATTTCTCTCGCAAGCCATCACAGAAATTTTGTATTGAGTCAGGAATCTTTGCCCGTTGCTTGAAGTTAGTGTTCGTAGTTACTTCTGACAGACAAAAAGGAATGGAACAGAAACGCAGTCTTCATGATGTGACGCTGTTTGCGAAATTATCTCCGGGCGAGATAAGGCTGATTACTGGCATCTCGAAGATAACGAAATACAGGAAGAATCAGATAATCTTTCTTGAGGGCGAGCCGTTCTCGGGCTTCTATGTTCTACTGGCCGGCTCTGTGAAGATATATAAACTCAAGGGGGACGGCGATGAGATAGTGTTGAGCAGGCTGCATTCCTACGAGAGCTTCGCCGAGTCATGCTTGTTTGCGGGAATCCATTTCTACTCGTCGTGCGCACAGGCTGTGGAAGATTCAACCGTTCTTCATGTTCCAAGAGATGCGTTCCACTTGATTATGACAAGGAATCCCGCGCTGGCAGTTAGGATATCGGAGGCGGCTTCAGTGATGCTTTCCGACCTGAACCGCGGGCTTGGTCTTCTCGGGTCCAGCGTTGAGGGAAGAGTGGCGAAATATCTGCTCAATGAGATCCAGCTCAACAATTCCATCAGAATGCCGGAGCCGTATTTCAACCTGTCGATTCACAAGAAGGATCTCGCCGCTCATCTCGGCATTGCCAGCGAAACGCTTTCGAGGACTCTCAAGAGATTAAAGGACGGCAAGATAATCAGAGAAGTCTCTAAGAAAATCTTCATAACAGACGTCAGAAAGCTTCGCGATCTGGCGAAAGACTGAAGGCGCCTCTCGCCGTTTTGTTCGCCGCGCAACTTCCATTCAACTGTGTGATTAACGAGAGATATTCCGCACCGTAATTTAGGCCTAAAAAGTCCGATTTGTGGCGAAAGTTGAATCCAGGGTAATTATTGGACAACCGGATCGGAAGCAGAATCCTGACATCCGCATAATTGTCGAGCGATGTCAGCAGGAAGATGGCACGTCCTTTGCAAAATTCATTCGGCTATGGAAGATATCAGCGCGGTATGCGAGATAGACAAACCGTCGTGTAAAACACTTCACATTAGACTCTTCTGATTTCAGCCTTTACAGAGAATTAATCTCCGATCAAACAGTACCGGAGGAGGAACCATAGATGTCCCTAGATTTCATGAAGGCCGAACGGCCTTCCGAAGATAAGCGCTGGAGATTAGTCGACGCGACCATGAGAAGGCACGGCCACGAGCCGAATTCTCTCATCGAGACTCTGCACACAGTCCAAGAGTCATTCGGATATCTCGAAGAGGAGGCGCTAAGATATGTTGCGTTGTCTCTCCGCGTTCCGTTGAGCAAAGTTTATGGGGTCGCAACTTTCTACCAGTTCTTTTCTCTGAAGCCCCAGGGAAAGCACTCCTGCGTCATTTGCATGGGAACAGCCTGCTATATCAAAGGTGCACAGAAACTTCTTGATTCTGTCCAGAGTAAGATGGTGGTGAAGCCGGGCGAGACGACTTCCGATGGCGAACTCTCACTTCTGACCGCCCGATGTGTCGGCTCCTGTGGACTTGCTCCAGCTGTTGTGGTAGACAACGAGGTCCTTGGAAATGTCACTGAGTCCAGACTTTCGGAGACTCTGGGAAGGCTGGTTGAACATGAACTCTGATGAGAGGCATGTTCTGCAGAGTGAGACAAGACAGAACGGCGAGACACATTCTCTGAATGTGTGCATCGCTGCCGGCTGCCTTTCCTCAGGCAGCGACAAGGTAAAAGGAGCGCTTGAGGCTGAAATCAAATCTCACGGCCTCGAACATCAATGCCGGGTTAAGGGCGTTGGATGTCTCGGCCTTTGCTCGCGGGGGCCGCTGGTTTCTGTTGAGAATGGAGATACTATCTACCAGAGTGTGACTCCGGGTGACGCTCGCGACATAGTCGAGAGCATCGGCCGGGAGCCAGTGAGCAGGTTGAAATGCGAGACCGGGTCCCCGTTCTTCACGAGACAAACAAAGATTGTCCTCGAGAACAGTGGCATCATAGACCCGGAGCAGATCGAAGACTATCTGGCCGTCGATGGATATGAAGCTCTCTCGAAGGCTGTGACGGAAATGTCTCCACACGATGTCATCGATCAAGTCTCAAAGAGCGGTCTCCGCGGAAGGGGAGGAGCCGGATATCCAACGGGGTTGAAGTGGAGCACCGTCGCCAAATCGACTCCACCCGCGAGCGGAAGAAGATTCGTGATCTGCAATGCGGACGAGGGAGACCCCGGTGCTTTCATGGACCGAAGCGTTCTGGAAAGCGACCCATTCAGAGTCCTCGAAGGGATGACAATAGCAGGCTATGCGGTGGGCGCCAGTCACGGGTACATCTATGTCCGTGCCGAATATCCGCTTGCTGTGAAGAGGCTTCGTGCCGCGATCCGGCAGGCGGAAAAGAACGGATACCTAGGCACAAATATTCTCGAAACCACTTTCAGTTTCCGCATCGATATCCGGCTCGGAGCCGGCGCGTTCGTTTGCGGTGAGGAGACTGCGCTCATTGCTTCTATCGAAGGGAAGAGGGGAACGCCACGCCCCAGGCCGCCGTATCCGGCTGAGCACGGTCTCTGGGGAGCGCCAACCTTGATCAATAATGTCGAGACTTACGCCAATATTCCGGCAATAATCCGTCGCGGAGGTGATTGGTTTGCCTCGCTTGGAACCGAGAAGAGCAAAGGGACGAAGGTGTTCGCCCTCGCAGGTAGGGTCAGGAACACGGGGCTTATCGAGGTTCCGATCGGCATAACGCTCAGGGAGGTTATCTTCGACATTGGAGGCGGCATACCGGATAACAGGAAGTTCAAGGCAGTTCAGACGGGGGGTCCCTCAGGTGGCTGTATACCGGCGGAACATCTCGACATGCCGGTGGACTATGAAACGCTGACACAGGTCGGATCCATGATGGGATCCGGTGGGATGATTGTTGCCGACGAAACATCCTGTATGGTGGATGTCGCCAAGTTCTTCATGGAGTTTTGCATGACTGAGTCGTGCGGCAAATGTGTGCCGTGCCGCGTTGGCACAGCACAAATGTACGAGATACTGTGCAAAATCACGGATGGCAGGGCAACGATGCAGGACCTTGAGCTGCTGAAGGATCTGTGCGATATGGTGAAGAACACCAGCCTCTGTGGGCTTGGGCAGTCGGCTCCGAACCCGGTTCTCAGTACGTTGAGGTATTTTGGAAGTGAATATGAAGAGCACATCTTGAACAAACACTGCCCCGCAGGCGTCTGCAAAATATCAAACAAGGCATAAGACAATGGCTCAACCAGTTCAGGTAAAAACTCTGAAGATAAACGGGATCGACATCGGCGGTAGGGCGAATCAAACTATTCTGGAGGTCGCGAGAGAGCACGACATAAACATCCCGACTCTCTGTCATCTTGAAGGGCTTTCGGACATCGGCGCTTGCAGGCTCTGCCTGGTCGAGATAAAGGGATTCCGCAGACTTATTCCATCGTGCACAACCTTCGTTGAAGAAGGGATGGAGGTAACAACAAATTCGGAGCGTCTCGTCAAATACAGGAAGATGATACTGGAGCTCCTGCTTTCTGAGCGCAATCATGTCTGTTCGGTTTGCGTGACGAACGGACATTGCGATCTTCAGGAACTTACTCGAAACCTTGGAGTTACGCATGTCCGGTTTCCGTACCGTTATCCCATGCTTGCCGTTGACGCCTCACACGAGAGGTTCGTCGTTGACCAGAACCGCTGTATACTTTGTACCCGGTGCGTGAGAGTATGTGACGAAATCGAGGGGGCTCATACGTGGGATCTGATGGGGAGAGGAATAACGTCACGGGTGATCACCGACCTCAATCAGCGCTGGGGTTCTTCGGAAACTTGCACGAGCTGTGGAAAGTGCGTGCAGGTTTGTCCGACCGGCGCCCTTTCGGAGAAAGGGAAGTCGGTGGCCGAAATGTCGAAGAAGCGGCAGTTTTTGCCTTATCTGACGACGATGAGAGAAGAGCGAGAATGATGCAAATCCACAGACTTGCGGTCCGCAGAAATCTTGTGGCAGTCCTGCAATCATGTGTGGTCCACCATGCTACACTCCTGAAATATCAGGGAAACATAGTAAAGGAATCATGAAGAAATTACGATTTGCGACAGTATGGCTCGACGGCTGCTCCGGTTGTCATATGTCCTTTCTGGATATGGATGACAAGCTGCTCGACCTCACGGGGAAGATAGATATCGTTTTCAGTCCGTTGGTCGATAATAAGAAGTTTCCGGATGATGTCGACGTGACGCTTGTCGAAGGAGCTGTATCGAGCAACGAAGACCTCGAAAAGATCCGGAATATTCGGAACAAGACAAGGGTGCTTGTCGCCCTTGGTGATTGTGCTGTCACCGGAAACGTCCCATCCATGAGGAATCAGTTTGGTCCCAACGCGATCCTGCGGCGAGCGTATGTCGAGAATGCTACTATCGGCGGCAAAATACCCGACGTTGATCTGCCGACCCTTCTTCCTGAGGTGAGGCCGGTGCACGAAGCTGTGAAGGTAGATTACTTCCTGCCGGGTTGTCCGCCGCCGGCAGAGGTCATTCGTTATCTGGTCGATGAGCTGCTTGCGGGACGAATCCCCGCTATGGATAATCGAACACGATTCGGCCTTTGACTACAGGGTTATTTAAAGGAAAGTGAAATGTCCAAACAAATAACGATAGATCCCGTCACACGCATAGAAGGGCATGGGAAGATTACGATCCAACTTGACGAAGATGGCTCGGTCAAGGATGCCTTTTTTCACGTCACACAGATAAGGGGATTCGAGAAATTCTGCGAGGGAAGGCCCTTCTACGAAATGCCATCTCTCATGGCAAGGATTTGCGGAATTTGTCCGGTGAGCCATCTCATCGCATCTGCGAAGGCATGTGACGCGATACTCGGGATAACGATCCCGGCCGCCGCCGAGAACCTTCGCCGAGTCATGAACCTGGCGCAAATCATAGAGTCGCACGCACTCAGCTTTTTCTACCTTGCATCGCCTGATCTCCTGCTTGGAATGGATTCGAAGCCTGAGGAGCGAAATATCTTCGGCGTGCTGAAGAAGAACCCGACTCTGGCACGCGACGGCGTGAGGCTGAGGCAGATGGGGCAACAGATCGTTGAGTGGCTTGGTGGCAAACGCATTCATCCGTCGTGGGTTGTCCCCGGAGGTGTCAACGATCCATTGACGATTGAGAAGCGGGACCAAATACTCTCGATGGTACCGGAGGGCTTGTTCATCGTGCAGCGGACTCTCGAATGGTTCCGCGGTATCCTGGAGAAATTTCCGAGAGAGATCCAGACTTTTGCGAATTTCCCGACTTTGTATGTGGGACTCGTCAATTCCAACGGTGGTCTTGAACACTACGACGGCAAAATCAGGATCATGGACGCGGGAGGAAATGTCATCTCCGATATGCTCGAGCCGGCTGAATATAGCAACTACATCGGTGAGGCAGTGGAGCCGTTTACATTTCTGAAGTTCCCGTACTATAAGCCTTTCGGATACGACGAGGGAATATATCGCGTCGGTCCGCTGGCTCGCCTGAACATCTCGGACAGATGTGGTACTGAACAGGCTGACGAGATGTTGGCGGAGTTCAAAGATCTCGGGCAGGACGCAGTCCAGAGTTCGTTCCATTACCATTACGCGAGGCTTATCGAAATCGCCTTCGCGTTCGAGAGAACAAAACAATTACTTGAAGATGCCGAGATTCTCAGTACGCGTGTAAGAGCCTACGCGAAGCCCAACAACCCGGAGGGCATAGGTGTTTCGGAGGCGCCGCGTGGCACACTCATTCATCACTACAGGGTTGATGAGAACGGTCTTGTCACGTGGGCGAATCTGATAATCGCGACAGGACATAACAACCTCGCGATGAACCGCGGGGTCCTGCAGGTTGCGAAGAACTTTGTGGACGGCAACAGACTTTCCGAAGGAATGCTCAACAGAGTGGAGGCAGTGATACGCGCTTACGACCCGTGCCTGAGCTGCTCCACACATGCAGTGGGACAAATGCCGCTGAAGATTCAGCTGCGGTCAGTCGACGGCGAAATACTTGATGAGCTGGTGCGCTAGATGCCGGATATATTGGTGATCGGCTGCGGAAATCCGCTGCGGGGAGATGACGGAGTCGGATGGTATTGCGTCGATGAGCTGATGAAGAGTATGAAAGGCTACGATATAGAATTCGTGAAATGCCGAGAACTGACACCGGAACTTTCCGAAGAGCTGAGCCGGGCGAATTTCGCGTTATTCATAGATTCTTCTGTAGAAGATGGGGACGACCTTGTCAGGCAAGACGAGCTGCTGCCGTCTCGTTCCGATGGGTGGTTCGATACCCACAGGCTTGAGCCATCTGGTCTTCTTTCGTTATCGGAAGCAATATACGGGAACGTGCCGCGCTCGTTCTTGCTGTCGGTCAGAGGACAATCATTCGAATATGAAGAGCGGATCTCTGATGCAGCTGCGGACTCAATTGGGGAGCTTGTGTCAAGGGCGCACTCGATCCTGATGAGATGGTTATCTGGAGACGTGGAATGGAGCGAACCGCCGGTCGAAGCTGACTGACTCCTCTCCAGCAAGACAACTCCTAGAATGGCACCTTCTCGTCCGGCTCGACAGCGGCAGCGGTCGGACCTGCCGGATACTTTGCAAGGTCCTCGAACCTGGCGTACTGTCTTATGAAGGTAAGCTTCACTTCCCCGGTCGGGCCGTTTCTCTGCTTGCTCACCATTATCTCCGCGATGCCGGAAGTCGATTCACCATCTGGATAGCTCTCTATTCCGTATAGTTCCGGCCTGTGGATGAAGATGACGACATCGGCATCCTGCTCCAGAGCGCCTGATTCACGGAGGTCGGAAAGGATCGGACGTTTGTCGCCGCGCTCTTCTACGGAACGACGGAGCTGTGAAAGCGCGATGACAGGTATATCAAGCTCCTTGGCAAGAACTTTCAGGTTCCTGGAGATCATCGAGATTTCTCTCTCACGACTTTCAGCCCTTGCCGGGCCTTGCATAAGTTGCAGGTAGTCAACCATCACCAGTCCGATGTCATGCTCACTCTTCAACCGCCGTGCACGGGCCCTCAGTTCCAGTATGGAAAGGGCGGGCGTGTCGTCAATGAAAATCGGGGCAGGGGCAAGTTTGTGAATTCTCGTCGATATGTAGGCCCACTTTTCCTCAGGAAGGGTCCCAGTGCGAAGCGCGTGAGCATCTACACGGGCTTCTGCCGCCAAAAGGCGTATCAGAAGCTGTTGCTGCGACATTTCGAGGCTATAAATAGCGGTGGGTACACCATACTTAACTGCGGAGTTGCGCGCGATAGACAAGGCGAAAGCGGTTTTCCCGACGCTGGGCCTGGCCGCGATTATTATGAGATCGGATTTCTGCAGCCCACCGGTCATCGAGTCCAGTTCAGTGAAGCCGGTCGGGACGCCCGTCACGCCCCCCTTGGAGCCGTGGATTCGCTCCAGTACTTCCATCGTCTTCACCAGAGCCTGCTGAAGAGGAACCACCGACTTCTTGAGCCTTGCTTCCGAAACTTTGAAAATATCCCTCTCGATCTCATCGATGAGTCCGAACGCGTCTTCGCGATTGTCGAAACACTTCTGGACGTTCTGCGACATCGTGGTAATCAGACTGCGGAGCATATACTTTTCCGCCACGATCTGCGCGTGAGCTTCCACGTTTGCAGAAGACACCACTGATGAAACAAGGTCATTGAGATATGCTGACCCGCCAACATTTTCCAGGTGACCGGTTCTCCGAAGCTCCTCACGCACAGTTATTACATCTATCTCGACATTGCGGGTGTATAGCTCGATCATTGAGCTGAATATTCTCTCGTTCGCAGTCGAGTAGAAATAGTCCGGCTGAAGAAGCTCGATAGCCGGAGACACGGCGTGTTTGTCGAGGAACATCGCGCCCAGCACCGCCTTCTCGGCTTCAACATCCTGCGGAGGTATTCTTCCACCCGACATATTGTCGGTTTCGATTTCTCTTATCCTTTTCTGATCAAATTCTGTGGCCATCGACTAGCTTCAATTCTAAATTTTAAATTCTCAACTCTTAATTGCCATCTCACTAGACTTCCGATTCTGCATCTTAAATCTAGAATTCAAAATTTCACATTGAGAATTCTAAATTAGTCCGGTTGTTCATCATACATCTTTCGCATCTTCTGGACGTCTTCCCATGCGGGTCTCTTCCAGTTCGGGTTCCTGAGAAGCGCGGCGGGATGGAAGGTTACCAGCACTTTCACACCCTGGTACTCATACACATTCTGGCGGAGTTCACTCAACGTCGCGTTTGTCTTCAGCAGCGTTTGACCCGCTATTCTTCCGAGACAAAGTATCAGTTTCGGGCTGATGAGTTCGATCTGCTTCTTTAAATACGGCTCGCAAGCTTCAACTTCCTGCGGAAGCGGATCTCGATTGTTGGGTGGTCTGCATTTGAGGATATTGCAGATATAGACGTCCTCTCGCCGGAGCTGGACCGCCGCCAGGATCTTGTTCAAGAGTTGTCCTGCGCGGCCGACAAACGGTTCACCCTGTTCATCTTCGTCGGCACCGGGGGCTTCTCCAATAAGAACCAGTTTTGCTTTCGGGTTACCTACTCCGAATACGAAGTTCTTCCTTGTCGAGCCGAGAGGACACCTCAAACAACCTGAAACCCGGGAATTGAGCGTTTCCAGAGAATCACTCTCATGCCAGTGCGGGTCTATTTTCCATTCGGCGTTTGTCACCACGCCATCGAACAGCCCCTTGTCCTCCGTTACTTTTATTGTCTTCGGCCTCTGTTTCAATTCGGCACCGCTGTCGCTGCGCTGGTTATGTTGAATAGAGCCGATCGTTTGCGGATCTCGTTTCTGCGCAATTGTATCTTTGGACTCAACTCTGGTCTCTTCCGGCAGGAGGATTTCATCGCCAAAGAGTTCGGCCTGCTGCCTGAGGAAAAGCATGACATCTTTGAGCGTCCTCTCAATCTGGGTTTCATCTTCCATGTGTGTAGAAATTTATCCGCAGGGGGTGTGAAATACAAACTCTGCGAAACAAAGTGAAAAGCCTGTTCGGCATTTTTCCCCGGATTTCACGCACCGTTACTTCTTATTGCTCTGCTCGAACGCATTGAACCGGATGGTCACGGTCGTCCCTTCTCCCGGTCTGCTTTGTATGTCGATTGCGCCGTCATGTTCCTGTATTATTCTTCTCGTGACCGCCAGTCCCAGCCCGGTCCCCTTCCCGGGTTCCTTCGTTGTGAAGAACGGCGTGAAGATCTTCTCCAGGTGCTCCGGGCGAATGCCTTCGCCGGTATCGCTAATCTGGATTGCAACTTTTTTCCTGTTCAGATCTCCGTCGTCGAGAGTCCTCACCGTGAGCGTTCCACCTTTAGTCATCGCTTGAAACGCATTCACGATCACGTTCAGGAAAACCTGGTATAGGAGGGCGGGATCTCCATAAACCTCTGAGATCGATCTCTCAAGTTGCGTGTCGATATTGATGTTGCCCTTGTTGAACTGCAAATGGATGAAATTAAGGACATCTTTCAGTACTCCGTTGATGTCCGTCGGCTGCAGGGACAATACCTTGGGTCTCGCAAAGTTCAGTAGCTGTTGCATGAGCAGAGACATGCGTTTTGTCTGGGCGATGATAGTCTCAAGTTCCTTGTACCCGGGATCGGACTCCTTCATATCAAGCAGGATGTACTCGGCATTGCCGGAGATGATGTTGAGCGGCGTCCCGATTTCGTGTGCAATTCCTGCCGCGAGTTGCCCGATAGTTGCAAGCTTTTCGGTTTGAATGATCTGTTGCTCGAGGCTCTTCCGCTCGCTGATGTCTGATTCGATTCCCATGTAGCCTATTTTCCTATCGTCGAGATAAATAGGAGTTATGCTGAGCCAGATCGGGATCTCTGTCCCATCTTTCCGGCGGTTCAATATCTCGCCACGCCACTGGTCGTCTCTGTCCAGTGAGGACCACATCTGGCGGTAGAAGTCAGGGGTCGAGTGTCTGGATTGAACCAGAGAAGTTGTTTTGCCTATCGTCTCTTCCCGGGTATAGCCGTAAATTTTTGTGAATGCATCGTTCACGTCTATGATTCTACCGTCGACTCCTGTTATTATTATCGCATCGGTCGAGTGTTCGAATGCACTGTGGAATAGCTGGAGCCGTTCAATGAGCAGTTTTTCTTTTGTGATGTCCCTGTTCAGTCCCATTATTCCGCTGAAATTTCCCTTCGTATCGAAGAGGGCGTACCATGATTTCAGGAGATAGGCAATCTCGCCGTCTTTCTTTACGATGCGGTGCTCCTGATTCTCACGAGATCGGTGGCTTACAAAGAGATCTCTGAAGTCCTCCTCAAGCGCCGGTCGGTCGTCGGGGTGGACAATATCGAGCGGGTGGAGCCTTCCCGAAGTGAACTCCCCAGCCGGGTAACCGGTTATTCTCTCGACATTGCTGCTGACATAGTAAACTCTGGCGGATACATTGAATAGAAAGATGAGGTCATCATTTGAGTATATGGTCTGAGCCTGCTCGATCACGGGTGCCGGCCCGCTATCGGGATCGACTCGCATGATTATTGCAATTGTTTCTCCGGAAGGATCGGCAACAACCACCTTACCGGTCACTGTCGCCCCGGAGGATTTGACCGTCAGACGGATTTCGTCAGCTGAGGGTGACGTGAGCTTCTGCGGCAGGCCGTCCAGGATGTCTGCGAGCCTGACCCGCTCTTTGCCGTTTCCGAATACGTCCTTGAATACGGGCGTTGAGCCGATAATCCTGCCTTCCTTGTCCGCCAGGACTGCACAGGCTCCCGCGTAAGAAAGCATCTCTATCGTGTGGTTCAAGGCAGCATCACTATTCTTTGAAGGCACCTATATGGTTTGGAACCGGTCTGATTTATTGCGGTCTGGATTGACTGAACAACTACACCGTTCGTGAGAAGATTGGTTTTTCCTTCATCATCTTCTCGAGATAAGCGTCGAACGCCATTGCGATGTTTCTGATGACCAGTCTCCCCATTCCTTTCACTATGATCTTCTCGTTTGTTAGTTCGAGAAGATCATCATGTACAAACTCATCAAGTTTCGGAAAAGCTGAAGCGAAGTATTCGTCAAAATTGATGTCGAACTTCCTCGCAACTTCGCGCTTATTCAACTCCATGTCGCACATCAGGCGCATAATCACATGCTGCCTCAGGATGTCATCTTCAGTCATCTTGTATCCGAGGACAGTCGGAAAACGATTCTCATCTAAGGCCTTGTAGTAGTCCTTGAGTGACTTGTAATTCTGCGCGTACACGTGGTCGAACTGGCTGATGGCGGAGTTCCCGAACGCATAGAGATCGGCGCCGGAGTGAGTCGAGTATCCCTGAAAATTCCTATACAAAGTCTTATCGCGTTGGGCAACCGCGAGTTCATCATCGGGCTTTGCGAAATGATCCATGCCTATGTAAACGTACCCGGAGGAGGTCAGCAGCTCGATCGTCATCTTCAGAATGTCGAGCTTGACTTCGGGTTCCGGAAGAGTATTCTTGTCAATTAGTTTCTGGTGAGACTTTAACCACGGCACGTGGGCGAAATTGAATACGGCAATCCTCTCCGGAGATATATCGATAATCTTCCTGAGACTTTTTTCAAATGATTCGAGAGTTTGGTAGGGAAGTCCGTAAATCATATCGAGATTGATGCTCTTGAAACCGAGCTTGCGACTCCACTCGACCGCGTCCCGAGTGATCTCCTCGGGCTGAATCCTGTTGACGGCTTCCTGAACTTTTGGCTCAAAATCCTGCACGCCCATGCTGACCCTGTTGAACCCCGATTCGCGGAAGGCCTGCATGTGTTCGAACGTCAGCCCGCGCGGATCGATCTCCACGCCCGCCTCTACTTCCGTCGAGAAAGTGAAATGATCCTTTATCGAATCTGCAAGTGTCACGATCTCTTGAGGAGTCAAATAAGAGGGCGTTCCACCGCCCCAGTGAAGCTGCCCGACCAGGCGGTTCCTGTTGAAGTAGGGAGCAGAAAGCTCCATCTCCCTCTTCAGGTAAACGAGGTACTCTGCGATTCGTTCGCGGCTGTGAGTGATGAGCATGTTGCAGCCGCAGAAGTAGCAGAGTGTATCGCAGAAGGGGATATGATAGTAGAGAGACATCTCCGACCGTGATTCAGGGGTATTGTTCTCTTTGAGCGTTTGGAGGAAGTCGTCCGCGGTGAAGTCTGAACTGAATGCCGGTGCCGGTGGATAGCTTGTATATCTCGGACCCGGCCTGTCATATTTCTTTATAAGTTCGATGTCAATGTTGCTTATCGTGCTCATACTTGTCCTTTCCATAGGAGCCTGGGGATTTCTCCGTGCGGTGAACTCCACTCTGGTATCAGGAAGTGGTTCAACGCCGCCTGCCCGTTCATCGTTTTCGCAATAAGTTAATCCTTGCAGGCGGCAAGTTCAAGATGCGTTCGTTCGGAACCGTCCTCGGCTTTCCATTTACACGCCATTTCCATATCTTTAATACGTAGTTGGGACCAGGTCAGCGATTTGAAGAAGTCAACCCGCTTAGAGTGGAGAGATTGATGCACGTCCATCCCGCGAAGACACTAATAGCAAGCAGCATCATGATGATGATGGCGATGTATTTAATTATTGGTTCGATGTGGATTATCTTTGGTGTCACCTTCGAATCGACGGCCACGGTTACACTCCCTTCGTTCGGAATTGTCATAACCTCCGCCTCGATCGTTTGGTCCGTGATAAGTCTGATAATATCGATCTATTTCATACACCAGGTCAGGTTGATAACAAAACGAGTTAAACATGAGAGAAAAACTTGAAAGGATGAATGCGAGGTACGAGGAGCTCACGAACCTTCTCTCAGATCCATCCATCATCTCAAATCAGGAACGGTACAGGGAACTAAGCAAGGAACACAGTGAGCTTGGCGTTGTCGTCAGGGCTTATGCTGAACTCGTAGGCTTGGAGAAGAGTCTGAAGGACACTCGAGAACTTGCCGAATCGGCGGATGACGCGGACCTGCGACAGCTCGCTAGGCAGGAGGCTCTCGAGATCGCGGAAAGGGTAACTCAAAAGGAAGAGGGTCTGAAGAGCCTTCTTATCCATCGGGATCCCGCTGACGGCAAGAACTCAATCCTGGAAATCCGGTCGGGAACCGGCGGTGAAGAGGCGGCGCTGTTTGCCGCAGATCTCTACAGGATGTACACGAGATTCGCGGACAATCGCGGCTGGAAAGTCGAGATGCTCGATTTCAACGAGACTGGCATTGGGGGTTTCAAGGAGATTGTTCTGGGAATCAGCGGGAAAGAGGTGTACGGCGACCTGAAGTATGAAAGCGGCGTCCATAGAGTTCAGAGGGTGCCCGCCACTGAATCGAGCGGAAGGATCCACACTTCCGCCGCGAGCGTCGTGGTACTCCCGGAGGTTGAGGACGTCGAAGTAGACATAAACCCGGATGACTTGCGAATCGATGTCTATCGCGCGGGTGGACACGGCGGGCAGAACGTCAACAAAGTCGAAACGGCGATCAGGATTACACACAATCCCACAGGTATCGTCGTACAGTGTCAGGACGAACGTAGCCAGTTCAAGAACAAACAAAAGGCGATGAAGATACTTCGCGCCAGACTTTTTGACCTCAAGCTCCAGCAGCGAGACTCCGAGATCGCCGCAAAACGGAAAACCATGGTGCGAAGCGGGGATCGGAGTGACAAGATAAGGACATACAATTTTCCTCAGAACAGGGTCACCGACCACAGGATAAACTACACGATATACGATCTCCGCGCCGTACTGGACGGTAATCTCGACGAACTGCTGGAGCAATTGAAACTTGCGGAGCGCGGTGAACAGATCGAGGCCGCACAGAAGTGACCGTTGCTTCGGCCAATACAAAATTCTTCGGTAGTGCCGGAGCTGTAGGACTTTTCCTTGGAGTGGCATTGGGGGCCTTCGCAGCGCATTCGCTTCGGGGACGGATTTCACCCGAGATGCTGGATGTGTTTGAGACGGGAGTGAAGTACCAGATGTATCATTCGCTTGCTCTCCTTGCAGTCGCATTGTTCGCTGAAAAAGGTAGGATGTTTCGCTTGGCCGGAGCCTTTTATATGGTGGGCATAGTACTATTCTCGTTCAGCCTCTACGCGCTTGCGATAAGCGGAGTGACCACGCTCGGTTTCATTACCCCCGTTGGCGGACTTAGTTTTCTCGTCGGCCACATTCTTCTTCTTCGGGGTTTTCTCAAAATCTGAAGTCTTCCTGTTGACGGCGGCTCTACTATCGGACTACGATAGTCCCCATGAGGCGCGATTTGCGCTGACCGTATCACCATTCCGATCTGAAGACGAGTGGTGGGTTGACCATACATGATAAGAATTGCTCTTATGTTCCTTGAATCGCCCGGTTGAGCTTGCTGACCAAGACTGCGAATATGATTCAATAGTCGCGTGCCGTATTCTTTTCTTCTCCTGAGTGGTTTTCCATTGACGGGACCGATGAAAATAGTCTTTGATTTTTTCACTTTTGGCAGATATATTTTTAGGGAAGTTCGAGTTAAAATTCCTCGGTAGCTCAATTGGCAGAGCAATCGGCTGTTAACCGATGGGTTGCAGG
>CAZRXH010000062.1:0-19827 GCA_964603995.1 uncultured Bacteroidota bacterium | reverse complement strand
GCATCCCGATGTCGCCACCGGGAACGGTGGGCTCTTGCCCCGCCTTTTCACCCTTGCTCGCCCCGTAAAGCGGGACGGGCGGTTTGTTTTCTGTGGCACTTTCCGTCGGGTCGCCCCGCCTCCGACGCCCACCGAAGTGAACGCCGAAGCCTGCTGCCATGTGGAGTCCGGACTTTCCTCCCCGACCGAAGTCGAGGCGGCTGCCTGGCTCACTCCTAAGAATCAATCCTTGCTCCTTTCTTAGCCAACTTGTTCGCTTCCTTGCTTGATTCTATACTAATGCGGACAATATCAAATTTAGGTCGTGATATCGAAAGTTTCTCACGAACTTTCATAGCAAGTCTCTCCATATCGCTGTTTCTCATCTTTCAGACACCATTCATCTGCGAAACAACCGACCGACTGCCCAACTGCATTTAAAGTTCGCCACCCCCGGGGTTTTCCGCAAGTCTGATGCTCCTGAGTGAAGCCAAATACCCGGCCCGGTCGTTCGTGCCGCGTCCGAGATGTTCGAAATGTTCTACTAGAACCTTGCCTTCGCTATCCTTAAGGACAACTCCCAAGCCAATTGCGCCAGCGTTTCTGAGCGACGCTCCATCGATGTTTGGAGTCAGCTTCATACATCACGAGCCGCTTCCTCGACAATTTCGTTCGGAACTAGTATACGGCCACAGTGATCGCAGGTGAAAATCTTCTCCATCTGGCGCAAGTCGAGAAGCCTTTGAGGAGGCAAGACATTGTAGCAGCCGCCGCACGCGTTTCGCCTCACGACTGGGACAATGGCCTTTCCTTTCGTAGCCTTGCGGATCATCTCATATCTGGAAATCGTCTGCCGGTCAATCTTCTGCGCATGTTTGTCGCGTTCTTTCACATAACGCTTTTCTTCATCGTGGGTCAATGAAACGAGCTCTTCAAGTTCGACCTTCTTTGAGGAATAGACTTCTTCCTCCTCTGCGAACTCGCTCTTGAGCTTATCCAGATCCTTCGAAGAAACGGCCTCTTTGGCCTGGATGTTCTCAAGCTCTTTGTGAAGCTCCTGCAATTTCTCTTTCGAGTTGTCTATCTGTTTGCTCAGCGCATCATACTCGCGGTTTGTTTTCACCTTGATGCGCATTTCAGTGAACTTGTCGATCCTTTTTCTTACCTCGTCGAGTTCTTTGTCGATTTCTTTCTTTCGAACGACGGCCTTCTTGAGGTACTCGTCATTCTCCTTGATCTGTGCTTTCAGAGTGGTAATCTTTTTCTCGAGATCCTCAACTTCTGCCGGCAGATCCCCGCGTTCCTCAAGCAATCCGTCGAGCTTGAGATCGACCTGTTGGAGCTGATAAAGTGTCTTCAGTTTATCCTTGACAACCACCGTAATCTCCTGGTAAGTTAAACAATGATCGCACCGTCATAATCGTGCATGCTAAGATCTACAGCCATTCTATTTTCAAATATATCTTTCAGAATACGTTGGAGGACTTGGGCGGCGAACCTCTCAGTCGCCCGATGCGTCGCATCCACCAGAATCGTCGACCGTGTCTGAGCTTCCCTGAAGTCATGATGCTTCACGTCTCCCGTAATGAAAATGTCCGCCCCTACGCGTACAGCTTCCCCGTAGAACTGCACGCCCGATCCTGCGCAGAGCGCTACCTTCTTCACCTTCTCGTCTCTCAGGTGAGAAGCCCGCACGAAAGTCAGCCCGAGCACCTCCTTCACCTTTTCGAGATACTTGCTGGCATGCATCGGCTCCTCAAGATCACCTATCGCTCCGAACCCATAATTGGTGGAGCTACTCACCAAAGGATATACATCATACGCGACCTCTTCGTAAGGATGGACCTTCAACATTGCCTCGATCACCGGGCCTGCCAGTGATTTCTCAACGACCATCTCCAGTCTCGACTCATTAGTCTTCTCCGGCTTCCCCGGCGAACCTATGTACGGAGATGAACCTTCTCCCGGAAGAAACGAGCCTTCTCCTTCGGCAGAGAAGGAGCAGTCACTGTAGTTCCCGATCCTTCCAGCTCCACTCTGCGACATGGCCGAGCGGACATTCTCCAAGTGGTCCTGCGGAACGAATACGACAATCTTATAAAGAGAATTCGCAAGCGGAGAAAGAAGCCTGACCTTCGACAGACCGAGACGTGATGCCAGATCGAAATTGATCCCTTCCTTCGTCACGTCCAATGCCGTGTGAACGGCAAAGACATTCACACAGGAGCGCGCTGCGAACAGAAGCGGATCAGGGCGCGACCCTGAAGATGTGAACGATTTTGTCGGACGAAACAAAGGCGTGTGGTATGTTACCACCAAATTCGAGTTGGATTTAACGGCTTCATCAACAACACCGCGATTCAATTCATAGGCTACAGTCATCGTCCTGCATTCGTCATCGTAGTCGCCAACAATCAACCCAACATTATCTTGATCCGCAACCAACTCGACAGGAAGTTTCTCTTTTATCTTCTTTACTATTTCTAAAAGGTTCATCTATAAAAACAAAAAAAAAGTGTTCCGTTTATCCCTGGAACACTTCATATATTCTGACCGACTCTTGAATTTTTTCTTAAGAACTTCCTGATCAGAAACTCGTCTTCTTTTCTTGGCATTTTCTCAAATTTTCATTAAAAATATATCCAAGCGCCGCAATAAATGCAAGGTGAATGGAAACCGGCTTTCACGATTCCAACCGGCGTCACCTGCTGAACTATCTTTTGCTTTTTGAATGGTTTGCACATAAAATACGCAAATGCCAATTCGCAACAATTGCATTCTGCCTACACAAGACTGGTGTGGAATCAAAAGCCGATGATTCCTGCTAACGTTCTCCTCGGTGCATACTCGATCGGGTACTTCCCCATGGCCGACGGAGACAACAATATCTCATGGTACTCCCCTGATCCTCGCACGATAATACCTCTGGACAAATACAATATTCCCCGTTCAACGCAGCAACTGATCCGCAAGAGGACATTCCGTATCGAACTCGACAACCGTTTCGAATCCGTGATGAGAGGATGTGCAGGAAGGGAGGAAACCTGGATCAATGAGGATATAATCGAGAGTTACGTTGAACTTCACAAGCTCGGCTATGCACATAGCATCGAAAGCCTCGACTCGGAGGGGCTGGCTGGCGGTCTGTACGGAGTCGCTCTTGGCGGCGCCTTCTTTGGAGAATCGATGTTTAGTCTGAGAAGCGGAGCGTCAAAGGTGGCGCTTGCATTTCTTATCGAGAGACTCAAGTCACGCGAATTCAACCTGCTGGATACACAGTACATTACACCGCACCTCCAGATGTTCGGGGCGGTGGAAATCCCGCGAAAGCGCTACCTGGCTTTGCTCAAGCAAGCCATGGATGGCGGAACGAAACAACTGTAGCTACTTCAATCTCTCCGAGAAGAAAAACTTCTCTCCATTCACTATTCCGACGGCGCTTCCCTTGAATTTCCATCCTTTGAACCCTGTGTTGCGACTCTTCGATTTGAATTTATCAGGATCCACGACCCACTCATAATCCGGGTCGATTATCGTGATGACGGCCTTTGCGCCGAGCTGAAATTCCGGCACTGGTACCGCAAGTATTTTTCTTGGATTCAAGGACAGCAGGTTCACGATGGCATACATGTCCAGCAGCTTCTCATGGTACAACTTCGTCATTACAGCTCCTACGGTGGTCTCAAGGCCTATCATACCGAAGGGAGCGGCGTCAAATTCCACTTCTTTCTCGTGCAGTGCGTGCGGAGCATGGTCGCTGGCAACGGCATCGACGACGCCAGATCTCAGTCCTTCGACGAGAGCTTCGTTGTCGGCCTTGGTACGTAGCGGAGGGTTTACCTTGTAATCGGAATCATAAGTCGCAAGCACACTGTCGTCGAGGAAGAGGTGGTGCGGAGTAACGTCGCATGTAATCGGAAGGCCGCGCTGCTTCGCCGACTTGATCAAGCTGACAGATTCCGCCGTTGAAACATGAGTCGCGTGGTACTTTCCGCCGAACGCCTCGAGCATTCTCACGTCCCTGCTCACGATGAGTTCCTCCGCAAGCCTGTGTTGTGTCTTCAGGCCGTACTTGATTGTCTCGGGACTTTCGTTCACGGTGCCCGATTTCGTAAGGGCGTGATCCTCACAGTGCTGGATTATTGGCTTACCGAGCATAGCCGAATACTCGAGCGCGAGCCGCATCACTTGCGAGTCGGTCACCGCGGAGCCGTCGTCGCTAAATGCTACGGCGCCCGCCTCGGAAAGGTCTTTCATTTCCGAGAGGCGCTCTCCTTTCCTTCCTTCCGTTATCGCGGCGACCTGATAAACATCGACAAGCCCCTCCTGCCCCGCCTGCGGGGCCTGCTTCGCGCGGTCGTGGACATACCTCACTACATCGGCGGAGTCCACAACTGGATCTGTGTTCGGCATCGCGGCGATTCCAGTAAATCCACCGTTGGCAGCAGCGGCAACTCCGGAAGCGATGTCCTCCTTATACTCCTGACCAGGCTCGCGCAGGTGGGTATGCATGTCAAACAGTCCGGGCACAACAAACTTTCCTCGCAAGTTGATCTCGTAGTTGACTGGGTTACCGCCCAGAGAGGAACCGATCTCCTGAATGGCGCCATCGACTATAAGTATGTCGAACAATCCATCATATTTCCTGTTCGGGTCGATGACTCTGGCGTTTCTCAAAAAGATTTTCATGAAGGTTTGACTCCTGTTAAGTATAGGACCGCCATCCTTACGGCAACCCCATTTGTCACCTGGTCAAGAATGACCGAATTTTCTCCGTCTGCGATGTCAGCATCAAGCTCGACGCCGCGGTTGATCGGACCAGGATGCATTATAACAATTGACTTCTTCGACTTTTCCAGCCGTGGACGATTGACTCCCCAGTACAACCGGTACTCTCTAATAGAAGGGAAATTACCTCCTGCTTCCCTTTCCAATTGGATCCTGAGAACGTTCAGTACATCCGCCCACTGTATCGCATCATCGATATCATAGAAGACTCTGACTCCGAACTGATCGAGATAGTCGGGGATGAGCGTACTCGGTCCGCACACCGCCACATTCGCACCGAGTTTGGTCAGGCCGAATATATTAGAACGAGCCACCCTGCTATGAGCTATATCGCCTACGATACAGACGTTAAGCCCCTTTAGATCCCCAAGCTTCTCGCGCATTGTAAACATGTCGAGCAGTCCCTGGGTCGGATGCTCGTTAATGCCATCACCGGCGTTGATGACCGGGGACTTCAGAAGCCGAGAAAGAAAGTGCGGTGCACCGGTCGAAGAGTGGCGGACGACGACGATGTCGGTTTTCATCGCCTCGATGTTTCGGGCGGTATCCTTGAGTGTCTCCCCCTTTGACACGCTGCTTCCACTGGCGGCAAAGCTTACGACGTCGGCGCTCAGACGCCTCTCTGCAAGCTCGAATGATATGCGTGTCCGGGTAGAACTCTCGAAAAAGAGATTGACGACGGTAGTTCCCTGCAGCGTTGGCACCTTCTTGATCGGCCTCTCAAGAACCTCCCTGAAGCTGCGGGCAGTATCAAGTATCTCAATTATGCCTTCTGGCTCCATGTCACGGAGGCCCAGCAGGTTTTTAATTCCCTGTCCCATCAATGTGTGATCCTTTCTATGAGGCTAGCCACAAGCCATCTACGGTTGGCTCGGATTGCTATCCTCTTCCATAAGTAGTATTTCGTCGGTTCCATCGACTTCCATCAAATGAACAACGATCGATTCTTTTATTGCGGTAGGCTGATTCTTGCCCACGTAGTCGGCACTTATCGGGAGCTCCCGGTGACCGCGGTCCACCAGAACGGCCAGCTGAATTGTGATCGGCCTGCCGATATCCACTAGTGCATCCATGGCCGAACGGATCGTTCTACCCGTGAAAAGCACATCGTCAACCAGAACCACGTGCATGCCGGTGATATCAAAGGGGACTTCAGTTCGTTTTAGCTCGGGGAGCTTCAACTTCTGCCTGACATCATCGCGATAAAGGGTGATATCAAGTGTGCCGAGCGGCACTTTCAGTTTCTCAATTTCGGATATCTTTTCGCATATCCGCTTCGCGAGAAAATCTCCGCGGGTCTTGATCCCTATTACGCAGAGGTTGGCAGCGCCCTTGTTGTGTTCGATTATCTCATGGGAAAGCCGCGCGATTGACCGCGCCATTTGCTGCGTGTCAGCAATCTTCGATTTGATTCTCATGTCCACTCCGAATGAATTCGAGAAAGAGCCGTGATTCCGTGCGTGAGGTGGTACAGTTCGGCAGGTCCTTATCCACCTCACTGGATGGAATTAAAGGCTCGAAAAAAATAACGATTGTGAGCCAGTATTGCAAACAGCTTTGCAAGCATCGAAGAAACCTTGACTTAGCGCGTCAATACGGCGTCACTTCCTTGATTTTGCCTCATATTGGGTTTATATTTCACCGAATTTTTCTTAACCAAGGAGCCGTTCAGATAGTATGCTGAAAGCCGTGATCATGGCTGGCGGGTTCGGTACTAGACTTCGCCCGCTGACAAGCAGGATCCCCAAACCTATGGTCCCGATTATGAACAAGCCCATGATCGAGCACATCGTAAGGCTGCTTGTGAAGCACGGTATAAAAGATATTGTGGTCCTCGTCTTCTACCATCCTGGCGTCATCAAGAATTTTCTGCGGGATGGAAGTCAGTTTGGCGCCTCGATACAATATGTGAAAGCCGACGCCGATTACGGAACCGCGGGGAGTGTGCGCAACGCCCACGAGCTTATCAAAGGATCGAGGATACTTGTCATCAGCGGTGATGTCCTCACGGATTTCGATCTTAACAAAGCAATCGCCTTCCACGAATCCAGAAAATCGAAGGCCACGCTCGTACTCACTCATGTAACCGACCCCCTGCAATTTGGTGTTGTCATCACGGAGGCCGACGGTAGGATAGTGAGATTCCTTGAGAAGCCGACATGGGGAGAAGTATTTAGCGATACAGTCAACACCGGCATTTATGTGATTGAGCCGGAAGTGTTTGACATGATTCCCTATCGCGAGGACTATGATTTCAGCAAACAGCTCTTCCCTCTCATGCTGAAGCAGGCCATGCCTCTCTACGGCTACACTGCCGACGGCTACTGGAGAGACGTCGGAAACCTGAACGAGTATATCGAAGCACAGCTCGATTGCCTCGAGAACAAAGTCGCGGTGACAACCGAAGGCAAGCCACGTACGCACGATGGAGCCAGCATAATTGCCCCGGATGAGTTTGAGATACCACCGACACTCAAAGCCAAAGGCACAATTGTAATCGGAAATAGCGTAAGGATCGGTGAGAATGTCGAACTCGTCGACTCCATCATCGGTGACAATACTTCAATTGACTCGGAATCAATCATAAGCCGAAGCATACTCTGGGACAACATCACGATAGGTTCGTATAGCAAAGTCACCGGTGACGTCATCGGAAGCAACACGATTGTGGGCGAGGGGGTTGAGATTGAAGAGAATGTTTTCATCAGCGATGACTGCATCATAGGCAGAGGCGCCCAGATCAGGCCGAACGTGAAGCTTTGGCCGAAGAAAGTTGTGGATACCGGGGCTACTCTCTCAAGAAGCCTCGTCTGGGAAGACAAATGGCTCTCGGCGATCTTTACCGACGCAAGGGTGACGGGTACATCAAATATTGAGATGAATCCGGAGTTCGCCGCCAAGTTAGGCGCGGCCTTCGGTTCCCTGCTGGGATCCGGAAAATATGTCGTCTGCAGCAGAGACTCCGATACCGTCAGCAGAATGATAAATCGCTCTCTGATAGTCGGTTTTATGTCGGCGGGCGTCAATGTCTATGACCTGAGAGCGGAGCCCGTGCCGATAGTCCGCCATGAGCTGAGAAGCGGCCGCGCAACGGGAGGAATACATGTCCGTAAGAGTCCTCTGGACCCTGATCTGACAGACATCATCTTCTTCGATTCCGACGGGAGGGATCTCGCGCCAAGCAGGGTGAGATCCGTCGAACGGCTCTTCTTCGGAGAAGAATTTGCCCGGGCAACACACGACCAGGTGGGTGACATATACTTCCCGGAACGAACCAATGAGAGCTACAGAGAAGATTTCATCAAGTCTTTGAGCATAGATATCATACGAGAAAGCAAATTTAACATCGTCATAGATTATTCGAATGGTGTGGCATCGACGCTATTTCCCACAATCGTGGGTTCACTTAATGCGAACGTGGTAGCGTTGAATGCCTACCTGGATCCCAAGAGGCTGACCCGCACTCAGCGGCAGCTCCAGAACGATCTGCAGCAGCTGAAGGATATCGTCAGGTCACTGAACTACGACTTTGGTTTTATGTTTGACGCGGGTGCTGAAAAAGTATTTGTCGTTAACAAGCAAGGCGAGTTCATAGAAGAGGACCGACTGCTTTCACTCGTGACGAAATTGTTCGCGGTATCGCATCCCGATGCAAAGCGGATTGCCGTTCCTTTCTCCGCTTCAAGAGAGGTTGATCTGGTGGCCGCTGAACACGGGCTCGAAGTGGTACGCACGAAGGCGACTCACCAGGCACTCATGGACGCAGCGTTCGAAGGGAAGTACGATTTTGTGGGGGGCACCAAAGGCGGATTCATATTCCCCGACTTTCTTTTCGCCAGCGACGCTATGTTCTCAGTTGCCAAGATACTCGAGATGACCGCTAAAGCGGGGCTGACGTTTGCGAACCTAGATGCTCTGGTCCCGAAGTTGAGGATGGTCAAGAAGAACGTTGACTGCCCATGGAGCGAAAAAGGAAGTATCATGAGGAAACTCATCGACCTGACCAAGAATGAGAACCGCGAGACAGTCGATGGCATCAAGGTACACTATGATGACGGGACCTGGGTGCACCTCCTGCCGGACAAAGAAAGACCGATCTTTCACATCAACGCCGAATCTGCGAGCGGAGACCGGGCCCATTCAACGGTGGAGCGATTCGAATCCAGAATCAATTCTTGGCTTTCAGAATGGGCACAGGGGAACAAGTCGGGGAAACAGTGATGTTTTACGCCCGTCCAGCGATGGCTAAAACAGCGCTGCAGCATACTTGATTTTTCAGAGACTTCCCAACTAAAGGCTTCAAAATGAAAGGAAGAAAAATAAGAGATGAAAATTAGCGACATCCTTCAAGATGAGTTTGTGTCGACGAAATTACCGGGAAAGAACAAAGAGGAAGTGCTTAACTCAGTTATCGACCTTCTGAGAAGCTCGAAAAAGATAAAGGACCTTGAGAAAGTCCGCGAGGCTATTTTTGAACGCGAGAAGATCATGTCTACAGGCGTCGGAAAGGGCTTCGCTATCCCGCATGGCAAGACAGACGCGGTAAATGACATTGTCGCGGCATTCGCCGTGACGAGTGAGCCGGTTGATTTTCAGTCGCTCGACGGGGAGCCGGTCAGGCTTCTCTTTCTCCTCGTCGGCAGAGACAATATGGTCGGACCCCACATAAAGCTCCTCAGCAGGATTTCCCGCCTCATGAACAAAGACGAATTCAGAAAGAAGCTCTTGTTGGCAAAGAACGCTGCCGAGATCGTCCAGTTTTTCAAAGACGAAGAGATAAGCTACTTCGACATCTGACCCCCGATGGCAAAGAAGAAACCACCCAAGCTACATAGAGCCGAGTCGTCAGTCGAGTTCAAACTCCTCATTGAGCCATTCACAGACGAACTCTCCAGGAAGTCGGGAACGGCTTTTCTCTTCCGGACCTCCGAGCAGTTTCAGAATTTTGTATATGAACTCGTGATCGAGTGGAAGAAGATCGAGCGAAAGATCTTCTTCAACATCCTGGGTTTGAAAACCCCCATGTCCGATTTCCCCCGCCCGGGTCCCGCAGTCTGCAGATGCGAGATCGAGGACCTCAAGCAAGGCGAATACACAATCGTTATCGACCGGCGCGGGAAACAGGTCAACGAATTCAAAGTGTCGCTCAAAAAAAATGTTAAGATCCTTCGCGCCCCGAAGCAGGACAAATTCATAGATGTTTTGACGGACCCTTCCGAATGGTCCTTCCAAGCGGAGTAAAACCATAGATGCTGAGTGAGTTGCTGAGCAAGACCGTCGTGCCCATACTTTTTAAGCTGGGTCCATTCAACATATACAGCTACGGTCTGATGATGGGCATCGGATTTCTGATTGCCAATTACGTCGCCGTCAAGGAATTTGAGCGAAAAGGAATGGGCGCAAGCTTCGCCAACGAAGTGACAATGCTCGCCATCATATTCGGGATAGCAGGCTCCAAAATTCTTTCGTTGATAGAGAATTGGGGCGATTTCCTTAAAGATCCCATCGGGATGGCTTTCTCGCCCGGTGGACTCACGTGGTATGGGGGGTTCGTGCTCGCTGCTGTAATGATCCTTTGGGCCGCGCGCCGAAAACATTTCAAGTTTTCCAAAGTTGCCGACGCCCTGGCTCCCGCCCTCATCCTCGGTTACGGAGTTGCGCGACTCGGCTGCCACTTTTCCGGCGATGGCGACTATGGCATGCCGACCACTCTCCCGTGGGGTGTCGACTACGCCAAAGGTATAGTCCCCCCGTCAGTTGCTTTCAGAGACTTTCCTCACATAGAAGACAAGTTCCCCGGCGGGATTGTCCCAAACAATACTCTCCTGCACCCGACGCCAATCTACGAGTTTATAGCAGGATTATTAATATTCTACTTCCTCTGGAAAATGAGAAAGGATATCAAACAGGATGGGAAATTGTTCATGATTTACCTCGTCCTGGCTGGATTGGAGAGATTCCTGGTGGAATTCATTCGCTTGAACCCGAGGCTTCTCTTTGGGCTTAGCGAGGCACAACTTGTCTCGGTCGTCCTGATCGTCATTGGCATCGGTGGCCTTGTTTACTTCTGGAAAACAGAACAGGCAGAGACATGACCAAGGTCCTTCTTTACAAGAAAGATGCATGTCATCTTTGTGACGAGGCGGAGAAAATTCTCGAGAGATTGAAGAAGGAGAAAAAATTCTTTCTGGAAAGAATAACACTCGAAGAGAACACGGATATGTTTGAGCGATTCGGTAACAAAGTACCGGTTGTGTTCATAAATGATCGGTTGGTCCTTGAATTCAAGCTCGACGAGGAAGCCTTCCTGAGAAAGTTTGCAGAGATCGAATAGGCTTTCAGGATATTAATCCCCATTTGATCAGGCAACAACGCCAGGCTACATGAGGGAAGCGAATGGTACAGAGTTCACCGGAAAACAAAAACGGTTTCGCAATTTGAACCTTTCCATAATTCACTGTGAGACCAAACTAGATCACCTTCTAAGGGAGCTTATTTGGCTGAAGACAAAATCGTAGGGCGGAACGCGGTAGCCGAGGCACTGAAGAGCGGCTTGAGCATATCGAAGATCTATGTACTCTACTCGGCGCATGGCGGTAGCCTGAACGAGATCTACACACTCGCGAAACACCACGGGGTCCCAATCGCCCGCGTCGACTCAAAACAGTTTAATGAGCTGACTGCAAACTTGTCTCCAGGTGAATCGGCACAAGGAATAGCGGCTACAATCAGCAAGATTCGTTTTGAGTCGGTTGACGCAATTGTCGAGGATGTGAAGGACAAGAAATATCCGTTCCTGCTCATACTTGATCGCATACAGGATCCCCAAAATTTCGGAGCCATCCTGAGGAGCGCAGCCTACTTTCAGGCCGATGGCGTAGTGATCCCCAAAGAAGAACAGGCGCCTCTGAATGAGACTGTGATCAAGACCTCCGCTGGCGGGGCTTTCCATGTGAAGATCGCTCGTGAAACAAACCTGCATCAGGCTATTACCTTCCTCAAGGAAAAAGGCTACTGGATTGCAACCAGCGCACCTAACTCTCCCCTTTCAATTACCGAGCTTGATTTCAAGATGCCGGTAGCGGTCATCATTGGTAATGAAGGAAGCGGCGTGAAAAGACTACTGAGAGAAAAATCAGATATGACATTCTCGATTCCAGGCCTGGGCAAAATTGACTCGCTCAACGTGTCAGTAGCCACCGGGATTATCTGCTATGAAATAGCACGCCAGCGTAAAGTGTAGGAGCAAGAAAATGAAAAGACTATCGGTAAATATCGATCACGTAGCAACACTCCGCCAGGCCCGTGGAGAAAACGAGCCCGACCCTGTAACCGCTGCACTCATCGCCGAGCTTTCCGGCGCAGTGGGCATCGTCAGCCATCTCCGCGAAGACAGAAGACACATCCAGGACAAAGATGTCTATCTCCTCCGCAAGACACTGAAAACGAAGCTCGATCTGGAGATGGCGGCAACCGAGGAGATAATCAACGTAGCGCTCGATGTGGTCCCGGACCTCGTCACTCTCGTCCCCGAGCGAAGGCAGGAACTGACCACTGAAGGCGGACTGGACGTGGCGTCTCAACTGTCTCGATTCAAAGAAGTAACTGACAGGTTTCACCGGAAGGGGATTCTTGTCAGCCTCTTCATTGCCCCACATGAGGATCAGATCAAGGCCTCCAAAAGTGTCGGTGCAGATTTCGTTGAGCTGCATACGGGAGAGTACGCGAATGCCAGGGGCGAAGCGATTGACGGGCAGCTGACGCGGCTAAGGGATGCGGCCCAGGTGGCGCACAAGCTGGGATTGAAAATAAATGCCGGGCATGGACTAAACTATCGAAATTTGAAACCGGTTGCGATGATAGACGAGATCGAGGAGTTCAGTATCGGACATTCGATTATCTCATATGCAGTCTTCGTGGGGATCGAGAGGGCAGTCAAGGAGATGATCGAAATCCTGAAGGAGGCTGAACGTTGATGCGAAACAAAGCTACGAATGCGATCCACGGGAGAAGAGACAAGCTCTTTCGCGGCGCCAACTATCCGATCTACACAAGCACTACATTCGCCGTTGACAGGAGCGACGACTACGACAAATTTATAAGTGACGAAGAAGAGTTCTATATCTATTCGCGCTATTCGAATCCGACGGTCAGGAATGTCGAGGAGAAAATAGCAGCGCTCGAGAACGCAGAGGATGCGGTACTCTTCTCGAGCGGCATGGCGGCAATAACAACCGCAATTCTGGCGTTTGTCAAAAAAGGAGATAAGATCGTCGCGCTGCGCCGGCTCTACGGCATGGCCTACAGATTCCTCAGAGATGTCGCACCAAAATTCGGAATCGATATCCATTTTGTGGACGAGCGGGATCTGTACAGGGCCCACGCAATCCATCCCGGAGCCAGACTCTATTACTTTGAGACACCCATCAACCCGACGACCGACTGCATTTCGATCGAGAAGACCGTAAGGTCCGCGCGGAAAGCCGGTGCCATCACAATCATGGATAACACCTTCGCCTCGCCGATAAACCAAAACCCGATCGATTTCGGCGTAGACATAGTCGTGCACAGCGCCACAAAGTATATCGGCGGGCACAGTGACATAATGGCGGGCGCAGCAGCGTCGTCGAAAGAATTCATCAAGGCTGTACGAGAGGGTTTGAAGGCTTTCGGCGGATGCATAAATCCCATGGACGCTTACATGCTTGACAGAAGCTTGAAGACGCTCAAAGCTCGCATCGAACAACAAAACAAGAGCGCACAGCGACTGGCCGAGTTTTTTCTTCGCCAGCGGAAAGTGCTGGATGTCTGTTATCCCGGTCTCCCATCACGCAGCACTTACAAGGTGGCGAAAAAGCAGATGCTCGGATTCGGTGGGATGCTCTGCATTGAGCTGCCTAATCTCGATGCGGCCAAGAAATTCTGTGACAGCCTCGAAGTAGGACTGAACGCGACGAGTCTCGGAGGTGTGGAAACTCTGGTAAGCATTCCTGTATTGACCAGCCATATCAAGATGAGCCCTCAGGAGCTGGAATCAGCGCAAGTATCCGAAGGAATGGTGAGAATATCGGTTGGACTCGAAGATGTCGAGGACCTCATCCTAGACTTCAAGAATGCGCTCGCAAAAGTCTGAAGCAAACCTACAGCCGTCCGGGAGTTAAGCTTCCGCGCAACGCCAGTGTCCGCAAGTACAACGCCTTCAAGCTCCGCACGAAGGTATCATTTAGCCCCTCTCACCCAAAACCTATTTCACATTCTTCCGCAGCGACAGATGGAATCGAACGGCTCTGCCGAAACTGGCCACATATAAGCCGAGTGTATCGACGCCTCCGGCAAACGCCTTGAGCGTTCGGTCGGCCACTGCGAAATATTCTCTGTTCTCTGTAACTGTAAAGAGGCGGTCGAAGAAGACCGCGGCGCATGAGTTACCCGATGGCGTGGGAGTATCGTCTATCGGTTTCTTCTTCGTGGAGAGGAGACCCTCGGTGCTGCTCTCAGCCGGTCTATCAAAGAAGCCTCCGCTTTTCTTGTCTTCAAAATCAGCCAGGAGAACCTGTGCTATTTTTTCGGCGGCACCGAGATGTTCATCGTTCCTCATCAAGTCGAAGAGATCAAGGAGAGCGATTCCAAAGTAGACCTGATCATCGAGAAGGCCATCATAGACAACTGACTTTTCGCCAAGAGCGTGTGCCACTTTCCCCCGTTCATCGGTCATCCGCGCCATGATGAAATCTGCTGCCTTCTCTGCCGCATCAAGGTACTTCCTCTCTCTCAGTACCAACGATGCCTCTACAAGTCCACTTACTGCAAGGCTGTTCCTGTCTGCAAGTATCGTCCTGTCTATGAATGGAGTCTTCCGATTGTTGCGGCTCCTGAGCAGCTTCCTTCTGGCTGAACCGATGATTTCCAGGATTTCCCTCTCGGTTTTCCCCAGAGCTTCTGCGATCTCGACCGGCCCGACAGCTACTCTTAAGACATTCCTGTCGGGAAGTTCGTGAGTGTCGTTTGGATTTTCCCTTACATCGAAATACTGAGCGATCACCGCAAACTCATCTTCGCTCAGCGATTTGCGAACCTCCTCCTCGGTCCACGTCCAGTAGCTCCCGTCATCGTCGGGGCCAATGTCGGCGTCTTCGTGAGCATAGAACGAACCTTCAGGAGATCTCATGACATCGAGTATCCAGTCTGCCGATTCCCTCGCAATATCCGCGTACAGCTTGTTACGGGTTACCTCGTACGCCTTGAGATAGACCGAAAGCATGAACGAACTGTCGTAGAGCATCTTCTCAAAGTGCGGGACGTGCCAGTAACGATCTACCGAATACCTGTGAAACCCGCCTCCCAATTGATCATATACTCCGCCCTGAGCGATCCTGTCAAGTGTAACTTCGAGCGCCTTTTGCAGATCAAGAGCTCCTGTCCTCATTGCTTCCTCGGCAACAAGTTGCAGAGCCGGCGCGTTGAAGAATTTCGGCGCTGTCCCAAAACCACCAAACTCCGGATCAAATTTCTCCATCGCTGACTTTACAATGCTGTCCACGATCCTTTCTCCCAGCTCGCCTGGCCTCGAGGTCCTCGACTCAAACTCCCGAATGTACTCGACGACTTCCTCAGCGCTCCTTAGGACGTCGTCTCTGCGCCTGGCGTAGACATCCGCAATCTGTGGAAGAAGCGAGAGCAAGCCGGGCCGCCCCTGAATGTCGCGTTTGGGAAAATAGGTCCCACCGTAGAAAGCCTTTCCGTCCGGGGTGAGAAATCCTGTCAGGGGCCATCCCCCCGCGCCGGTGATCGCACTGATAGCTGTCTGATATCTCGCATCCACATCAGGCATTTGGTCCCGGTCAACTTTCAACGGAACGAAGTAAGTATTGATAACGTCCGCGACCGCAGCGTCAGAATATGACTCGTTGTCCATGACATGGCACCAGTGACACCAAACCGCACCAACATCCAGGAGTATGGGACGATCCAGCTCCTTGGCAAGCTTGAATACGTCCCCCGAAAACATCTGCCAATGAACCGGCTGTTGAGCTGCCTCGCGAAGATAAGGACTGTCGCTTTCAGATAGTCTGTTTTTAAGTTCCATTTTCAATCCACAACAAATCTAAATCACGGAAAGTCCCCAATTGGAAGAGGACAGGAGGTTGAGAAGTCAAGAAGCGAGGGAAGAGCGCGAACGTCTCCTCTTTGCATTCCAGAAGATAATAATCCCGACTGCGACAAATGCCAGCGAGCCGCCTAACGTCTTCGCAAGAAAGAGGGGCGGACTGCCGCCTGCCTCGGGAGGAAATAGTGTCAGGAGGATGGCGACGATCGTCGTTATTCCTCCGACAACACTGGCGCCGATCCTGAAGGCTGCCGCTAATCGGTCAGTCGAAGCACGTTCTCTGGAGAAAATTCTGATCGCCGCGAGGAAAATGTAGACATAGGGAATGAAATAAACTATGATGGTAGCATCCACGAGTACCAGATATGCCTCTTCCGTGCTGGCACCGACGAAACTCATCAGGAGAAATACAGTCGCGATTATTCCTTGAAAGATCAGTGCCACGTGAGGTGTCTTCCATTTTGGGTGCACTTCGCCGAAAGCCTTCGGAAGATAACTGTCTATACCCGTCACGAAGAGGATTCGCGCGCTTCCCGCAAGCCACGCGCCAGCGCCGCCTATGCCGGAGAGAGTTATCAGAAACGCGCTGAGGTTTGACAGGTAGCCCAATCCCGTTTTCACCTCCAGTGAGTGGATGGACTGAACGAGCCCGGTCACCAGGTCCACGTTTTTGGGTGCGAGGCCTATGAGAAGCGAAATCGTGCCGACGAGATAGACCACGACGATTGCTATCCCGGATACGTAGGTTGCTTTTTGAATCGTTTTGCCTGCGTCCACGATCTCACCGGACATCACAGCGGCCAGCTCCAACCCTGCGAGAGCAAAGCACATACTCGACCAGAATGAAATTGTTCCATAATCGAACTTGGTCGGGAGAATATTCGCCAAAGTAAAATGCGTTTCCGATTTTCCGAGATGGACAATTATCGCGGCTAGGACAGCAATGATGACGATCGGTCCAAAAGTGCCTATCGCTCCAATGTTCTGAACCCACTTCCCTATCTTGACGCCGACGACGTTGAAGCCGATCGCAATCCAGAGCATCACGAGACTCGCTGTCGCAATGAACACCTTGTCGGAGGCCAGGCCTGAAGTGCCGGGGATTATGAAGGCGGCGATCGCTGCGACTGATATCAGAAGCGACGGGTAGTAGACAAGGTTATTTGCCCAGTAGCACCATCCCGCGACGAATCCGTGAAACTCACCGAATTCGACCTTTGCCCATTCATAGACGCCCCCTTCGACAGGATGTCGCTTGTTGAGATAGATGACTGCAACAGCCTGAGGCAGGAAGAAAAGGATGAGGGCGAGTATCCACAGCGAAATCGAGCTTGGTCCTGTCGACGCAGCTATCGAAATCCACCGGATTCCGACAATAGCGACGACGTTGAAAAGAATGATGTCTCTGACTTTCAAATCGCGAAGAAGATCTGTCATTTTGCCTCTGCAAGTTGGCCACCGTCTATGGCACGCTGCTTCATATATGAAAGATATTGATTGGGTGCTGGCGTCGATCCGCCGTTATCAGAACCTGCCGCACGTAAAGGAGAGTCATCTTTGAATTTGAGAACCGCAAAGTCCCTGTTTGCCGCTACGATCTCAAAGTCTGACAAGAGTTCTCCAGTATCTCTGAAGTCCGGAAAGTAATCCCAATGGTCGCCGTACTTGTTGAAGACTACATATTGGCAATTATTCTTCCGGCAGAAATTCCACACCGACTGAATGTTGATCTTTCCAAATCCTTCATACCCCACCAGAAAGTCGGAGAAAATCTTGTAGTTGGCAATCTCATTGAAAACAAAATTCATTGGAGCGACACAAGTAGAGTGGTATGGAATCTCCTTTGCGATCAACCTGTTTAGAGGAGGGTAGTCTTCCTTCTGAAAGACTGATTTGCCCTCCCAAAACAAACCTGTCGCAAAGTACAAGCCCAGAAGGACAGCATTTATCGCAACGAGTGCCACTTTTCTTGTGTCCATCGTGAGAAGGCTCTTCGCGATCAGAATCGCCCAGAAGGGAGCGAGATATGTTGCATACTTTATTTGTTTGTCCTGAACTATCATGCCGAGAAATACCATCAATATCACCGTGTATATCGTAAGCACCCTAAGTTCACCAGTGAAGAGTTTCTTTCGGTTTGCCAGCAAATGAAAGAAAAATAGAGACGATGCGATGAATATTTCCGGTTTTCGGAAAAGTCGCTCATGTTCCCTGGCAAGATCTATCAGCGGCTTGAGAGGAGTCAGCTTGGTCTTTGCAATTATCAGTGGGCTGGAGATCTGGACGAGGAATATTTTGTAGTGAAGGAATATGTCGATAAGATAGGGGGAAAAGGCAACCAACGCCGCAGCAGCGAACGAAACAGACGTGAGTATCTTCTTCCAACCGAATCTTCCCGACAATGGAAGAAGCAGAAACACGAACCCGGTCCCGACAAATATGCTGCCGTTTAAATGTGAAAGCATTGCCAGTCCGGCAGTGAAGCCCGCGAGCGCTGCCATCCAATATCTCTGCGATGAGACATATTTGTTCAGCAAATAGTAGCTGAGGAAACCGAACAAGGTCACGAGCATTTCAGGACGCGCGATCTTGGCAAAGTAGAAGAACTCGTGAAAGGCGAGTACGATCGAAACGCTCAAGAACAACTGAAGAGTCGTTGTTCCCGACATTTGTTTCCGCTGATACCTTGTGAAAAGGAGCATGAGAAGGATGAAGGAACAGATAGGTATTAAGCGAAAGACCCACAGGCTAAAGTGGAGGATCTTGAAGAGCGCAGCGCCCAGATAAATGAAGAGTTTATGCTGTACCACCACGCGGACGTCTTCCTTGAGATATCCGGCGAAGAGATTAGATGTGGAATATCCCTTCTGACTCATGAAGTATGCCTCTTCCGCGAACCAGGCTTCGTCGCCATTCAGTTTGTAGTAGGGGATGCTAACAGCCAGCAGTGCGATCTGTATTAGCGCAAGAGAGACGACAAGTCTCGTCTTGTTCTCACGCATGAACTCTCCTAACCTATCGCTTGGTGACAGGACTTCAATACCTCCGTCCGACCAGACTTGACGCTTTCTGTGCAGGCATCAGTCGTTGAATTGCATTTCGTAGAGTCTCTTGTAGATGCCACCCCGTTGACCAAGGAGATCCTGATGCTTTCCTCTCTGAACAATCTCGCCATCACTCACAACCAGTATCCTGTCCGCGTTCTTTATCGTCGAAAGCCTGTGGGCTATGACGATCGAAGTCCGATTTTGCATCAGCCTCTCAATCGCTTCCTGCACAAGCAATTCAGATTCGGAATCGAGGGCGGACGTCGCCTCGTCAAATATCATGATCGGTGGATTCTTGAGAAGAGCCCTGGCTATCGAGATTCGCTGACGCTGTCCTCCCGACAATTTGGTCCCGCGCTCACCGATTACGGTATCATATCCCTGCGGGAGTTGAGTGATAAAGTCGTGCGCGTTTCCGGCTTTGGCAGCCTCAACAACTTTTTCAAGCGGATAGTCGGACAAACCGTATGCGATATTACTCCTGACGGTATCGTTGAACAGGATCGTCTCCTGCGATACAATGCCGATCAGCGCGCGCAGGCTTCTCGTCCTCGCATTTCTGAGGTTGACACCATCAATACAGATTGCCCCCTGCGTTGGATCGTAGAACCTCGGGATGAGGTCAATCAGGGTAGACTTGCCGCCACCTGACGGACCGACAATCGCAAGTATCTCCCCCTTTTTGACGGAGAAATTAACGTCTTTGAGGACATAGCCGCCGTCAGCCAGTTTCATTTCGCCGATGCGGGACTGGGGGTAGCTGAACCACACATTTTCAAATTCTATTTCGTGCTCAAAGCTTTTCAGCTCAATTGCATCATGCGGTTCAGGAAGCTTCCCTTCTTCATCCAACACATCGAAGATTCGCTTACCGGCTGCGGCAGATTCCTGGATCCTGTTGCTGAC
>CAZRXH010000061.1:0-20650 GCA_964603995.1 uncultured Bacteroidota bacterium | reverse complement strand
TAGTGGGCTATTCTCGATTTATCGCACACAGGACACACTGTTCCGAAGGAATGCCGGCAAAAAGGACACAGATCCTCACTGATAGAGCTACTAATAATAATTTGATCTGTGGTCGTCTCGTGTTTTTTCTGTGTCATCTGCGTGCTAATGTTCCAGTTCAAAATAGCTCACTGCCCGCTGTTTCCATGATTTGATTGTTGCCCCGCCCTATTCAAACAGAACCAGAACTACAGGAAAGATTTACTACGCTATGGCACATTGAGACTTGCTCACCAAACTGCGCCCTTTTCAGAAACAATCTGAAAGAACCCCGTCAACAGGAATGCCGTTTGTGAACGGAGTCAGCAGGATGTAATGCGTCCGGCACCCACCGCAAACAACAGAGCCCCGATTGACGAGGCCCTGTTGCTTGCGCGATGTTCATCTCTCATCACCTGTTCTCCGCAACACTCTCGTTGTTGTGAGATTCGAGGAACTTCTGTTCGAGTTGATCCGCGATCTGCCTGAAGAGGTAGTCATGTTCGTTCGCAGCTGGAACTGGTGAAACCTGTATGTCGTCTGAATGAGTCAGGTACATGCCTACCAGATACGCCTTGTAACGAATGGACGGGCTACTGTTTTTCTTCGCCACATCGTTCACCTCGCTCAAAAGCCTCGAGTAGTTCCAATCAGGATAGCGATCCTTGCACTGAACGATTGTGTAAAGTGTCGACTCAACGAACCCGGGCACATCGCTTCTGTTCAGGCACAGCTCGAACTCCTCAAACAAAACCTTGCGGTTGAATGGTGCTCCGTCGTTCTGGTTGACACCCGCCATTACGTTGGACGCTGCGACAAGGATGACAAACGTCGCGGCCATCAATTTGCCAAGATACTTCTTCATAGATACTCCTCAGAAATTAGTGAATGTTGTTGTACTCCACCCTATAGGGTCAATCCGTGTGCCGAACCGGATATCTCGCAAAATCATCCGGCTGACGCGGGGAATGTGTTTGTGCGGGTCCTGGAGGAGTGCCACAAGATTGCCGCACTTCATGCGCGTGAGGCTGTAAGGTCTCTAGCTATGAGGGCTTGCGCGGTAAGCAATGATGTGGCAGAATACAGAAATGTGGCAGGGGTCAGGAAGGTTTAGTCCGGCATTCGTTGTTCACAAAGTACCTAGAGTCCATCATCGGTCATTCGTCGAAGTCTGTTGTTCAGCGCACGCCGCGATATACCTAGCAGTTCCGCGGCGATCGTCTGGTTTCCGTCAGCTCTTCTCAATGCTTCGTCAATTAAAGAATCTTCTGCCTCTTTGAGTGTCGGGAATCTGCCTGGGAACGCAAGAAGATCACCTGCGGATTGGTATTTGCTCTGCTTCGGGTCTGTCGGGTTGCTCGTTGAAAGACGTCCCTGTGCGCGTCCGGCGAGTTTTGTCCTGATTGATTCGAGCGACAGAACGCCCGCCTTATGCAGGCTGAGTGCGTCGAAGATCATTCCTTCCAATTCACGGACATTACCTGGGAACTCATAGTTGCTCAGCAAAGTGTAGAGTTCTTTTGGCGGCGTCGGTCTCTTCTTCTTGAGTGCGTCCGCAGCTTTCGTAATGAAATGATCTATTAAGTAGGGCAAGTCGCTTTTTCGATCGCGAAGAGGCGGTATCGCGACATGATGAGACTTCAACCGGTAATAGAGATCCTGTCGAAACGTATCGCTCGATTGCATCGTCTTAATGTCACGGTGCGTCGCGACAACTATCCTTGCGTCGGACAACTTTGCAACGTCGGAACCTAACGGATAATAACTTCCGTCCTGGAGAAGCCGCAGCAGTTTTACCTGTGATGCCGCACTTAGATCGCCAATTTCATCAAGAAACAGGGTACCGTCATCGGCTTTCTCAATCAGACCCTTTCGCTCATCATCGGCGCCGGTGAAGGCCCCCTTCTTGTGACCAAACAGCGTGTCCGAAAAGAAATCGTCGTCAACTCCGGCGACATTGACAGAGACGAGTTCTCCCTTTCTTCCACTTGCCTTATGAACTGCCTGGGCGAACAGCTCCTTGCCCGTTCCGGTTTCGCCTGTGATCAGGACAGGCAGGTTCGTCTTTGCAATTGCCTCTATATATCGGAAGATCAATTGAAGAGATGGACTCTTTGTCACTATCGCACTGAACGCTTCGGGCCGCTCCAAGTTGTCGCTGAGCAACATTTGCTTCAACATTTCGTTCTCGGTGCGGACTTCCGTGAGCTCCAGCGCTCGTTTCACCGTGGAGACGAGCTTGGTTTCGTCGATCGGTTTGACGACGTAATCGAATGCTCCTTTCTTGATGCAGCGCACCGCACTATCGACGTCATTGACTGCGGTAATCATGATCACGGGAATCTCGGGGTAACTGCTCACGATCTGGTCGAGAAGCATCATGCCGGAGACATACTGCATGTTAATATCGAGTGCGATCAGCGAATAGCTTCTGCTCTTCAGGAAACCCATCACCTGCCGGCTGTCGCCGCATGTCTCGACATTACTGATGCCATTCGAAGACAATGTCAATTCTGCGCTGAGCAGGAAATGTTCTTCGTCATCGACGAACAGGATTGGCCGCGAAGGAAAACTCTTCAGACTCATAGCACCCTCCTACTTCCTCTCATTCGAGACTGCGGGCAATTCCGCCGGCTTTCCTGTGCCTGCCGGAGCACAATCTCCGGAGGTGGGAGGCTTCGTGCCGACGACGGGAAACGAGACGCGCGCCATACTTCCCTGATTCGGCTTACTGTTGATAATGAGTGTGCCACCGTGACTTTTCACAATATTATATGAGACAGAAAGCCCAAGTCCTGTACCTCCCGTGTCGCGCTTTGTCGTGAAGAAGGGATCCATGATGTGTTTCAGATCGTCAGGGCTGATACCGACCCCTTGGTCCTCCACTTTTATTCTGACCTTCTTTCGTTGCGCGTTGTAATAAGTGGAAATCTTTATCTCTGCGGATGAATCCTTCAGAGACTGGCACGCGTTGTTAATGAGGTTGATGACGACCTGTTCAAGCTGTTGCGCGTTTCCACGAATCAACGGAATATCCTTCCCGTATTCGACCTTGAAATTGTTCGTCGATTTCTTTATCAAATTCCCCGTAATCAAAACGGCTACTTCAACGACTTTGTTTATCTCGACAGGTTCATTCAAAGTGTTGCTGTCGGCTCGCGCATACTCTGTCAGGTTCTTTGTGATGTTCTGAATTCTCTCAGACCCCTTGAGCACGGCATCGATCGACTGCGCAATTTTTTCTTTTGAAGTGCTGTACAACATTCCCGCGATGCTGAAATCGCCGTTGTCCGTGTAGTATTCGTCAAGGATGGGAGTAATATCCTTCCAGATTCTGGAAAAGAGCTGCATGTTCAACAGAATGAAGTTATTGGGATTGTTGATTTCGTGAGCGATGCCGGAGACCAGAATTCCGAGCGATGCCAGCTTGTCGGCCTGGATCAACTGCCTGTTGCGGAGAGCAGCAGAGGCCTCGGCCTTTTTCAGGTCTGTGATATCAGTGATCAGGCCATCATACGCAACCGGTATCCCATCGCTATTCTTCGTCACTGCAATCTTATTTCGTATCCACCGCACTGTCCCATCCCTGTGGATGATGCGGTGTTCCAGAGGGTCCACTTCTTTGCCCTCAAGCGCCAGACGGGCCTGCTCCAACACTTTTGCCCGATCCTTATGATGCACCATCCGGTACCAGAGATCCGGATCTCTCTTAAAGTCCTCAGGAGTGTAACCGGTCACCGAAACGCACCCCGGCCCGTGGATCGTATCGGCTGCAACGCCATCCTGTATCCTTACGGTATAGATGTAGTCGGTCAGATAGTTGATTAACTTCTCGTATCGCTGTTCGATTTCCATGTGCACATCAATCTTGTTTGATCACAAACGCTCCATTGGATTTCCCTGCGAAAATCCCTGGAGAATAGTTGTTATCTAATATACAAGTCTCAGCAGTTTTTTGTGAACTGTCCCGGAGAAAACAAAAACGAGCTCGACAGAAACTACTCGGAACAGGACATCCGGTTTACATTTCCGAAGACTGATCCACTACTATCTCATTTGGTGCGACAACTGCGAACCAAAGGAGATGACTGCAGGGAAGAAAGGAGATGGTACAGAGAATACCCTGCGAGGCGTTCCGGCGAATACAGCTTTGATGAAATACGCGAGATTGTTATATTTTCAATCATGCCGAAGTGGCGGAATTGGTAGACGCGCTGGACTCAAAATCCAGTCTGGCTCACACCGGGTGAGGGTTCGAGTCCCTCCTTCGGCACTGTCCCTTTCTTAATTTCTCTCCACACAATCCTTCTCGCCTTCAACAAACCAAGCTACCTGGCAGCCTTGCTGTCGCTCGAATCACCGGGCGCCCGCTCCTTCAATTCCGCACGAAGCCGTTCGATCTGCGTTTCAATTGCCGGCTCATCCGGGAACATTTCATGAAGTCTCTGAAGCAAAGCTATTGACTTGCGATATTCATTTCCAATCTCGTACAGACCGAGGAGAATTGAGTAGGGGTTGTAGATGCCGCTGACGTTACGCGGATTCTCGGCGATGGCCATGAGCGCCTCCTTCTCTGTCATCCTCGCATACCTGCGAAATTGCGGCGCGGCGCCGGCAAGAAAGTAGAGTCGCGCGACGTAACTCATGCCCCGGTAATCCATCGGTATCGCTTCAACCGGAAGTCTCGACTCCATTATATCGAGGGTTGCGGCGCATTTTTCTTTTTGATCATGTGCCTGGTAGTATGAAGCAAGAGTGACGAAGGAATCCCGCAGGGTGTACACCATATTCCTCGTGTTGCTGTCGTAGTAGATTCCAGGCTTGTTAAGGTCTTTGTACATGAAGCCGTAGTGCAGTTCGGAATGGCAGCTGTCAACTTCATCGTAGAGGCACTCGCGCATGACCGGCTCGTTTATCCTTTCATAGAACGGCACATTGTCCGATTCCGGAGTCAATTCATAGATGAGGCCCTGCCTTACGAAATACTTCTGCAACCCGATGCAATCTCTCGGAGCAACCGTAATCGCAAAGCAAACCGGGCGCCGCCATCGGGTCGCTGTAACTATGCTGTTGACCATTATGTCCTGCACTCTGATCCCTCTCACTTCCCCGCTCCCCACCGTTGGGTCAATGGTGTACTCGATGTATCCCGCGCCGGTTGCCATAGTATCCACAAGTCCGAATTTCCTGTAAACTTCCGGTGGGACCGACAGCTTGAAGGCCTTCGATTGCCATTGCACAGGCCCCGCCCCCGCTATCTCCTCTATTTGCTGATCCGTAAAAGTGAACGGGACCTTTTCCGCGCCATGAGGAGTGTCATTCTTCAACTGCAGGAGATACCAGTCGGTATTTGCGAGGCTCAGGCACACGATCCTGACATCTGTCCTTATTCCCAGAGTCTCCTGCAGATACCAAAGCGGGAATGTGTCATTGTCGCCACCGGTGAAGAGTATTGCGTTTCGCGGACAGGACTGCAGAATATCGTAGGAGACATCGAGCGGGGCATAGTTGTCATGGCGATCGTGACTAAACAGGTTCTCCCTGAACATGTTTACGGGTGATGCCAGGAGAACAATGGTGGTTGTCAAACCAATGACGGCAGTTCTCCACTTCCCGTCCCGAAGTCTGCTCGTTAACAGTTCCATGATTCCCGATGCTCCGATTCCGATCCACAAAGCAAATACGAAGAAAGACCCGACGAAGAAATAATCACGTTCCCTGGGCTGAGGATCCGCCATATTGAAATAGACAGTCAAAGCGAATCCCATCATGATGAACATCGCCGCGAACGCCAGTGCAACCTTCCAGTCTTTCTTGAAATGATACCAGATTCCGAACAACGCCAGGATGAAAGGGATGGCGAAATACCTGGCAGGGAATCCCGGCTCGCCGTCGTGCCAGGTGTCTGGCGAGTTGAACAAAGCGACCGGTGCGTCCTGGACATCGCCCGATCTTCCGATGAAGTTGAATCCGAGATAACGGAGATACATGTGATCCACCTGATAAGACCAGAAATAGTCAAGATCGGAGGAATACTTCGCATAGTTCTGCTGGTACATCGGTTCGGGATTCCAGCGTCTGGGCCAGAAGATCGGCTGTTTCCCATACTGCTCGCGCTCGAGATAGCTGACGAGATGCCGCAGCGTGGCAGGATCATTCTCATTGATCGGAGGATTCGAGTTCGCTCGAACGTAAGTCAATGCGTATGTCGAATAACCCGCCAGGATGAGAAGTCCCGCCGTCAGGATTGTGCTCAATAGATGCTTCCTTCTTGTCTCGGCCTTATATACTCCGTAGATCGCCGCGACAATTACTACTGGCGGAACCATCTGTATGAAGAGACTTCCGGAAAACCTGACCGGCCCGAAACCCCAATTGCCACTGAGCATCGCGACAATCCATTTCACGATTCCCGGGTAAATCACAAAGAAACCGAGCGCCGCGGCGATCCCAAATTTAAGGGAGCTTTTCCATTCGAATTCATCGTTCTTGAAATAGATGAGAACCATGACCGGGAAATACGAGAGCAAACATAGTTGATGGGCCCCACTCGACAAACCGAGGACATAGGCAGCGAGAAGCAGATACCTCTCTCTTCCCTGAATTCGCGATTCATCGAACCACACTACCGCCAGCCAGACAATCAGCGATATGAAGAAGAGACTCGTTGCAAACAGTCCCGATTCCACCGCGTTGAACCAGAACGTGTCACTGACGGAGAGTGACAGGGCGCCGATCGCTGCCGCCCCGTATACCTGCAATGCGGTTCGGAAATTACCTGGCGTCCCCTTCCACCTCGAGATGACACGTACTCCGATCAGATACAGAAACATTATCGTGAGAGCACCTGCGAGTGCCGACACAAGGTTCATGCGCATGGCCATGTCCTTGACGGTCGGCAGCATCGTTGAGACTCTTGTAACAAGCGAGAACAATGGAGCACCCGGTGGATGAGGAATTTCGAGCGTCGGCGAAGTGGCGGCATACTCGGCGCAATCCCAGTATGCCACAGATGATTGTGCCGTCAGGCAATACAATACCAACGTAATGAGAAGAATCCCCAGTGCAATGTACCTGTTCAGTCTCTTGTACCAGGATGACTTGTTCGGGCAGTTCATATTAAGACTCCAATCCGCATTCCCCGGGCAGGGGGATGCAATTTTCTCTGTGAAGTTGAGATTTGTCTGGATCCATCCGCGAGAGCCTGAAATGGCGCTTTTGCGCCGAGCATCAGGTCCCGGATGCTTAGATTGGGTTCTAGTCCTGCCGACTATTTCTTTGTTTGAAGATATTCCCTGGTGTGACCTGTGAAATCGTCTCGCGAAACAAATGCTCCCGCTGTACTGCCCGCATCCGCAGCCAGGTCGGCAACAATCTCCCCGGAGGCTCCCTGATCGAGCGGAGCTTTGGCGGATTCTGTGGACAACACTGCTGTATTGGCTTCCGCCAGATTGATGTAGTTATCCGATCCCTTCTCGCTGCTGCCACTTGGCAGTGAAGCCACTGCGACTTTCACAGAAGTAATGTCGCGTCTTGCGTCCGCCGTCCGGAAGCATCCAAGAATCGTGACGAGACGGCCGGTGTCTTCTGCCATGAGGCTCTTCGACCGTTGAGCTGTGAAATTTTCCCGCGACAGCTGCCTCGAAAACTGAAGAACACCACTCAAGCCGATGCTTGTCGCAGGAACGGTAGGCGTTGAGTTCAATTCATCCGCAAAAAGGCCGCTCGTTATGGACAGTAAAATCACAAAAACGGCAAGCGCAACCGTCACGGCGCACATACCGCCGCTTGTCCGCGAGAACAGGTACTTATCCTGTTCTCGGAAGATCATTTCTGAATCATGACCTCGTCGGTGTCGCATGCCGTAATTTTATGCGAATGTCCGATCAAAGTCAATCACTTAGCCACACTAGTTTACCACCCTCATATTCGGAAATTCCGACGACAACGAGTTTATTCCGCAGGCGCAGTCTCAAACTCATGCTTCCCTTGCCGCAATCAAATTAGTCCCCTCTCTTCCCTGAAAGTATCGAGTATCTCGGCGCGGGCATGTCGGTTCCTCTGATCGACTTCCAAATGATTTCGTTGAACAGCCTCTCCGGGACGGCATCCGCAACTTTCAGGTTCATGCGGTCTATGAGACTCTGACCGTAGGCGCCATCCTTGTTCCTGGCATTCAGATCGATGAGCGGTCGGACAGCCGTGTAGCTAGCAGTATCGGATGTCATCGTAAACGAATTAAACATCGGGGTTGCTGCGGCGTCGTACTGACTCATCGGCGGCATCCCGAGTATGAGCTCCATCGTTCTAAGCATCGACGATGTCGTGTACAACGTGCTGTCGACAAAGCGGTGCTTCACGTACGGGCTGATGACGAGTCCCTCTGTACGGTGTGCATCTACATGATCTGCACCGTCCTGAGCGTCGTCTTCTATTACAAATATTGCCGACTGGTCCCAAATTTTGCTGTGCGATATTCTATCGACGAATAGTCCCAGGGCATAGTCATTCTGTGCCACCATAGCCTGGGGCGTCAGCGATCCTTTTCTTGTCCCTGCTGTATGATCATTGGGCAGGCGGATGATGCTGAAGTGAGGAACTGAATTATCGGTGAGAAGTCTGGTGAAGTCCCTGTTCCATGTTTCGTACCGGGAGATATCCGAGTAATCAAGATCCCATCCGCGGTACATCGGATCGATATGTCCCACAAGAGCCTTTTCGCGAGGTGTATTGGGTCTGTTTGTGTCCGGATTACTCTCGACGAACTCCCCGTAATCTTTGAAGGAGACATCGTGCCTTTCGCACAGGTTCCAGATGTAGCCTGCCTCAGGCGATGCGACAGGCTGTCCTCCCTCGAACTCGTAAGGGGCGCCTCTCTCCCCGTAGTTCGATGGCCAACTCTTCTCGACATAGTCGGTGGCGTATGCCGCCGTCGACCAGTTGTGCCCATCGGCACTCACCTCCGCGTCACAGTAGAGATTGTCCAGCAGCACGAAATTCTCAGCCAGCGTATGGATATTCGGCGTGATGCGCTGTCCGAACAAGACGAGGCTGGAATCTCCGTTGCCTTCCTTTATGTCCCCGAAGACCTGATCGTAAGTCCTGTTCTCCTTGATGAAATAGAAGACATACTTGATTGGCGATTCCCCTCCGACCTTATCCGGAATGGGATTGCCGCTGACAAACGTCGCCTCTTTCGACTCACTCGGGCGGTATGGAGTATTCATATAGACCTGCTTTGTATACTTCGCGAGCTGTTCTGCGTCAGGGAACTTGAAGAACGACAATGTCCCTTTCAGCAACGTGCCTATATATTGATGCTGCGGATTTGCAAAGGAGCGGTTTCCCTTACCGTTCAACACCAGTACGGTTCCGTCTTTCATCTCCAAGACTTTTGTCGGGTACCATCCAACCGGAATGAAGCCCACCGGCACCGGCCGCTTTATATTGGAAATATCTACGACAGTCAGCGAATTGTTGTCGGCGTTCGCTGCCAGGACATATTTACCGTCTTTCGTGACGCACACGGAATTGGTCGTGGACCCTTCTGGTGAATCGGGATAAATTGTCGTGGACACGCTTGCGATTGTCTTGCGCGTCCTTAGATCAATCACACTCACACTGTTGTCATTCGCGTTAGCGACAAACGCATAGCCTCCGCGGACAGCGATTTCGGTTGGATGATCCCCAGTGGCGACCTTGTAGAGAAGGTGTTTCCCCCTGAAAGCCTCGATCCTTTTCGAGCTCCAGATGGAGACGAGGAGTGTTCCGTTGCTCAGGTATTTGCAGTAGTAGGGCATTCCATCAAGCCTGACAACCTCAATCTTTCCGGTTTTGAGATCATAGTATCGAAGAGTGCTGTCTCCTCTGAAGACCACCGCGAGGCTGTTGCGGTAAACGTCCAGGCCAGCAGCCCATGCGTACGTACCTTTGGACGGGTATCCGGAAATACGCGGCGGGGCGAAGTGGATCGTTCGCGACGGTTTGAGTTTGCCGTGCTCCAGATCGAAGGTGTACACAGAATTCTGATTTCCTCCGGAGACGTACAAAGTCCTGCCATGAAAGGCGATCCCCAGCCAGCTATCCTTCACCGGAATTGTCTGCACCACCTTATGTTGTCTCAAGTCTACAAGCATAAGGACAGGTTTCGACATCCCTCCATGAGTAACGGCAAGGTATTTTTGATCCGGTGAAAGCGCCGCATTGAGCGGGAGGTCACCGAGATTTATAGAAGTTCCGGCGGGTGAGAGCCACCAGCCGTTCGGAAGAAGGACGCGACCATCCTTTTCGCCGGGAAGTTGGGCGACGGCAACACCGCACAGGATGAGGACTAGACTCAGAGTTTTACCGATTCGACTGATCATTTGTTTCTCCTTAATGCGCAAAAAGTTAACAGTGTAACTCCCATTTAGCAATGGCGCTCGGACCGGATTACATGTCGAGAGGTTGTCAAGCCGCTTGATGTTGCGGGACAGTCACGAAGCCGGACTTCATACCATCGATTCATAAGCGCTTCATCTTCCGAACACGAATGCCTCTGGTGTTTGAATCGGTTTCTCCATGCATAGTTGCGCCATAGAAAGGAATAACGTCAAAGAGCCGTCGCATTCTCAATCCAATGTCGGCAAGCTCCTATCGTGTGCTCCATCTTATCAGACAGACTATGGCGATTACTATCCCGAAACACATCGCGCATGCAAGAAGTATTCTCAGGAAGACAGGTACTCTCGTAAGCCAGTTCTCTGCTCGTCGATCCATTTTTCTTTCACTCTCAACAACAACAGGATGGCTCCGGTTTCACCAACGGTGCACGAAGTCAACCGGCCAGAGCGGGAGAAATGAGTTGCATTCCACTTCGAGTCAGGCTAAATTTCACATTGAAGTTGAATAGAGGTGCGGCAGTGCCGATTCTTATTCGTCCTGCGACGATCGGCATCCTGAACTTGTGGTTCGGGATTATGAGTAACCGTGTATGCGCGAAGATTTCGTGGAAGGTCCGAAGCCCTTCTGAGACATGGCCAAAGGAACTGCTGCCGAAACCTGGAACGTGGCCTCGGAGTTCCCGGTTGGGCTGCACCGATCTAGAAGTCACATCTAATCAACAAAGTCGAGTGACCTGCTCGAAAGGATTAGTTGAGACAAGATCGATCGGAAAAAGTGAATAACTTGCAGACTGTCATCCGTTTCGTGAATCTGTTTGGAGATCGACGGATGGAGCGCTATTTAGCTGGTCATTGCTCTTCTCGTGATCGGTTATTCCCTCCATTTCGTTTTGTCCCCAAGAAGAAAATTTCAAATCTGAAAATGAGGACTCATAGTTGAGAATCTTCGAATGAACATCGGCTTACTCGGTTACGGCAAGATGGGAAGAGAGATAGAAGCTGCGGCTAGGCAACGGTCCGATGTCGTTGTTGCAACTGCCGACGTGGACACGAATCTCGCCGACGTGAGGACAGTCTTCGAACAGTGCGACGCCCTTATCGATTTCTCGGTCGCTGCGGCGGTCCTGGACCACGTTCGATTTGCCACCGAATTGAAGAAGCCGATAGTAATCGGGACAACCGGTTGGCAGGACCGTCAGGATGAGGTGAGAAGAGCGATTAGTGAAGCTGGCATTGCGGCCGTCGTCGCCTCTAACTTTTCACTCGGAGTCAACCTGTTCATTTCGGTCGCCGAAAAGGCCGCGAAGATTTTCGGGCAGTTCGATGGCTTCGACTGTGCCGTGCTGGAGCAACATCATAACCAAAAAGCCGATGCCCCAAGTGGCACTGCTCTCACGATCGGAAACGCGATTCTGGGAAATTTTCCCGGAAAAAAGCGGCTCAGGACCGGTTTGCCGGAAGGGCGTATCCCTAAGGAAGAGCTGCAGATAAACTCGATACGTGTCGGGAATGAATTTGGCACGCACACAGTGTTTTTCGATTCTGAAAACGATCGCATCGAGTTGACACATATGTCAAGAGGGAGACGGGGATTCGCACTTGGCGCCGTTATCGCGGCGGAATGGGTTGTCGGCAAGAGAGGATTCTATGCCTTCAAGGACATTCTCCCTGAACTGTGAAACCCGACGCAGAGTTTTGAATCAAGAACAATCTAATGTGAATTCTGAGTGACAACTTGGAATTCGAAATTGAAAACTAATAGGACGAGGAAAAGATGAGACGGATGCTATTTCGAGGAACAGGCGTGGCTCTCGTGACACCCTTCAGGAAAGACGGCTCTGTGGATGATGAGAAGTTGCGGGACCTAGTCGAGTTCCAGATCTCAAACGGCACGGAAGCGATCCTTCCGGCCGGGACAACCGGTGAGAGCGCAACACTCTCTCATCCGGAGCATCAACATGTTATGGAAATCGTTCTCGACCAAGCAAACCGGCGCGTGCCGGTCATCGTCGGGGCAGGAAGCAACTCGACGCGCGAGGCAATTTCTCTCACGGTTCACGCAAAATCCATTGGCGCCGACGGAGTGCTGTCGGTCGCACCTTATTACAACAAGCCGACGCAGGAAGGTCTATTCCGCCATTACGCTGCCATCGCCGAGGCGGTGGACATACCAATCATTGTATACAATGTCCCTGGCAGAACAGGTAGTAATATCGCCGCCGAAACGACGATCAGAATGGCGGAGCAGATACCCAATGTCTACGCCGTGAAAGAAGCCAGCGGTAATGTCCCTCAGATGATGGAGATATTGAGGGGAAAGCCCGACGACTTTGCCGTTTATTCCGGTGACGATCAATTCGCATTTACGGTCGTGGCGCTTGGCGGCGACGGGATCATATCGGTTGTCGCGAATCAGGTGCCGAGACTCTTCAGCGACATGGTCCGGTACGCTCTTGCAGGGGACCTTGATAACGCCAGGAAGCTGCATTTCAAGCTTCTCCCGCTCATGAATGCAAACTTCATCGAGTCAAACCCGATTCCTGTCAAAGCCTCCCTCGCTATGATGGGACTCATAGAAGAAGTCTACCGGCTACCGCTTGTTCCACCGGCTGAATCTACGCGCGCGAAGCTAAGAAACATCATGACCGAACTAGAACTCATACAGGTACCCACCAAGTAATGAGCAGAGAGCTTCTGATTGCAGAGATAGAAAAACTCTACGAGATTCACGAGACGAGTCGCGAGGCCGAGCTGTATGTTGAGCGCTTCCTTGATCTTCTCGACATCGGCGAGATAAGGGCTGCTGAACCCGACTTAAACTCTCCGACGGGATGGAAGGTTAATGAATGGGTGAAAAAGGGAATCTTGCTCGCGTTCCGCATCGGCAAGCTCGTGAAGGTCGAAGACGCCTGCGGCGATCAGTTCTTCGACAAGCATACTTTTCCCGTCAAAGATATTTCCGCTGAGGATCAGATAAGAGTGGTTCCGGGCGGAACCGCAATAAGGCGTGGGGCCTATCTCTCACACGGTGTCGTCATAATGCCGCCGTCATACGTTAACGTCGGTGCTTATGTCGGAGAGGGCACCATGCTCGATTCCCACACACTCGTCGGCTCCTGCGCACAAGTCGGTAAGAAGGCCCACATCAGTGCTGGCACACAGATAGGCGGTGTATTAGAGCCTGTTGGCGCATTACCCATTGTTATTGAAGACGAAGTAATGGTAGGCGGCAACTGTGGAATTTACGAAGGAACGATAGTGAAGAGACGCGCCGTGATCGGTGCAGGCTGCGTCATCACAGGCTCGACCCCTATCTACGACCTTGTGAAGGGGACCATTCACAGGAAAGAGAAAGGCAGACCACTCGTGGTCCCGGCGGGAGCCGTCGTCGTTCCTGGCTCGCGGCCCGCGGCGGGAGAATTCGCAGCGAAGAATAGACTCATGCTGTACACACCTGTCATCGTCAAGTACCGTGACGAGAAGACAGACGCCGCGACTGTGCTGGAGGGAGCTCTTAGGTAGAGCTGTTTAGCCTGCGACTCACTTCTCCTGTCAGGCTTCATCCGCCAGTACAAGCGAGTCGCAGTTCGGGTTACATCGTGGGGAACAGTCCGTCAACAGAAAGATATCGTTCACCAGTGTCATAGTTGAACGTGAGCACTTTCTTCAGCGACGGATCTTCGGCAAGCTTCTTCGCCACCGCTGCAAGCGCGGCACCTGTCGAAATGCCGACAAGTATTCCCTCTTCCTTGGCGGCGCGAACTGCAAACGCATACGATTCCTCCTTCGACACTGTTATCGCGCCATCGAGGATTTTGGTATCGAGATTCTTCGGAACGAACCCGGCTCCAATCCCTTGAAGCGGATGAGGGCCGGGCTGACCGCCGCTGATGACCGGTGATAGTTCCGGTTCCACAGCATAGATCTTTATCTTTGGGAACTTCTTTTTCAACACCCGACCCACGCCGGTAATGTGGCCTCCGGTCCCAACGCCGGTGATGAGCGCGTCGAATCCCTCCGGGAAATCTTCAACAATCTCTTTCGCTGTCGTGCGAAAATGAATATCGATGTTCGCAGGGTTTTCGAACTGCTGCGGAATCCACGCTGAGGGAAGCGTCTTCGACAGCTCGGTCGCCCGGTCAATCGCTCCTTTCATTCCCTTCTCGCGCGGCGTCAGGTCGAGCTGCGCCCCGTATGCCATCATGATCTTCCTTCGTTCGATGGACATCGATTCCGGCATGACGAGGATCAATTTATATCCCTTGACTGCTGCCGCCATGGCCAGTCCGATTCCCGTGTTGCCGGAGGTCGGCTCGATGATAACAGTATCTTTCTTCAGTAGGCCGTGCTTCTCGGCATCATCGATCATCGCAAGTCCAATGCGGTCTTTGATGCTCCCACCAGGATTCTGCCGCTCGAGCTTCATCCAAACCTCTTTGTCACCAAACAACCGGTTGATGCGTATGTGAGGTGTATTTCCGATAACTTCAAGTATATTTTGATTCTTCATTCTATCTTCCCCTTTGTCATGTTAAATGATGTCAAATCACGAAATTGATTACTCCGCTGCGATCGTCCTGCTGCTGAACCACAGTCTCGCTCTTCTGGTATACTACCGAGTACGGTGGCACGCTGTGCGTCAGCCAGACATTCCCGCCAATCATACTGTCGTGGCCAACGACTGTCTCGCCGCCCAGGATTACCGCCTGTGCGTATATAACGGTGTTGTCTTCGACCGTAGGGTGACGTTTTGATTTTGCCATATTCTTATCGACGCTGAGAGCTCCGAGGGTGACTCCCTGATAAAGCTTCACGTTCTTTCCGATAATTGTCGATTCGCCGATGACAATCCCGGTCCCATGGTCGATGGCGAAAGAGCTTCCTATCTGCGCCCCCGGGTGTATGTCGATTCCCGTCAGCTGGTGCGCGTATTCCGTGAGAAGTCTCGGCAGGATCGGCACGCGGACACGATAAAGCTCATGTGCGAACCTGTAGATCGATATCGCGGTGAATCCCGGATACGCCAGAATCACCTCGTCGACGTTTTCGGATGCAGGGTCCCCCATGTTGATCGCTTCGGCATCGAGCCAAAGAGCGCACTGGATATCCGGCAAGGCTTCAATGAAGCCTGCCACGACTGCGTCCACATCCCGAGACTTATCGGCCAAGAATGGGGCAAGGAGCTTTCTCAACTCTTGCTCGATCATGACGAGCCGCGCGAAGATATCGTTCTCCGAGTGGTTCGAGTCCGAACTGAAATGCGGAAAGAGCAATGCGAGCAACTCGTCCGCAAACTCGTGCGTCCTCCGCTTGGCCTCGATTCCGAAGGAGCTGCGGTCCGGAACCTCGTGTAGATTCGCGAGAATTTCCTGTGCGATCTGTTTCGTATTTGTTCCCATGACGGCTAAATAACCTTTTCTTCCTCTTACTCCGCGTACGACTTAATCTGATATCCTGCCTCAACAGTGGGCGATGTACGTCATGACTGTGTCATCATGATCTATTCAAGATAGATAACGAGATATGTAAACTCAAAGTTCAAGTGCGTGGATCGAGAGCCAGGGAGCAATGCTGGTCAGCAGTTCATATAATGTACGGAGGGGGATGTCACTGTAGGTGGTAATGGAAAGGATCGGTTCCCTCGGTGAGGCCTAACAACCTGGCGTGCTCCGATGACCCATTGTTCCCTGCCGCGCACAAGTGCTTCGTCGGGCAAACATTGAAGCATCATCCCAGCATTGCAATATTCCATTACACCCTCGTACCCACGTACTCCAAAGGCTCAACAGAAAAGCACTACTCTGCCTGGTAAGTCCCCCATACGTCTCTCAAAGCACCGGCAATCTCGCCGAGCGTGGCGTAACTCTCGACAGCCTCGATCATCAACGGTAACAAATTCGTCTTGCCTCTCGCAGCTTGCTTCAGTCCCTGCATGGCTCCATCTACTCTCGCAGCATCTCTTTTTCGCCTCAGGTTTTTTAGTCTCTCCACCTGCACTTCTCTTACTTTGGGATCGACCTCGAATAAGTTCGGCTCGGCCTTGTTCGAGTCGGTGAACTCGTTCACCCCGACGATAACGCGTTCCCTGGTCTCTATCTGGCGCTGGTATTCGTATGCACTCCGGGAGATCTCTTTCTGAAAGAATCCGGCCTCAATTGCCTTGACCGCTCCTCCCATCGCTTCGACTTTCTCCAGATATTTCCGGACACCGTCCTCAATCTCGTCGGTGAGCTTCTCCACAAAATACGAGCCTCCGAGCGGGTCGATGGTATTGGGCACGCCGGATTCATAACCGATTATCTGCTGTGTCCGCAACGCAAGCCGCACAGAGTCCTCTGTCGGGAGCGCGAGCGCTTCGTCGCGGCTGTTCGTGTGGAGCGACTGGCATCCGCCTAACACCGCCGCTAGGGCCTGGTACGTCGTGCGAACGACATTGTTGTCTATCTGCTGTGCAGTGAGCGTCGAACCGGCAGTCTGTGCGTGAAACCGGAGCTTCATGGCGTCCGGGTTCTTCGCTCCGAATTTCTCTTTTGCGATCCATGCCCAGATACGCCTGGCAGCCCGGTACTTCGCGATCTCTTCGAAGAAATCGTTGTGTGCGTTGAAGAAGAAGGAAAGCTGGCTCCCGAACCCCGGATTGGGACCTCCCGGCACGGGCCCGTCGAAATCCAAGCCGGCCGATTGAGCTGCGCGGACATATTCAATGGCATTGGCGAATGTGAAAGCCAGCTCCTGCACAGCTGTGGCACCCGCTTCCCTGATATGATATCCACTTATGGAGATTGTGTTCCAGCTCGGGAGATTCACGGAGCAGTAGGCAAAGATGTCAGTGACAAGCCGGAGCGATGGAGCCGGAGGGTAGATGTACGTTCCGCGCGCGATGTATTCCTTCAGGATGTCGTTCTGTATCGTGCCAGAGATCTTCGCCAGGTCGGCCCCCTGCTTCTTCGCGACAGCGATGTACATTGCGAGGAGAATAGCGGCGGTGGAGTTAATGGTCATTGAGGTAGTGACCTTCGAGAGGGTGATACCGTCGAAGAGTCGTTCCATGTCCTCGAGCGAGTCGATTGCGACACCCACTCTTCCCACTTCCCCCTCGCTCATGGGATGGTCCGAATCATAACCTATCTGCGTCGGGAGATCGAAAGCGACCGAGAGCCCCGTTATTCCCTGGTCAAGAAGATACCTGTAACGCTTGTTGGATTCCTCCGCATTTCCGAAGCCGGCATACTGTCGCATTGTCCAGAGTCTGCCACAGTACATAGTCGGGTAGACTCCTCTAGTGAAGGGGTATTCTCCAGGAAACCCAATCCTCTGAAGATAGTCGAAGTCCTCCGGACCGTAGAGCCGGTCCAATTCCATCCCGGAGTCAGTCAGGAACTTCTCCTTACGCTCTTTCCCTTCCGCTGCATCCTGTCGAATTCCCTCGCGCTTGTCCGACACTCGATTTTTCCTTTCGCTGTTGCCGATTTCCGGCTACATGGTTTCCACTTTGAGACTCTTTGCCTTTATCATTCTCTACCCTTGCCGCTTCGGGCCCTGGCACCGGTAAAATCCCGTCATCAGATCGGTCTCACGTCAGCACATCTATGAGTGTAAACAGAAAAAGTCCGACGCTCAGATATGCGTTCATATTGAAGAAAGCAATGTTTAGTTTGCTGAGGTCATCAGGCTTGACGATCTTGTGCTGGTAGAACAGCGTGATACCGACGATCGCAAGACCGATCAGATAAATCCCACCGAGTGGAAGGATGAATTTCAGAGAAATCAGAAGTAAAAAAGCGGTCGCATGTAGAGCAGACGAAACGAGGAGTGCTTTTCCAACACCCAACGATTTAGGCATAGAGAAGAGTCCGACCTCGTCATCGTGATCGAGGTCCTGCAACGAGTAGATGATGTCGAACCCTGCACCCCATGCAACGACTGTAAGCCCCAGCATTATCGGCACGAGCTGGAACTCGCCCGCGATTCCGAGCCATGCACCGAGTGGAGCCAGTCCCATCCCGAGGCCGAGGAAGACATGGGAAAGCCACGTAAATCTTTTGGTGAACGAATAGAAGAACACAAAAGCCAGTGCAACCGGCGAAAGATAAAAGCAAAGCAGGTTCAGCTCATGCGCCGCGAAGACCAGAAGCAGCGATGCGGCAATAACAAATATCGTCGCTTCTCCAACGGAGACTTTCGCGGCAGGAATCTCGCGATTCTTCGTGCGCGGATTCATTGCGTCGAATTCCCTGTCCACGATCCTGTTGAAGCCCATCGCCGCAGATCGTGCTCCGACCATCGCGACGACTATCCAGATTATCTTGGCCGGAGTGACTCTATGTGAGAAGGATGCCAACACAACACTCGTCAGCGCGAAAGGAAGTGCGAAGAGCGTGTGAGAGAACCTGACCATCCTTCCGAAAGTCACTGTCCGTTCGAAAATTTTCCTCATAGGCGTAACAAAATACCGCCGTGACGCTGAAAAAACAATCAGCCCCTCCTGAACCGGCAGTTCACGAACGAGGGAAAGCAATCAATAAGAAAACCGGCAACGCGCGCTGGCGCATTGCCGGTGTTATCCCGATACTCTGCCGATCTCTGCCTGCTGCGCTAATCCTTGTAAATGCTGATGCCGCCGTTGGTCGTGTGAAGACGCATCTCGTTTCCACCTCTGTTGATCTTCCCCTCCAAGCTCTTGCTGTTGAAGTGACCTTGGATCGTGATCGGGAAATCGGTGTGTATGCCGCCGTTAGTCGTGTGAGCAGAGACGTCGGCGTTAATATCTTCCGGGCAATAGACTGTTATGCCGCCGTTGGTCGTACCGAGCCTCAGCTCCTGAAACTCCACACCTTCACTGATACGTGCGGTGATTCCTCCATTGGTCGTCGAGCCATCCACAACTCCCCCCACATCTTCGAGATCGATGCGACCATTTGTTGAATGTGCCTTCACTTCGCCGGTCACTTCCCTGACTTTGATACTGCCATTGGTAGAGCCAACGTCAATGCTGGCGGTCTCCGGGACCTTCAAGACATACTCAACCCCGCCGTACCTTGAGCCCCCGTGGAAAAGCCAGTCCAGGAGCCCCTCCCCCCACTCGTGCGGATAGTGTGTCTTGACTTCCAGAAAGTCATCGCCCGTCTTGATGTCAACTCTCAGGTCAGCAAAATATTCTTCAGCCTCTTGACTGTCGCTGGCCCGTACTGTCTTCGTAATCTCAAGTGAAACTTGCGGCTTGTCCCATGCTTCTACCTTTATCGGCCCGTTTACATTCTCCACCACGACATGTCCCTTCGGAGAGATCTTGAAGAACTTTGTCTCAGTTCGGGAGAATTTTTCCGCAGAAGCCGATGAAATGAAGGCAAACATGCATAGAATCAACCCGACGAATATTCTTTTCATCTCACACTCTCCACTTTTGTAATTCTTCGCGATAAAACACATTCTTACCTACGGCCCAGTGCTGTCGAAGGTTTCACTCTCGCCAATCTGATATGAAGACAAGCGGAATCATACAACACAATTGCCATTTAGTAGCATAGATGGCAAATTAGATCGAATCATATATTCAGTCGTATTTCCGCAAAGAAAACAGCCAAGGGAAATTGGAATGAATGACGTCCATGTCGAAGGCTGGGGACCTTCTGGAAGAGGCTGGGAGTTTAGATCATACAGCGCTCAGGTCCTCGAGCCTCAGACCTTCCCTCTCCATTCTTACCCCGATGCCTGGTCGCCGGGGCCGGAAGGAGTACAGACAGCCGAAGTCGTTTATCTCCATGCAGATGGATGTCTACGAACGTGTCCCGGAAGAAGACATGAAACACGCCGCGACGGTCCTAGCGGCCTTTGTCTACAACGCAGCAATGATGGACGGGAAGTTCCCCAGAAAAGAACAGATGAAGGGACCGGACTGAAGTCTGCATGACGGATTGACAGAAAGCAAAGGGCAAGGAAAAATCCTTGCCCTTTGCCGAAGATCTTCGTCACCAGAGACGATTAAACGAACAGCGGTGCCAAAACCAGCGTAATCGTCGCCAGAAGTTTTATGAGAACGTGGAGCGATGGACCTGCGGTATCCTTGAACGGATCGCCAACAGTATCGCCGACGACTGCCGCTTTGTGAGGTTCACTCTTCTTTCCACCGAACATTCCGGTTTCGATATACTTCTTGGCATTATCCCAGGCACCACCGCCATTGTTGAGAAGTATTGCCATAAGAATTCCTGCGATAGTTCCGACCATCAGGAGCGCCGCCACGGCTTCTG
>CAZRXH010000060.1:10459-20757 GCA_964603995.1 uncultured Bacteroidota bacterium | reverse complement strand
GAAATTCCCGACCTGCTCTTCCTGTCTCAATATTAACATCCGGGAAACTTTTTCCTGCTGTCCCCGCACCAGTTTAAGTGCTCAATGCAGAAAACGAAACATATGATTCCTCCGACTATCAGTAAGACCAGTACCGCTGTGGCAAACACGAGAGATTGCCTGACGTTCAGTTGTCTCAGTTCCGCGATCTGCCTGGCGTCTCTTTCTCGTCTGCCAAATCGAACCACGCTTCTGAACTGAGAAACGCACTCGCTATTCCCTCCCGGCAACCTCTTCCAGTTCTTGTCCGGCGAGTCTATAAACAGTCCACTCGTCCATCGGCCTTGCACCGAGCGACTTGTAGAATGAAATCGCCTTCTTGTTCCAGTCGAGCACGGCCCACTCAAATCTCCCGCAACCGCGTACCTTGGCGAGCTTCGCGAGATAAATGAGAAGCTTCTTGCCACAGCCTTTGCCGCGGTACTCGGGTTTGACGTAAAGATCCTCCAGATAAATCCCAGGCTTTCCGATGAATGTCGAGAAGTTGTGAAAGAAAAGCGCAAAGCCGACCGGTCTCCCGTTTAACTCAGCAAATACTACCTCCGCAATTCTCTTCCTGAAGATGTTCTCCAATATCATTTCTTCAGTTGCCTGCACCTCATGAAGGAGTTTCTCATATTCGGCCAGTTCTTTGATGAACCCGAGTATTATCCCACACTCCGATTCCTTTGCCGGCCTGATCCTGAATTCATCGTCCTTGGTATCCTGTTTGTCCATTGTCATCTTTCAAACAAATCTTCGATAGAATTATTTCTGCAAATATAGAGGCGGTGTGGCGGAAACACAAATGTCTTCGCTCATCCCGCATTTGTTGGTATGTAGTCTTACCTTTATTATTATAGAGCATCATGTCGGTGCTTCATTTGTTTTTCAGGGAGGAAAGAAAACATGAGAATAGTGTCAATTGCGTTGGCGATCATGTGCCTTGTCTGTCTCATTTCCGGAGGTGCCTCCGCACAATCGCGAAATGCGGGTGTGACCAGGTTGAATAACGGAGACTACAAGATTTCATCCGGTGGAGTCAGCTTGAGTGTCGATCCGCAGGTTGGCGCAAGGATTATCTCATTGAAGCTGGATGGATATGAATTCCTCACCGGTCCGGACATTATCCAGGGCAATTACGGATCCACATTCTGGCCGAGCCCGCAGTCGGACTGGAGCTGGCCGCCACCTGCCGTACTCGATAGTGATCCGTATTCCGCCGCCACTCACGCTGACACGCTCAGGTTCGTGAGCGGTATGGACCGGAGGACCGGCCTGCAGGCGACTAAGGAGGTCTTTCCCGGAAAAGAGGGCCGGATGAGTCTGGCGTATTCAATGACCAATATTACTGACTCTGTAAAGAAAGTCGCGCCATGGGAGATTACGAGAGTCCACAAAGGCGGCCTGCTCTTCTTCCCGATCCTAAAGAATTCTCTCGGAAAGAAATCATTCGACGCTGCACCCACAGAAATTATCGACGGAGTTGCATGGTACAAGGATGCGAAGGAGAGGCCGCCGGAGAACCTCCTCACTACCGCCGACGGCACAGAGGGCTGGGCGGCATACGTGATCGACGGGAAATTGTTCGTGAAGAGATTCCCGAATATCGAGCCGAATCAGCTGGCGCCCGGCGAAGGGGAAATAACCTTTTATGTCAGCAGGGAGGCGGACTATGTCGAGTTCGAGGTACAGGGGAAATATGAAACTCTCGACCCGGGAGAGACTTCTAGATGGAATGTCCAATGGGTTGTTGTGAATATTCCGAAGAATATTGAAGTCGAGGAGGCGAGCGGAAGTCTCGTGGAGTTCGCGAGAAAGTTGGCGAAATAGCCGCCGCATTCTCTGTCGATCCCTGCTCCGCGAAGCGAGATCGTCCCGTCTATTCAATAAACTGTGTCAGATAGAGTGAACAAGGGAGTTGGACAGGTCCGGGGTCGGATCGAATCGGGTATGCAGAGCAAAGCCTCAATAACGAAATGAATGTTCGTCTTTCATTCCGAAAAAGCAAGTCCTACACAATTGGAAGGGTCATTCTTGGGTTGGCAGCACTTTACGTGCTCATCTTTGTCGGAATAATCAAGCGCGAGTTTTTCTCAGACTATCTGTGGATTGCTTTAGCGGTTGGAGCTTTGGCTATGTTTGCCCTCAAAGCAATCATGCGAATCACCGCTCCAAAGAATGACTGATGGCGAATAGTTAATCATACTAGTACAAAGCATGTACATGGTAGTTTGGCTTTGCCTAACAAGTGTTTAGTTTGAGGAAACCCCTTCTCAAGCTGAAGCAGAACAGATCATACTCTTTGAGGATGTGGGACCCGTCTCTTGGGATAAGTAAAGTCGGTTAAGTTGCTTGGCCAGTGAATTGGACAGGGCTTTCGAGATTCTCAGAGGGCAGGGCTACGACCCCAAGCTGTTTGAAATGACCAGGCAGAGCCGCCTTGGGCAGTGACCATGGCCGTTGTGATGCGAACTCTGGATCGGATCCGCGGCGGTAATTCTTGCATGGCGCAGGAAACAACTTCCGACTTGGGGAGGGGCTTCCTGTCTCAGCTGAACTGTGGCAATCCGGTAAGCGTCGATCTTTCAGATAGTTAGAAAGGGAGTAGGCGACGGTGCTATGCCTGACGGTTTGGCATTGATATGGATAGAATAGGTTGATGTGGAGTCGTGTCCGCCGTGGCAGATGGCGAGGAGTGCCAACCTTGAGCTTGATGCCTGACTGACAGGAATGCGTGCCTTGCTTCAAGAGTCAGGCGATTTGATCTGTGCCACACCTGCGATTTCAAATTATTGATTTACTCTATTGGCGGAGATATATTTTCTGCGAGTAGGCCAATACTCGGTGGCAACGAGTTTTGAACGAGTCGTGTGAAAGGGCAATGAGTCGAGTCTCCTATTTAGGGCGGGGAGCAGGTCCTGCTGGTGTAAACCGGCAGAATTCTCCTTTGTATTTGAGCCACACATTATTTCACCACCCTTGCAATTTTTCCTTTTGCCAGCTGAGGAGTTCGTGTAAGTCGCTTTCGATTTGTGCCCCAACTGACTTCACTTACTTCGGCTGGAACGCGTGATGAAGGAGGAAAGATGGGAACCGGGCAAACATTGATTACGATTGGAGCGATCATGCTCCTCGGGACTGTGATCCTAACGACAGGCAGGGGAATCAACAACAGCACTGAAGTCCTGGTCAAAACCAATTTTGGGTTGGAGGCAGTTTCACTGGCCACTTCGACGATATCAGAGGCACAGAATTTAGCTTTCGATCAGGCTACGATCAACCAGGCTCTGAGCAATCCCAACCAATTAACAGGTGTGGGAAGTCTTGGGTTTGAGGGCGCTGGCGATGATACATTGCCTGACGACTTTGACGATTACAACGGAATCCCTGGGGGAAGTGGCGACACGACGACAGTTGCGCTCAGCTCGGGCGTTTACAAGGTGAGGACCAGAGTCTGTTACGTGGATCTCAATAACCTTCAAGGAACCGCGTCCAGTCCGACGTGGTACAAGAGAATGGATGTCTGGGTGTGGAGCACTTCCGATCGCATCGACACTATCAGGATGTCTGCGATCTACAGCTACTGGTACTTCAGGTAGGAGGATCCGATGGGAAGCACTGCATTAATCGACATCATCAGCTCGATGCTCATAGGGGGACTGCTTCTCCTTGCAGCATTGAGAATGAACGATCAGGCAACTAAGACCACGTTTCAATGCCAGACGAATTTGACAGTCCAACAAAACATGACCGCGGTTGTCCAGAACATCGAGTGGGATTTCCGGAAGATCGGATACTGCAGCGATCCCAAGCAGACGGCTGATCCAACTCGCTACATCTTGTATGGTGATCAGGACAGTATTGCCTTCGTTGCAGATCTCGATAACGTGGGTGTGCTCAACACTGTGAAATGGTATTTGGGCGACTATATTAACGGCCCGAACCCGAGGATAAGGAAATTGTTCAGGCAAGTCGACGGCGAATCACCGGTGCAGGCGAACCTCGGAGTGACCGAATTTTCCCTCGAATATTTCGATGCGACGAACAATCGAATCGCCACAGTTATCGCAGGTGCCGTTCCATCTCCTCAGCTCATACAGTTGACTATAAAAACAGAGCCGACTGCTGCGTATGACACATCTTATTCGCAGACGTTCTCTTACTGGCGACAGACAAGATTAGTTTCGAGAAACATAAGACTGAACAGGTAGGAGGTGTGCTATGGTCGGTAAAGGGGCGCTGATAGTTATCATCGGATTCAGCATGATATTCGGAATTGCGGGGCAGTATTGGAACAGAACAAGCAACGCCGCCATCGAGAATTTCTCGAACTATTACGATGCTACTGCAGCTCATAACCTGGCGATCAGCGCGGCAAACATTCTTGCCGACCAGCTCTTCTGGAACCAGGGAGATACGCTGAACCTCTCATCGATCAACATCGAAGACCAGAGTTTTGGTGACGGACGATATTCGATGAGGACCGAACCAAAACCCATTGATGGAGAGAATGATATACTTGCGACAGCTGTCGGAAAGTATAGCGGTATGCGTGGAATAATCGCCGATACCGTCCAGATACTCCTGCAACCCGGCAGATTTAACCAGTGGGCGTACTTCACAAATACCGATACCGGAGTTTACTGGACAACCGGTGAAACAATGAATGGTCGGTATCATACGAACGGCACATTGTTCATCGCCGGCACTCCGGTTTTCCAGGGCAATGTTTCAACAGGCCGTGGATTGGCCGCGAGGAACTACTACAATGGCGCCGCCCACGTCATTAACCCCGTGAATCCGAGCTCGCTGCCTGATCGGGGGGGAGACCGGCTCATTGCGGCGAGCTATCAATCGGGCGTGACGATTCCGCTCCCATCCACGCTCACCAACTACAACCAGGTGCCGGGTGTGACAATATTCAGAAACAATGACACGCATTCCAACTATGCCTATGATGTCTATATGACTTTCAGCCCGGCCGGGGATCCCACAAAGGCTGCTTTCCACACTTCGTTGAAGTCGGTGACGGAGACAACGGATAGATTCGGCAGAGTAACCGGCTATTCACTGAGCGAGGTGAGCAGGGTGCCTGCCGTTGGAGATTCTGTGGTGTCGATAACTCAATTTGGGGACGCCGGCTCGAAGGGGTTAGGGAGTGTTGTGATCATACAGAATGGTGATCTCCACGTTTCCGGAAACATGGATGGCAGGGTCACATTCGTCGCGCAGCAGGGAAGCACAGGGGATCCGGCTCGTGTAAGCTCAAGCTCCTACGGGACTGGAAGCTCAGCGTACGATTGTTACGATGCAAACGGAGGCCACGCCAACGGCAATGTTGTCATCGAGGGAAACCTTACCTACGCGCACATGCCTGCCGACCTCAACGATTCCCGGAATCTGTTGGGACTTGTCGCAGATAACAGTATCATGCTGGCTTCACAGACGACTCAAGATCTCACCATCGATGGTTCACTCTTTGCGCGAGATGGCAGTTTCTTCTACCAGAATTATGCAAGTGGTAGTGCAAGAGGAACCCTCAACATATTCGGTTCATTATGCCAGAATGTCCGTGGCGCAGTAGGAACTTTCGGGACAAGTCAGACTGGCTACATAAAGAACTACAGCTATGATCAGCGGTTCCAGAGGACGAGGACATCTCCTCCGTATTCTCCCACGACCGGGAGCTACAATATTGTTGCCTGGCGGGAGTGAGCAAGATGACTGTCGACGGGTGGGAAATTAAGTCGACAACCGGATATTGAGAACAAACCTTCTGCCTTTGCAGGAACACAAGTCCGTGGGCTGCCCAGCCAACCTATGTTCATCAGGACTCGGCCAGAGTCTTCACTGGCAGGACCGGAAGCGTTTAGCTCTTGTCGCGGGTTTTGAGTTTTCGCCATAGTGTAGTGACATCGACGCCAAGTATTCGTGCGGCTTTTGATTTGTTGCCGTCGGCCATCTGAAGAACGCGCTCAATGTAAGCGCGCTCCACCTCTTCGAGTGAAGGGTTCTTGTCGAGGACTGACTCGAACGATTTCTTGCCTGTGTTCACAATTGCAGATGGAAGGTGGTGCGGCAAGATGTTTCCGTCCGGGCTGAGAATCGCCGCTCTCTCGATGACGTTTTCGAGTTCCCTCACGTTCCCGGGCCAACTGTAATCCTGAAGAAAGTCTATGCATGAAGAATCAATATGCAGGTTCCTGATGTGCAATTTCTTCGATGTCCTGTCGACGAAGAACCTGGCCAGCGGAAGTATGTCTTCCTTCCGTTCGCGAAGAGGAGGGACATTCAACTCCATGACGCTCAACCTGTAGTACAGATCTTCTCTGAATTTTCCCTGCGCAATCAGTTCCCGAAGGTTTTTGTTGGTCGCAGCAATTATTCTGATGTCAACCCTGCGCGTGACGCTTTCCCCGATCCGCATTATCTCACGCTCCTGCAGAACACGGAGTATCTTCAGCTGCATTGCGGGACTGACATCTCCGATCTCGTCGAGAAAAACGGTGCCCTTGTCCGCCGATTCGAACAAACCTATCCTGTCCTTCACCGCGCCGGTAAAGGCTCCGGCCTTGTGCCCGAATAGCTCGCTGTCGAGCAGAGACTCGGGAAGCGCTCCGCAGTTTACCGCGACGAATTTCTCACCAGCGCGTGTTGACAGCTTGTGGATGTATTTAGCAAGAACCTCCTTGCCGGCTCCCGTTTCGCCCATGATCAGTACAGTTGAATCGAAAGGAGCCACCTTGTTGGCGATCAAAAGAACTTGCTTGTACGCCTTGCTGTGGATTTCTATGAACGATGGCTTAGCCGTTGTGCCGAGAGCTTCGATCTCTTTCTCGTATTTTTTCAAGAGCAGAGATTTTTGTCTGAGCTGTTCGGTCAGCTTGCCGATCTTGACTTTTATGTCATGAGACTTGAAGTAATCGAGATATGGCTTGAGTTCGTCTCCCCACGAGGCGATGTCTTTGCCGATTGCATGACAGACATTGTTCCCCTGCGCTTTGCAGGATTGCTCGATGAAGTAGATGTCACTGCCGAGACTGAGAGAGACGAAGCCGCTGAAATATCCGGCGAGAATCCAACAGATCGGATGGGATGACTGACCAAGAGTGTAGAGATGCTCCTGGGCTTTCTTCGAATCATACCAGCTCACTTCCATCCGGAAGGTGCCTGTCCCCTCGTCGTAAGAGAGTTCGTTGATGACATCCCTGGCTATCCCCTCGAGGGAATGCAGCTTGCATCCTGCCCTGATGAGTTCTTCTTTGTTGTCCCATTTGAAATTGTTCAATAGGACGGAAGCGTCTGCCTGTCCCTGAAAGTAACCGAACCGCGAGAGGATGCTCCTTGCGTGTTCCATGCTGACGGTGTCGATCAGGTCTTTCCTGAGCTGCGCGAATGCGTGGAGGCTGTGTAGCACAACTTCACGCCCGCGGAGTGTAAGAGTCCCTTCTGAGAAGTTTACTATTTCGTCTAGCCTTAGGTCGTCTGCCTTCATGAACCTGGTGTCGGGGTGTGTATGAAGTTGTGTGCTCAGATTCGCAGGAACAAAGTGGCTGAACACCATCTCGTTCCTTTTGTGACTGCGTGCCACCATTTCGTCCTGCAATGCAACCATTGCAAAATACAAAGCCCGACTATCATCAGCAATGCAAATACGCGCTCGCGGATTATAAAAAGAGGCCTGATGGCGGCACGCGTGTTGAGCTATAACTGGTGACACCAAAAAGAGGAACTAAGATGTACACACTACTGAAAGAACACGCGAATTACCTTGGAAGCAAGGCTGCGGACTTCGCATCGGAACTCGTCCGCACTCCGAGCCCGAGCCTCTGCGAGAACAATGTCGCAAGACTTGTCGAGAGAAAGATGAACCAATTAGGTTATGACAAAGTGATCGTGGACGATTTCGGAAATGTTTTCGGAATCATACATGGCACGGAAGGCGCCCCGACCGTTCTCCTCAATAGCCACATGGATACGGTGACCCCAGACGAGGAAAGCGGGTCATGGGAAATGCCGCCCTATTCAGGAGAGGTGAGCGGAGGGAAGCTCTACGGCGTCGGAAGCTCCGACTGCAAGAGCGGCCTCGCTGCACAGATCTATGCTGGCTACCTTCTCAAGCGAGTTCTTCTTCCTCTGCGGGGCACGCTGATCGTCGCCGCCACCGTATCGGAAGAAAATGGCCTGAGCCTCGGAACACGGCATCTCATCTCGAAGACGCTTGCGGATATGAAGATCAAGGTTGACTACGCGATTCTGGGTGAGCCCACCGGTCTTGGATTGTTTTACGGCCATGATGGTTGGGCGGAGTTCAAAATCGGCCTAGATTCTCCGAACCCGAATTTCCTTCGCGACGCGGCAAACGTTGTTTTCCAGAATCTGCTGAATGCAAGCGAGGTAAGAGGAATCCCGGGTTATACACAGCTTATGAATGTTGAGCAGCCGAAGTTCAACCCTGGTAATGGAGACGCTTATATCACGTTCAACCGAAGACTATTTCCCGAAGAAGATACCGAATCGTTGGCAGGTAAGATAAAGGAATTCAGTCTGCAGAATGTTTCCCGGAAGCAGTCGCTCAATGTTGATGTGAAGATTCGCGAAGAAGCACAGAAGCTTCAGAGCGGTCAGACGATGCAGGTAAGATATCTCAGCAGCGCCTGGGAGACCGATCCGTTCTCCCCGTTGATGGACCGTGCACGACAAGCTCTTGCATCTGCGGGATGCAGGAACCAGCCCGGAAAGTGGCGTCTCCCGCAACTCGGCATGGGAACCGCTGGAAGTATCTTGACAAAACAGTTCAACATTCCGACGATTGGATATGGACCCGGAAAAGAGGAAGCGGCACACTCGGAAAATGAATATGTCGAACTTGAGAAGATAACAGAGGCCATACTCGGAACCTCCTCTATCGTTCACAGCCTTGCCGGTATACCGGTCTTCGGGTGGACTTCCGACATGGAGATTTGAATAAGAGAATAATGAAAAGATTGGAAAGTGGTATTCTGATTAATGGAGCCTTGGATCTTCGAATATTGAGAAGACAAGATTCAAGCAGGTCTTCGAACCTGAATTCACCGAAATGATCATCAGGAAAGTGTCATGAATATCTTTGTTCTGAATTGCGGAAGTTCTTCACTGAAATACAGGCTGATCTCCATGCCGTCTGAGGAAGAAATAATCAGCGGTGAAGTCCAGAGGATCGGCGCAAAAACGGCGGAGTCTTCTAGGATAGTCCATCGCAACTCTGATGGGGAGAGCATCCGGCGCGTGAGGGTAAGCGGATACAAGGAAGCGTTTTCCGAAGTGATGAAAACCATCTTGAAGGAAATCATTGTTCCTCCCGACGTTATCGCACACCGTCTCGTCCACGGCGGAAATGAATTCCCGTCGAATGCCATCATCACCGACGCAGACATCGAGTCGTTGGAGCGCATAAAAGACCTTGCCCCGATACACAATCCGCCGGTAATCGAGATTATTGAGGAATGCCGGGCGAAGTATCCTGATATTCCTCAGGCGATTGTGCTCGACACGGCATTCCATTCCACAATCCCCGCATACGCGCACACTTATCCGATTCCGGAGGGCATCAGACGTGAGCTTGGAATTAGGAAATTCGGGTTCCACGGTATCAGCCATCAATATGTCACTCGTGAGACGGCGAAGTTTCTCAACGTTCCATCGGATAAGCTGAACGCGGTCAGCTGTCACCTCGGAAGTGGCGGAGCGAGCCTTTGTGCTGTCGTTGGCGGCAAATCGGTCGATGACTCCATGGGATTCTCGCCGCTTCAAGGGCTTGTCATGAGCACGCGTTGTGGCGACCTTGACCCAGCCGTCATTCTTAAGATGATAGCTTATTCTGACGGTGACTATTCGAAAGTGAACAGGATACTCAACAAGAAGAGCGGCGTTCTTGGACTGTCTGGAATATCTGCAGACATAAGGGATGTCATCGCGCGCGCAGCACAGACTGATGATGAGAGATCCCAGGCGGCGCTCGATGTCTACATCTGGAGAATCAGAAAGTACCTTGGCGCGTACTTGACAGTCGTGGGTAATGCAGATGCCATAATCTTCACGGACACAGTGGGCGAGACGGTGCCCTACGTGCGCGGAGCAGTGTGTCGGAGGATGGAATATTTAGGTGTCGTGATCGACGAATGGAGGAACAGGAGCATCGATGCATTTCCTGCGGATGTCGCCGCTTCACGGAGCAAAGTTCGCATCGTCGTAGTCAAGACAAACGAAGAGCTGGCGATCGCGCAAAGAGCATATGA
>CAZRXH010000060.1:0-10359 GCA_964603995.1 uncultured Bacteroidota bacterium | reverse complement strand
GAGCACGTCACGATCAATGACGTCTTCACGGGCAATACCAAATTTGAAGCGGCCAGAAGACTTTTTGAGTATAGAGTGCTTCTTAGCTGCGGGGCGGCAGTAGGGGTGATGAATGGAATTGACGCGATAGCCTTTTCTGGGAGATATGTGGATGCGGCGGAGAATCTTTCCGAGTACCTGCTCCCCAGGCTGACTGCGGCTTCAACAGTCGAGAGACAACCTTCCGAGTTTTTCTTACGGGATACGCTCGACTGCGTGATTGCTGAAGACTATTGTCGCTCGCGCCTGGTCGCTTCGCGACTTCGGTGAAGGGGCGGGGCTCACTGCTTTTGGCTATGACAAAGTTTGGACGATTTCGCCGACGGCAGTTCATGTGTTGTTGAGGTAGTCCATTTCGGATTTTCGTGCATTTCAGTTTCACCCCAGTCAACCTCAAGCCGAGCGCGACACTCCCATTCTCTATTTGATACAGCCAAATCAACGCAGGCGCGGAAGTGTTGAGACTTTCAGCAGGCCGGGAACTTATTCTTTCGATCAAGAGTTGCAGAATATGAACGGTGCGCAGATAGTGCGGTGGAGAGAAAGTGATGAGTTTCGATGGAGCGGGTATTGAGAGATAGTTAGGGTAAATAAGGGAGACGCTAGTTATGAGGCCAGCATTGTACGAACGAGGTGGAGTTTCCGGGGAGCAGAATGTCAGTAGCATTGCAGAGTGCGTGGCCTTTTGTTGGCTGTACTTCTTTCCTTTTTGACGAGAAACTGTCGGAGAACTGGGATGGAAACAAAGTTAGAGACCTGTGCTAGGAAAAAGCCTTCCGAAGAACTTTTGTTGCGCTATGCGGCAATCATCGAAGGCTCTGATGATGCGATAATAGGAAAAACTCCCGGGGGAATAATTACAAATTGGAATCCAGGCGCGGAGAGGATGTTCGGCTATAAAGCCGAGGAAGCAATCGGGGAATCAATTTTGATAATTTTCCCGGCGGACAGAGTGGATGAAGAAATCGAGATACTTCAAAGAATTGCCAAAGGGGAACGCATCAATCACTACGATACCGTGAGGAAGAGAAAAGACGGAAGTCTTATTGATGTGTCTGTCTCGTCATCCCCGATCATCGACTCAAGTGGAAGGATCATCGGTGTCTCGAAGATCGTGCGTGACTTGACGGAGAGCAATCGTATCCGGAACGAGATGATGAGAGCCAGGGAATCGCTTCGCGATGCGCAGGATCGCTATAGGGCTGCTCTTGATCATCTTCTTGAAGGCTATCAGATCATTGGCTTCGATTGGCGTTACGTCTATGTGAACGACGCTGCAGCGGCGCAGGGGAAAATGAGAAAGGAAGAGTTGCTTGGTCGCACGATGACGGAGATATACCCCGGAATCGAGAACACTGAAATGTTCTCGGCGCTTCGTCGCTGTATTGAAGGACGGTTGCCTTCCAAGATGGAAAACTTCTTTGTTTTTCCCGATGGATCCTCAGGTTGGTATAACCTCATCATGGAGCCGGTTCCGGAGGGGGCCTTTATCCTGTCTGTGGATATTACCCAGGAGAAGAAGGACGCTCAAGAGTTGGCTAAGCATCGTGAGCATCTTGAGGAGCTTGTCAGAGAGCGAACTGCGGAACTAGCAGAGGCAAACAAAGAGCTGGAGGCATTCTCCTACTCCGTATCGCACGATCTGCGAGCCCCATTGAGGCATATCGATGGCTTTGCGAGATTACTGTCGAACAGAGTCAACTCGTTGCTCGACGGCGAATCGAAGAGGTATCTTCAGACCATAGTCTCCTCATCGAGGCAGATGGGGACGCTTATCGACGGGTTGCTCGAGTTCTCGAAGACAGGACGGACGGAGATCGCCAAATCAAGAGTAGCCGTGCGGGTTTTGGTTGATCGTGCCATTGTAGATCTTGGGAAGGAAACAGAAGGAAGAATTATTGATTGGGAGATTGGGCCGCTTCCGGAAGTGGAGGCGGATTACCAGATGCTCTACCTTGCCATCCTGAATCTCCTCTCGAACGCGGTTAAGTATACCGGCGGGCGGGAGAGAGCCATGATTGAAGTGAATCACAAGAGAGAAGGGAAGGAAGATATATTCAGAATCAGCGACAATGGCGTAGGCTTTGAGATGAAATACGGCGACAAACTTTTCGGCGTATTCCAGCGGCTCCACAGTTTCGAAGAGTTTGAAGGAACCGGGATAGGTTTGGCCAACGTGAGAAGGATCATCTCTCGACACGGCGGTCGAACCTGGGCTGAGGGAAAGGTGGATGAAGGTGCAACCTTCTATTTCTCGCTCCCTCTGGCTATCGAGGGCAGCGGACAGTGACTGGACTACGGCACATTTTGCTCGTGGAAGACAACTCCCAAGACGTGGAACTGACGCTGATTGCATTGAAAGAGGGCCATCTGGCTAATGACGTGGTTGTCGTGAGAGACGGCGAGGAGGCACTGGATTATGTTTTTTACCGTGGCGCGTTCCGTGACAGAGGAGGTGGAGACCCGAGCGTTGTGCTTCTTGATCTCAAAATGCCTAAGGTCGATGGACTCGAAGTGCTCGAACAAATGAAAACCTCGGAAAGGACCAGGAGTATTCCAGTTGTCATCCTGACTTCTTCCAGACAGGAGATTGATCTCGTGAAAAGCTACAATCTGGGTGCAAATGCATTCGTCGTGAAGCCGGTCGAGTTCATTAAATTTGTAGAGGCTGTGAAACAGACGAGCGCGTTCTGGGGAATTGTCAATGAACCGCCACCACCTGAGGCAAAGGAGCGCTAGCCATGCAGAGGGTTCTGCATGCCTGAAATGGAGAACCGGATACTTGAGATACTGCATGCGGAGGATAATCCGACCGACGCCGGGCTCATCAGCGCGACGCTGAAGGAGGCGGGACTACTTTGCGAAGTCCTGGTCGTGAAGTCTCGTTCGGAATTCGAAAGAGCCGTTAAGAACAGGAAGTTCGATGTTATATTGTCCGACTTCTCGTTTCCGTCTTTCAGCGGGAAGGAAGCATTTCAGATAGCTCGGGAGTGCACTCCAGAGACCCCGTTTGTCTTCGTCTCCGGGACGCTCGGTGAGGACGCCGCGATTCAATGCCTCATAGACGGCGCGACAGACTACGTGCTGAAGACAAAGATGGCGAGGCTGGTCCCTGCCGTCAGGCGGTCTGTAAAGGAAGCTGATGCGAGGAAGAGGCTCAAGCTCGCAGAGAAACTCCGTGAAAAGGCGCTGGAAGAGCTCAGAATAAGTGAAGCCAGATTTCGCGGGGTTCTTGAATGCGCCCCAGATTCGGCCCTGATTGTGGATTCCGCCGGAATGATTGCATTCGCAAATCCCCAGGCGGAAAGGATGTTTGGGTTTAGCAGGCACGAGCTAATCGGGAAACCTCTTGAAGTCCTTGTCCCCGATAGGTACAAGAAACTCCACAGGGGCCAGGTCGACCAGTACAATATCAGACCTCATCCACGTGCCCTCAGTTCGGGATTCGAACTCATTGGTAGAAGAAGAGACGGAAGTGAATTCCCGGCCGACATCATGCTCTCGCCACTCAGTATCGACCACGACATGTCAGTCCTTGCTATGATCAGGGACGTAACCACTTCCAAGCGGGCTGAGAAGGCACTGCGCGACAGCGAGGAGCAATTCAGAACAATCTACGAGGCCTCACCTGTCGCCATTCTCAGCGTGGATTCGGACGGAAACGTCATGAAGTGTAATCTCGCTGCGACAAAGCTGCTTGGATACACTGAGATGGAAATTCAGAACATGCAGTTCGATGAGTTTACACACAAAGACGACAGAGAGATTGGCCTGTCGATGATGGAGGAGCTGCAAGCAGGAAGAAGTGAGGTCGTCAAGTTTGAGACAAGATACGTTCGAAGGAACGACGAAACCATCAGGGTCCACCTTACTGTGTCAGCAGTCCGCGACGAAGACGGGAAATTCCAAAACGCCATCGTGATCATTGAGGACATCACTGAGAAGTGGCAGGCTGAGGAGGCGCTCCGCAGATCGGAGGAGCGATACCGAAGCCTTGTTGACAGCGCACGAGATGCCATCTACACGCTGTCCCCCAATGCCACTATAATGAGTCTGAATCCGGCGTTCGAAACGCTGACAGGTTGGAAGAGAGAGGATTGGCTGGGAAAGACATTCGGCGACCTCATCCATCCTGATGACAGAAGAAAAGCTGTCGACTCATTTCAAAGAACAGTGAGCGGGGAACTGGTAGATGTGATTCAGTACAAGGTTCTGAAGAAATCCGGCGAATACACTATCGGCGAATTCAGTACGACAAAACTTGTCCTGGAAGATGGTTCGGTCGGTATATTGGGCATAGCCAGAGATGTAACCTCACAGATCGCATTAGAAGAACAATTGCGTCAGTCGCAGAAGATGGAAAGTCTCGGTACACTTGCTGGCGGGATAGCACATGATTTCAACAACATTCTGGGGATCATAATCGGCTATGCGGGCCTCATCCAACAGGCACTGAAAGATGACAAGAAGTTGTCCCGGAATGTTCAGTCCATAGAATCAGCCTCTCAGCGAGGAGTGAACCTGGTCCGTCAACTTCTGACATTTGCGAGAAAGCAGGAGCGGATTCTCCAGCCGGTGAGCGTCAACGAAGTAGTAACAGACATTTACAGAATGATAAGCGAGACCTTTCCCAAGGTAATATCTGTCAGATTCAATGCGAACAGGGAAAGCCTGCTCGTTTACGGGGACCAAACGGAGATCCATCAAGCTGTGCTGAATCTATGTGTTAATGCACGGGATGCAATGATGAACCGTGCCGACGGAAAGCGCTCCGGAGGTACTCTAATGCTGAGCACGGGTGTGGTCCTGGGAATCGAAATCAAACCGAAACACCCCTCGGCGACCGACGAAGAATATATCCGAGTTACGGTTTCGGACACCGGGATTGGAATGGATGAGGCCACACAGGCCAGAGTCTTCGAGCCGTTTTTCACAACCAAAGAAATAGGGAAGGGGACTGGCCTCGGGCTCTCCACCGTATACGGGATAATCAACGCGCATGGTGGGTATATCGAGTCCTCCAGCGAGCCCGGAGGAGGAACCACTTTCACAGTCTTTCTCCCCTCGCGCAAGCAGACAAGGAAGCTGACCAAACACGACAAGTCGCAAACGGAAGTAACGCCCGATGGTTGCGAAACTGTTCTAGTTGTCGAAGACGAAACCGAGCTCCGCGATCTGCTTTTTGATGTCCTGACCGAACGGGGCTACAAGGTGCTCACAGCCGAAGATGGACAGCGCGCCCTTGCGGTCTTTCTGAATCACAGAGACATTGATCTCGTCATAACCGACATCGGTCTTCCAAAAGTTGGAGGACTCGATCTCTACAAGGCAATAAAGAAGCTTAAGCGGGAGATCAAAGTTGTGATGGTCAGTGGTTTCGTCAACGAATCGGACCGGGAGGAGATGTTGAAAGGAGGCGTCGACGAGTTCATACAGAAACCGTACAAGCCTGTGGATGTGTTGAGAAGAGTCAGGGACATTCTGGATCGGGGATGACGGGCCCCGTCCGCACTCAATCGTTTGGGAGTTAACTCTTTCAGTTTTCGATGAACTAACGCACGTCGTCTTCTGTCTGCCTTCAAGTGGTTTGATTCTGCGGCCGTTCTCTGATAAATTTATTCACATGTCTCTGCACACCAGACACTTCGGACTCGATGAGGCACGCTCAATACTGAAATCGATCTTACCGCACTTGTCCAGACTCGTTGAACTGAAGCGAGCGCTGGACGTGAAGAGGTGTGATGTCTACAAGCATCAGTACTTCGGCGGGGCGGGACCGAACGGAACGGGACATTACCCTCCGGAACTCGATGAACTCGTCGGTATCGTAAAGGAGTTTGCAGGACAAGGTATACTTGTGAAAGGCCTTGACGACGGTCTGATAGACTTTCCGCATATCAGGAAGAATGGGGAAGAGGTCTGCCTTTGTTACAAGCTTGGCGAGGAGGACATACTCTTCTGGCACCCGGTACAATCCGGGTTCACCGGGAGAAGAAGCACCACTCAACTCTAACCGGAGAAATAATGAACCCGCTGAACAATGTTATTGTATCAACGCTTCAGCTATTCCCAAAAGGATTTGTGAAGCGGTTCGCCATGCGCTACATCGCAGGTGAAAACATCGAAGACGCAGACAGGCTGGTGAGGGAACTCAATGCGAAGAAAATGCTTGCCACTATTGACGTCCTTGGAGAAAATGTGACGACGAAGCAAGAGGCAATCTCGTCGTCCGATGCGGCCGTCGAAGCGCTTCGCATGATTGACAAAAATAAGCTCAATGCGAATCTTTCCATCAAACTCACACAGTTCGGCCTCAACATCGACAGGAATTTTTGTTTCGATAACGTGCGGGAAGTCATGGAGACGGCGCGCGGCTTCGGAAACTTCGTGCGCATCGACATGGAAGACTCAAGCGTCACTACTGCGACGCTGGATATCTTCGAGCGATTCAGAGCCGCCGGCTTCGACAATACCGGAATCGTAATCCAGGCTTATCTGCGAAGAAGCGAGCAGGACATAGGACACCTCGTCGATATGAAGGCGAGCGTCCGGCTCTGCAAAGGGATCTACATCGAGCCGGAGGAGATCGCATTCAAGGGCAGAGACGAAATCAGGCAGAACTATGTCAAGCTATTGAGGATGTTGATTGACGGAGACTGCCGTGTCGGGATTGCGACACATGATGACTACCTGATAAAGGCCGCGTACGACATGCTGAAGCAGTCAAACATCGATCGCGATAAGTATGAATTCCAGATGTTATACGGGGTCAGGTCCGACCTGCGCGACAGGATCGTCGCGGACGGGCACAGGCTACGGGTCTACGTCCCTTTCGGGAAACAGTGGTATGCCTACTCGATTAGAAGATTCAAGGAGAACCCGCAGGTAGCAGGATATGTCTTCAAGTCGATTCTGACGGGAGGATAAGAACCTCGTTTAGGTTGAGAACCGAGAGATCTCAACCAGCCTCATCGATTCAATGCAGGGTGATTTCATCTTTCCCGGCATACGGTTAGATTTGTGAAAGGAGCAGACCAGGAGAGTAGATGGTGAACAAATTCAGGTTGGTATCGGATTATAAACCCGCAGGCGATCAACCGGAGGCGATCCGTGAACTGACCGAAGGAGTAGAGAGCGGGCGAAAACATCAGACGCTCCTGGGAGTAACGGGAAGTGGAAAAACTTACACGATGGCTCAGATCATTCAGAACATCAACAAGCCGACACTCGTAATTTCACACAACAAGACTTTAGCCGCACAGCTGTACGGTGAATTCAAGCAGCTCTTTCCGGAGAACGTCGTCGAGTTCTTCATCTCATATTATGATTACTACCAGCCGGAAGCATATATACCGCAGACGGACACATATATCGAGAAGGATTCGTCGATCAACGACGAGATCGACAGGCTTCGCCTCCGCTCCACAAGTTCTCTCCTGAGCGGACGCAAGGACGTTGTGGTTGTGGCGTCGGTCTCCTGCATCTACGGCATCGGCTCGCCGCACGACTACAAGAACGAGGTCGTCATGATCCGACGGGGAGAGAAGATGGGGCGACGTCATCTGCAACAGCTTCTCATCGAGAGTCTTTATTCGCGGAACGATGTCGAATTTCTCCGCGGCGTCTTCCGGGTTCGCGGCGATGTCGTCGAGATATTCCCGGCCTATGAGCTGGATGAGGCTATCAGAGTCGAGTTCTTCGGAGATGAAATCGAGTCCATCAAAACTTTCGACCCGCTCACCGGCGTCCCGGCGCTTGAGATGGAAGAGGTCTCGATCTATCCTGCCCGGCACTTTGTGACGAGTGAAGAGAATTTATCTCGCGCTATTGTCGGTATTGAAGCGGAGCTTGTCAACAGGCTGACAGAGCTGCGTGCTCTCGGAAAATACCTTGAGGCGCAGCGCCTCGAACAGCGTACCCGGTTCGACATCGAGATGATGAAGGAAGTCGGTTACTGCAGCGGAATCGAGAACTACTCGCGCCACATCACGGGCCGGGAAGCGGGCCAAAGGCCCTATGTGCTTCTCGACTATTTCCCGGATGATTATCTGATGTTCATCGATGAATCTCATCAGACGCTTCCTCAGCTTCGCGCGATGTACCACGGGGACCGTTCGAGGAAAATGACCCTGGTCGAGTACGGGTTCAGGCTCCCATCGGCCCTGGACAACCGCCCCCTCAAGTTCGAGGAGTTCGAGGAGATGGTCAATCAGGTCATCTTTGTCAGTGCTACTCCGAGTGAGTACGAGCTTGAGAAAAGTAGCGGCGTGATCGTGGAACAGGTGATCAGGCCGACCGGCATTGTGGATCCGGAAGTGGAAGTCAGGCCGGTCAAGAACCAGATGGACGATCTCATCCACGAGATACGGAAGCACGTCAAAGCGAAAGAAAGGACTCTCGTCACAACTCTGACAAAGCGAATGGCCGAAGACTTGACCGAATATCTCCGCGGGCTCAACGTCAGGGTGAAGTACATACATTCAGACATCGATTCACTCGAGCGCGTCTCGATCCTCCGCGATTTGCGTCTTGGAGAATTTGACGTGCTGGTTGGAGTGAATCTCCTCCGCGAGGGACTCGACCTTCCCGAAGTATCACTCGTTGCAATACTCGACGCCGACAAAGAGGGCTTCCTCAGATCAGAAAAGAGTCTCATCCAGACTGCAGGGCGCGCTGCGAGAAATATCGGAAGCAAAGTCATCCTGTATGCAGACACGGTGACCCGGAGCATGAGGAAAATGATGGACGAGACCGAGCGTCGCCGAAAGATCCAAAGCGAGTACAATGTCGAACACGGGATCAAACCTAAATCAATCGTGAAATCCGCGGCGGAGATAATGGCATCCACAGCGATCGCCGACGTGCGTGCCGAAAGCGAAGAGAAAACCAGACGGCTCCAGCAGGCGAGCGTGTCCGAGTCGCCGCAGAAATATCTTTCCGATCAACAGAAACGGGAACTCATCGAGCGGCTCACGAAAGAGATGTATCAGGCGGCGAAAGACCTGGACTTCGAACGGGCGGCCGAGCTTCGCGACGAGATCCACAGGCTCTCCGGGAAGAAATGAGACCTTTTGAGGATAGAAGAGGGAGCGCACAGTTGGGAAGGATTTTTACGGACTGTCTGAAGTGTTTGTCGAGAAAGAGCAGAGAAGTGCTTTATCCGTGTGAATCAGTCTGTTCGCGCGTAATCCGTGTGCAATTCTTTATGAAGGTATTCTTTCAAAGCCGTGCTGGAGTGGTACTCCTGCACTGTAATTGGCGGTTATGTCAGCATGATAGCGCGCCTTGGCAATTTAGCTGAAGCCTTTATCGATTTTGTTTATCCTCCCGTCTGCTCGACGTGTGGCAGGACTCTGAAGCGAGACGAAGCATACGTGTGCATGAACTGCTGGGACTCTTTCGAACGCGTGCCGCCGACTGAATCGGTCATCCAGCTAATAGAGGGAAAATTCCTTGCCGATGAAGCGGTGGACAAGATCGATTCTGTATTTCTGTTCGAACAGGATCCTCGCGTCAGAGAAGCGATGCACCTTCTTAAATATAGCGGTGCGGAAGCGATCGCTGCGAAATTTGGGTTGTTCATCGCTAAGAAGATAGTCAATGACGCGAAACTCTCGATGTGCGATGCAATTGCTCCTGTCCCGCTTCACCCGGCCCGCCGCCGTGAACGCGGTTATAACCAGAGCGAGCTGATAGCCGAAAGCATCAGCGGGATATTACAGATGCAGCATTCGCCGGGACTTCTCGTCCGGATTAGACAAACTCAAACACAAACATCCTTCGACGCGGAAGGACGGAAGAAGAACATAAGCGGAGCTTTTGCGTTGGGAAGGCATTCGGACATGGAGATCACTGGAATGAAGATACTTCTCGTCGATGATGTGATTACCACGGGAGCTACCATAAAGGAATGCGCGAGGACGCTAAAGAGTCATGGAGCATCGGAAGTCTATGCAGCATCTGCAGCCATTGCCATCTGAGATTATTTCTCACATCACGGGGATAGAAAATATCCACTGCGTTCTGGCGGATCCGGCCAAAACTGTCGATTTCTATGTAAACCTGTTCGGTCAACCCGCACACACTGACGGTCAGTGGTCGGAATTCAAGATAGCTGGATTCGATTTCGCTGTCACTGCCGGAGAGAAGAGGAAATTTGTAATCACATTCAAAGTGGAGCGCCTTGTTGAATTATGCACTCTTATCGGGCAGAAGCTGTCGACCGGGTTGACCATTCAGCACGGCGACTATGGAGATTATGTGGAAGTATGTCCGGCGGAAGGGTTCTGCCTCCACTTCTTCGAGCCGAAGAAGAAGTGC
>CAZRXH010000059.1:0-20890 GCA_964603995.1 uncultured Bacteroidota bacterium | reverse complement strand
CTACCGGTACGCAGCCGAACTCGAACACGGTGCCGGCTGAATCGAAATCCGAATAGCCGATCAACAATCTCAGCGCGCGGTCTTCGTAGAACTGGACGTCCTGCTTTTCAACGACAGAATCGTTGGACCGCCTGACCTCGCTTGTCGTGAAGAAGTGCCAGTTATCGCTACCGACTTTCACGCCGACGGTTCACTCTTTCACAATGGCTTCCACTGTCACCGCGCCGGCCCGCCTGAAGAAAAGCTCAAGCCTCACGTTCATCCCGGCTTCCAGGTTTTCTTTCACGTTCATCAGCATAACATGATAACCGCCATGCTTGAAATAGAAAGACGATTTCGCACGCACCACGATGAACTTTATCGGACGCATGCCCACCATCCCGTCTTTCCTGTACGACTCGTGAAGCTGGGTCATCTCGGCGAAATCTGCCCTCACACCGTACAGCGTGTCGGCCTCGTCGGAATTGTTGACTATCTTAAAGAACGCCGCGCTGCTCATTCCTTTCGCAGCTACTCCGACATTTGCGCTGTCTATCTCGATTCCGTGCTGTTGAGCAATAGCTGAATCACCGCCGACGACGGGACTCGCCGGGAAAGCATAGAGGTTGGCGGTCAATACCATCAATAATAGGATTGACTTTCCCCTCCACTCCCCGGCGTTCCATCTTCTTCCTTCACTTCTCAATTACTTCTCTCCTTTTCTTATCCCAATGATTTTATGTCTCTGATGGTCTTTTCGAAATCCAGCTGGCTTCCGCTGTACTCGCCACGGACTTGGCCTTCCCGGTCTATCAGAATGCACTTGTCGGTGTGTACCATGTAATAACTGAGCTGACCATCCTTCGAATACGTCGAATCGCTGGGGAAATACCTGACACCGACGGCGAAAGTCACCGAGTCCGTATTTGCGTCGCTACCGCTCAGGAAATCCCATTGGTCAAATCTTATTCCGCGGACCTCGGCATATTCCTTCAACACCTGCGGGGTGTCCCGGTTGGGATCGAACGTCATGGTGACAAATTCCACTCCTTTCAGATTGTCCGTCACAAGAGTATCCTGGAGACGCTGCATGTTGTTCGTCGTAAGCGGGCAAATATCCGGACAATGGGTGTATACAAATGACATCACAACGATTTTCCCCTTATATGCCGCGGGAAAAGTGACTTTCGCGCTGTCCTGGTTCAGGAATGTGTAATTCATACTGCTCAGATTCTCGATGACAGGCAGCCTGCTGCAGCCGACGAAAAGACAAGATGCCGTAAGCAAGACGAATAGAAAAGGAATGGCGGAATTATGGAATGTTGGAACAGTGGGACGTTTGAGGAAAGTTAACGGCGATTCTACGTTCCGGTATTTCGATGATTCACCGCTCAGGGTTGATTTCACTATTCGGCTCCTCTTTCTTCTTTCGTCTCGGAATTTCTTTCCATTGTTTCTCCCTCCCCCGGTATCGTTCCATCGAAGAAAGATTTGATGTTCCGGGCCGCCTTCATCCCCACAATCTCGGCTAACTTTTCCAGTGATGCTGCCTGTACGCCTTTGACGGAACCGAATTCCCGCAGGAGCTTTGTAGCCTTAGCGACGCCGACCCCATCAACATCCGTGAGCTGCGTCGAGATCACACGCTTTTCCCGAAGAGTGCGATGAAATGTGATAGCGAACCTGTGCGCCTCATCGCGGATATGCTGGAGAAGTTTCAATGCCGACGACGTTCGCGGGAGAAGTATCGATTCACTTTCGCCGGGGAGGAAAACTTCCTCAAGCTTCTTGGCAAGCCCGATGATCGGCTGGTTCGGAAGTTCGATACCACGCAGCGCTTCGACTGCAGCCGAGAGCTGTCCTTTCCCACCGTCCACCACGACAAGGTCGGGGAACTGTCCTCCTTCCCGCATGACTCTCGAATAGCGCCGTCCTATGACCTCCTCCATGCTCGCGAAGTCGTCGGCTCCCACGACTGTTTTGATCTTGAACTTTCTGTACTCGCTCTTCCGCGGTTTGCCGTCGATAAAGACTACCATGGACGCGACAGGATCGCTCCCCTGGATGTTTGAGTTGTCGAAGCACTCTATGCGTCTCGGCGGCGCCGGCAGATGGAGGTCCCGCTGAAGCGCTTGGAGGGTGTGCGGCACCGTCTCTTTTCCCTTTTCTTTCTGTATCTTCAACTCGTCGAGCATGAACTTCGCGTTCGCGCGGCACATTTTGATAAGCTTCAGGTCCTCGCCTTCCGACGGCACGACGATCTTTACTTCGCCGTTGCGCTTCGTTTTCAGCAGCTTATCGACAAAGTCCATGTCGGCCGGCTCGGCGGAGAGGAACAGTTCCGGCGGGACGTAATCGGCGCCGATATAGTATCTTTCGATCAGCGTCTCGATCATCTCAAATTCGGAACGCTCCGATACATTGGACAGGTAGAAGTGCTGTTTCCCGACAAGCTTTCCGTCCCTTACTTTAAATATCACGCCGCAGCCGTCGTCGTCTTCGCTGACCGCGGCAATTATGTCCCGCTCTATGAGTTCGAAAGATACCATTTTCTGCTTTTCCGTATAGACCCTGATTGCTTCGATCTTCTTCTTGGCTTCGCCGGCTTTCTCGAACTCGAGCCTCTCCGAATAGAAGTTCATCTCTTCGGTAAGTTGCCGCATAAGGTCGTTCGTTTTCCCCTTCAGCAGCTTCTCAACCTGCGAGATCATCTCGTTGTATTCTTCCTGCGACACGAATCCTTCGCACGGGCCACCGCATTTACCGATGTGGTAATCGAGACAGATCTTCCACTTGTTCCTGGCTATCCCTTCGACCGTCAGGGGCAGTTTGCAGCTCCTTATCTGGAAAATATCCCTGACGGACTTGAGCGCGAACCTCATGGTTTTGACGTCAGTGTACGGCCCGTAGTACCGGGAGCCGTCGTGCCGGATTTTCCTGGTAACAAATACTCTCGGAAACGGCTCGTTTGTCACGACGATGTACGGATAGCTCTTATCGTCGCGCAGATCTATGTTGTAACGGGGTTTCAGCTTCTTGATGAGTGTGTTCTCGAGGATGAGCGCTTCCATCTCGGTATCAGTGACGATGACTTCGAGATCGGCTATCCTGGACACCAGCACCTTAGTCTTCGGGTCGTGGTTGTGCCCCTTCTGGAAGTACGAACGGACGCGGTTGCGGAGAAGCTTTGCCTTCCCCACATAAATGATTTTGTCTTCCGCGTTCTTGAACTGGTAGACTCCCGGAAGCCGGGGCAGGTTATCGAGTTTTTCCTTCAACCCGAAACCTACTTCCTGTATCTCTATGTCTTCAAAAAGATTCGGCATCGATGCAACGCGCGAAGAGCGCAGTGCACAGTGACGCGGGGAACGTCAGTCCGCTTTGCCCTATGCACTCTGCGCTATGCGTGTTTTTCTCATTTCTGTTTCTCACTCAGTTCGACCAGCACACCGCCTGTCGTCCTCGGATGAATGAATGCAATCAGGTGGCCGTCCGCTCCGAGACGCGGCTTCTCGTCTATCAGCTGGAAGCCCGCTTTCTTGAGTCGCGCAAGCTCGGCCCTTAAGTCGGCAACCTCGAAACAAATGTGGTGGATACCCTCTCCGCGCTTGGCGATGAACTTCGCTATCGTGGATGACGGATCCGTGGGACCCGCAAGCTCCAGGCGCGATTCGCCGACCGGGAGCATTCCGACTTTTACTTTCTGATCCGGTACATCTTCCACCACTTCAACTTTGTTGCCGACGAGCGTCTCGAACGCCTTCCTCGCCGTGTCCAGATCTTCGACGGCGATCGCAATGTGACTGATCTTGAGAAAACTCATTATTGTCCTCCGAAAAAATTTAGCCGATTCCCCTGCCAAAGTCTATGTGGTTGCGGGGACAAAAAAAGGTCGTCCCGCACGGAACGACCTCAGGTGTTGACGAAAATCTCGCAACTCTAAAAGGGGAGATCGTCCTTCTCTTCGGACACAGATGGCGGTGCACTTGACGACGAATCCTCCTTCGTGAATGAACCTCCCTGTTCACCTCCATCCTGACGCGACCCGAGCATTACAAGATCGTTCGCGACAATCTCAGTCACGTAACGCTTGTTGCCGTCCTTGCCCTCGTAGTCCCTGTACTGAAGTCTCCCTTCGATGTAGACCTTTCGCCCCTTCTTCAAATACTCGGCGGCTATCTCGGCAAGCTTTCCCCATACAACTATGTTGTGCCACGATGTCCTTTCCTGCGGATTCCCCTCCTGGTCCTTCCACTGTTCGCTCGTGGCCAGACTAAAACTGGCAACTGCGGAGCCGCTCGGAGCATATCGCAGCTCGGGATCCTTACCAAGATTGCCAATCAATATAACTTTGTTGACACTTCGGGCCATTACCACTCCTTCCTGTTTTGAATTTCAGATCGATTAAAAATAACAGCGAACCGAGTCTTTAACAATCCGTCTTCATTGTTCATGAATACCGGATAGACGGTCGCGCAAAGAGTCGGAGACAACCGGCGGAAGAGCGCCCTCTCCGGTTACGCTCTTCCGTTTTCCATCGGCGCGTCTGCGCTAGAGGTTGACTCCGATCTCGGGAGCAACTTTCTTGAACGCGTCGACCACCGCCTGGAGGTCATCCTTGAATATCATGATCCTCTGCCGGTCGAACTTCCCTTCCTTGTTCTTCTTGCTCTCAGTGAAGACCAAATACTTCGAGCCTTTCTTCGACTCCTTCACGTCAAGGAAGTAAGTCCGCTGCCAGGCCGAAATCTTGATCGTCTCGGGGTTCTCGTCGCCCATTTTTCCCTCCTGTTTTCTTTCCGTTTGAAAAAAGCCTCTTGTTGTGGAATTTTCGCGATTTCCTCTATCCTGCGAAAAGACTCCCAACGCACGACTTCCGAGGCTGTTATCATGAAGAAGCTAAGTAGCCATTTTCTAAAAGTCAAATCAGAATTGGAAATCTCGGTGGGTCGATGCGCAGCGGGGCTGTCCGATAGAACTCTGCCTCTCGGTGGCGGAATTGTCGAAGGCAAGACAGGCTCCGACAAAGACACTCTTCTGGGACAGCCTCCCGGTCAGACTGTCAGCAGAGAAAGAAAGCCCCGCGAGAAATTTCTCTGCGGGGCTCAAAAAATTTTATCCCTGTTCTAGGCTACTTCCCCTGCGCCGTCCTAACCACGAGAACGATAGTGGTTACAATGGAAGCCACGGCACCTACAGTAGTCACAATATCTTTGAAAAGATTCCAGGAATAGAGCTGCGGTTTGATCGTAACCTTCGGAACAAAAACAAAGTCGCCAGCCCTGATGCTTGTTTCATCTTTACCGTACCACTGAAGCGTGCCGCCTTTTATTATCTTGACATTCCCGGCCTCGGCGGCGTCGGTATATCCACCGGCAGCTTTGACATAGTCGGAATATTTCCAACCCTCATGGTAATTGACATAACCCGGATACTTAACCTGGCCGAAGACGTACACGGAATACCGGTTTCGCGCAACATATATGCTGTCTCCGCTTCGCAGAGTGCAATCGTACTTTTCATCTTTGTCCACGAAAAGCCTCACAAAGTCTGTCGAGACCTCTTCACGATCGAGTCGCATCAGCAACTCGTTCGAAACATATCTAAGCTGCTCTTCCGAGACGCCACTCGCTCTGAACATATAAGACAACGTGTCAATCAGAACCGACCGAGGATAGCTGACAGGGTCTTTCTGTCTCAGGATAACAGAGTTCGACAGCGATGCCCACTTCGTAAAGCCGCCCGCAAGGTCTATGACTGTGCTGAGCTTCGTCGAATCCCGTGATATCGGATAGATTCCAGGCGAATTGACCTCACCGGTGATCCAGACATAGTAATCGTTTATCTTCGATCTATCTACGGGCACAACGACGCGGGAGTTCACCACTAGAGGCTCATCAAGCACCGTTGAGTCTCTCATATCTACTGTCTTCCGCTCGTAGTTCCGTCCGTTCCACGTCAGTATTTCGCAGTGTGCCGAATCCGCGAGTCCTGTCAAACCTGCGGACAGTTCGAGTAGGTCTCTTATCCTGTCTCCCGGGACGTACTCGTAATTTCCGGGCATCTTGACTGCACCCGAAATGCTGATGCTCCCTGCAGCGAAGTTCTCTCGTGGGACTATTATCGCATCGCCTTCGCTGAGATAAGGATCGTCCGACAAGTTGCCTGTCATATAAAACTTCAGTAGATCCACGTTCTGAACCGTGCCATCCCTGTGAACCAGCTCTATCCTGCGAAGAGAAAAATTGGGGAACATCCTGGAGGTATCGGAGCTGCTCGCCGGAAGATTGGCAAGTGAGAACGCTCTGTCAACGCGATCGAACGAAGTGACAACATACCGGCCGGGTCTCTTCACTACCCCTGACACCATCACGTAGAAAGAGCGAGGATAAATCAACGTCAGAGTTATAGAGGAATTCTTGAATTGCCTGCCCAACTCCTTTCTCAAATAGGCCTTCGCATCGGCGAGCGTCATATCGCCGACTTTCAGCACACCAAAGGTTGGAATGATCAGCGATCCCTCGGGAGTGATGCTGAGGTTGTATGAGATCGGAGTTGCTCCCCATATCCCGACATTCATGATGTCGCCAGGTCCGAGAACATAGTTGTTCGAATCCACCGACCTGTCGTAGGGGGGCGGTTGAACCAGCATTCCCTGGGCCTGAATGTTCCGAAAGAAATCAGCGCTGGTTGTAAACATGCTGGAGGTGAGCGAAGGCATTTGTATAGACTGCGATGTCTGCTGCTGGCCCTGAGTCTGTTGCTGCTGCTGAGGAAGTAACTGCGCAACCGACACACCGGCACTAAGACAGCATACAAGCGCGAGGGAGAAGAGTCTTTTCATGTTGTCCAGTATTTTTGATTGTTGAAGATTAATAATAGTAACAAACTAAGGTCGTTTACTCAAGATATTTTGCGTGCCGCACTGGATTTGCCATCCGGGTCTAAACGGCTATATTCTGCAGTGAAATAGAGAGGAACGCATGTACGAACATCGAAGAGACCCGCTTCTTCCACGTCACAAATTTGTGAGGAGAGTTGCAAGACACGGCCTATTCTCATTTGCGATTATATTCGGTTCACTGGGTATTGGTATAATAGGATACCATAGCCTGGAGGGACTTGGCTGGATCGACGCCACCGTGAATGCAGCCATGATCCTGGGAGGGATGGGCCCGGTCAACCAGCTCCGCACGAACGCAGGAAAGCTTTTCGCCGCAGCATACGCACTGTTCTCCGGAATCGTTTTCCTGGTAGCCGTCGCCGTCCTTTTCGCGCCGGTGTTCCACAGGTTCCTGCATAAGTTCCATCTGGGCTCGGGCAAATAAAGCGCCTGAATCTCATTCCCGACCCTACAACCGAGCGATCGCGATTTCCGGATCGCATGCCCGACGTTAACTCCATCGTCCGCTTATGCAACCGTCGTATTTATTATTTATATTTCAACACAAAAGATTTTCGCCAACAAGAGCTACCAAGGAGAAACAGGAAAATGAAGAGCGGGCTAAACAAATACAGCTCACAGTTGACCCAGAAAGCATCACAGGCTGCCTCGCGCGCGATGTTGTACGGCGTGGGACTGAATGATGAAGACATGAACAAGCCACAGATCGGCATCGCAAGCATGGGATACGAAGGGAACACGTGCAACATGCACTTGAACGACCTCGCCAAACTCGTCAAGCAGGGCGTCCAGGAAGCCGGAATGGTTGGTCTGATATTCAACACCATCGGTGTCAGCGATGGCATGGCTATGGGAACGGAAGGAATGAAATCTTCCCTGCCATCAAGAGAAATCATTGCCGATTCAATCGAAGCCGTCATGCGTGCACAGTGGTATGATGCAAACATATCTCTGCCGGGATGCGACAAGAACATGCCGGGATCAGTGATCGCCATGGGACGCCTGAACCGTCCGAGCCTTATGGTTTACGGGGGCACGATAAGAGCCGGGCACTGGAGCGGACGGAAGCTCGACATCGTCTCCGTATTCGAGTCCTACGGCGAATTCATAGCAGGCAACATAAAAGAAGCTGAGATGAACGAAGTTGTCAAGCATGCCTGTCCGGGCCCAGGCGCCTGCGGCGGCATGTACACCGCGAACACGATGGCGACGGCAATTGAGACGCTCGGTATGTCGCTTCCCTACAGCTCTTCTCTTCCGGCGGACAGTGAGGCAAAGAAGAAGGAATGCCTCACGGCAGGAAAGGCCATCCTCGGTTTGCTCGAAAAGGATTTGAAGCCGCGCGACATAATGACCAGACAGTCCTTCCTCAACGCGATCACGATGGTGACAGCGATGGGAGGCTCAACAAATGCGGTCCTGCACCTGATAGCGATCGCGAAATCGGTCGGCGTCAAACTTACGATCGACGATTTCCAGAACGTGAGCAATCGCGTTCCTTATATTGCCGAGATGAAACCGAGCGGAAAATTTGTAATGGAGGACGTCAATGACGTCGGCGGAGTGCCTGCGGTCCAGAAGATGCTTCTGAAGGAAGGTTTATTGGACGGAAATTGTATGACCGTAACGGGAAGAACACTGGGCGAAAACATAGAAAAGGTCGCCGACCTAGCCGCGGGACAGAAAATCGTTCACCCGCTTTCCGACCCCATAAAGAAGACCGGACATCTTCAAATCCTCTATGGGAACCTCGCGAAGGAAGGCGCGGTGGCAAAAATAACCGGCAAGGAAGGCCTGAGGTTCTCCGGCCCGGCAAAGGTGTACGATTCCGAAGAAGATACCCTCAAAGCACTTGAGAAGAACGAGATTGTTCCGGGAGACGTGGTCGTCATAAGATATGAGGGGCCGAAAGGCGGACCCGGTATGAGAGAGATGCTTACCGTCACTTCCGCGATAATGGGCGCAGGACTCGGGAAGAGCGTCGCGCTCATCACAGACGGGAGATTCTCCGGTGGGACACACGGCTTCGTCGTCGGGCACATTACTCCCGAAGCGCAGGAGGGTGGAGTATTGGCGGTCGTCCAGAGCGGCGATAGAATCACCATCGATGCCGAGAAGAATTCGATTACTCTGGATGTGCACGAAGGTGTAATCGAGGAACGGATGAAGAAATGGAAAGAGCCTCCTTACAGAGTCTCGAGCGGGATGCTCTATAAATATATAAGGAATGTTTCGTCGGCATCCCATGGCTGTGTGACGGACGGAAACTGAAATCCCGGTCGACAGATGTGCAACGATGACCGCGACTGTTCGTTCTACTCTTGATTTCTGACTCTTGTACGTTTATGGTGCACTGTAAAATAAATATTCTGTGAGTATGCCATGGAATTAACTCAACTACTCCACGAGCGAATGAATGAGATTCTCGCCGAGGCGGAGATCTCTCTTTCGCGGGCGCACCTCACGCACTATGAGAAGGCCGGTGAGGAGCATAACCGCCAGAAACTGAAAGCTCTTTATGTCCTCGCTGTCAGGGCTATTGCCGAGAAGAACCTCGGACCGATGCTGTCGCACGCCGAGACAATCGCGCGTGAACGGTATGAAGCCGGGTTCGATCTTTCCGAAGTGCAGACAGCCTTCAACGTTCTTGAGGAGGCGGCCTGGAGGCTCATTATGAAGAATCTCCCGCCCGCCGAATTCGCAGAGGCGATAGGACTCATCAGCACCGTACTTGGCGCCGGAAAAGATATGCTGGGACGTACCTACGTCGCGCTCGCGAGCAAGTCGAAGGCTCCGACGCTCGACCTGCGTTCTCTGTTCGCCGGTACCTACTGACCACAACAGGGAAACAAACAACCAGTTGGAAGGGGGAGCCGCCCAGCTCCTCCTCATAAATCCGGAATTCCGCCACTCCGAGTAGGGCATCGTCTCCTTTCGTCCCCCAAACCGCAAACCAATTCTACCCGTTTTCTGTTATCACTGAAGTAATGGTTAATAAGTCGGTGATTTGTGGTGATAAACAGAAATAGAGAGACTATCGTAATCCTGGGAAGTGGATTCGCAGCCCTGAGCCTGGTGAAGAATCTGAACCCCGACCATTACAACGTTTCGATAGTCAGCCCGCGAAATCACTTCCTGTTCACTCCTCTTCTTCCCAGCACTACCGTCGGTACGATAGAGTTTCGGAGCATAATCGAACCGATCAGGACAGCGAGGGATAAACTCAGCTACTACCAGGCGAGGGGAATTTCGATTCGCGAGGAGAAGAAGGTCGTGTTGTGCGAGACCATCCAGGGCAAGGAGACGTTCGAGCTGAGCTATGATTACCTCGTCATCACGGTCGGAGCCATAAACAACACATTCGGAATTCCGGGAGTGCAGGAGCACGCCCTTTTTCTCAAGGAGCTCCAGGACGCCCGCTCAATAAGAGGAAAGATCATCGACAACCTCGAAAGGGCAAGTGCGCCTAACCTGGCGGAGGATGAACGAAAGAGGCTGCTGCATTTCGTGGTTGTCGGCGGAGGACCGACCGGAGTGGAATTTGCGGCGGAGCTGAACGATTTCATCCGAGAAGACCTCGCAAAATGGTACCCGACCCTGATTCCTGATATTCGGATAACGCTTCTCGAAGCGACGAGACAGATACTAAGTTCTTTTGATTCCCGCCTCTCGCAATACGCGATGCATCTCTTTCAAAGACGCAGCATTGACGTGAGGATAAATTCTCCCGTGAAGGAGGTGGGGCCGGACACAATAGCGCTGCATGATGGTTCTTCCTTTCCGTACGGGCTTGTTGTCTGGTCGACTGGAATCGGTCCGACCGAACTCATCCGTTCGATCAGTTACTCGAAGAACCGAGCTTCGCGGATTGTCACGGACGATTACCTCCGCGTCGACGGGAAAGAAAACATATATGCGGCCGGCGATTGTGCGACCCCCGGAGATGTAAATTACCCTGCAACCGCACAGGTTGCGCAGCAGCAGGGAAAATTCCTCGCACGCCACTTCAACGCACTCGCCCGCGGGAAGTTTTCCGCCCCCTTCAGATATCATGACCTTGGAATGCTGGCTTATGTCGGAGGTAGGCGTGCGTTAGCCGACCTGCCGAATGTCAAAGGACGTGGGTTCGCAACATTTCTCTTCTGGAGGTCCGCTTACCTCACGCGCCTCGTTAGCACGAAGAACAAGATTCTGGTTCTCTTCGACTGGATCAAAGCCTCCATATTCGGCAGAGACATAAGCAATTTCTAGTTACCATTTCCGGACCAGCATCTCAGCGCTGACTCCACCCTGAACCGGTTCCCACCAGGTTACTCGAAAAATCGTATTTGGAATTGAATTCCCAAGGTGGCAATTTTGAGCGAAGCAGGGCAAATCGATATGTATTTACGATTCGTCCGAAATAATCAGGATATCAACGGGAAGTACTGTCGGGAGGATGGGATTGTGAACATATTCAGACGGTTTTCAAAGGCGATTTCTACCCATCCGAACTTGGCAATCGTCGCCATCACGATTTTCGTCATTGCCGCAATTGCGGTGGGCACTTTCTTCGCGACCCATGATCTTGAAGCGCGGTTGACCAACACCGTATTCCGGTCCAATAGCCTCACGGCTTACGCGACCGCATCCCATATAAAAGAATATCTCGACAGTCGGGCGGCAGGTGCGAGTTCCATGGCCAGCGTACTGTCCCATGAAACGTCGGTCCCGAAAAGGGTACAAGATGTGAATGCCTATTTCGGATACGTCAGAAGCAGAGACGTTCTGGCCGCATCGCTCATCTCGCGCGAAGGGAAGGTAATCTATTCCACAGATAAAGGATACATTGGGGATAATTTGTCTTCGTCAGATTTCTGGCGATACGTAATCACAACCGCGCCCGTTCGTCTTGATTCATTAGGAAGTGTTGGACAAATCCCGGACAGCCGCCCGATCGCGCCTTACATCGGGAAATGTGACACGTCAAGCTTCATACTGATCGGTGCACCGATCTATAGTTCAGGCACCGGGAACAAACCCGAGTTCGACGGTGCATTCGCTGTGTTCATTAATCAATTCGGAGTAGTTCCTCCGCCAACGAGGACTGTGCTGGGACTCGAAGATACAACGTCGCGGATGGCTATCGGGTTATTCACCCGACACGGATATCCATTCATACATCTCTGGTCGACGGTTCCTGCATGGAACAAGGAGAGAATTCACACGCTTCAAGTACGAGGACGGACATCATGCGCGTCCTGCCACACTCAGAGCGACATAGACATGATACTGGGCGGAAAATCGGGACTCGGTATGGGACTCATGAAGGCGAACGACGTCATCGCAAACGGCGGCGAGTTCCTCTGGAATTCACAAAAACTGGACATGGACAACGCGACCCTTCAAGACAGCGTCTGGTACGTAGTAGTGAGCGTCGACAAGGAACCCGTTCAGGCATCCGTCAACTCGTTTGTCAAGGGCTTGCTGATTCTCATGGGTGGAACCATTGTCCTGCTGGTCGTAATCCTGACCTTCGGGTTCTACGCGAACAGGAGGAGCTCCCTCGAAGGCCAACGCCTTGCTCATCTCGAGCAGATATCGAGAATCAGGGAACAGTATGAGGTCCTTGTCGAAAAGTCGAACGACGGCATCTACATACTGTTCAACGACAGGTTTTCTTTCGCCAACAAAAATTTCCAGGATATGCTTGGCTACACTTTCGATGAACTTTCGCAGAAGGATTTTCTCGAGCTTGTCGCACCAGAAAGCAGACATATAATAAGTGAGCGGGTTGAAAAGCTGAAGCGTGGAGAGGAGCCGGAATCACGATACGGGTTCATAGCGTTATCGAGAGGCAATAGGCGAATTCCAGTGGAGGTGAGCGTTACTCACATACCCTTCGAAGGAAAAGTGAGAACGATCGGGATAGTGCGCGACCTCAGCGAACTGACTGCTCAGAAGGAGCTTTACGAGAATCTCTTCAAGAACGCACCAATCGGACTCGGGATCTACAAGGATTTTAAGGCCGTCAAGGTAAATGAGACGGCGAGCAGGCTTCTCGGATACGGTAGTCCGGGAGACTTGATCGGGGTACACATCCTTCAGTTGGTTCATCCTGAAGATCTCGGCCCGGTACGCGAGCGGGTGAAGAGAGCAATGGAGGAGAGAATTCCTGCGCCGCCCATGGAGGAGAGGCTCCTGAGAAAGGACGGGACTCCCATTCACGCCCTTGTTCTCTCTCAGCCGGTGGTCTATGAAGGCGAAAACGCGGTCCAAATTGCCTTCGTTTCATTGGAGGACCAGAAAAAGCTCGAGGAGAATCTGGCACGCGAAGTTACCTTACAGGAGAAGGAGAAGGCGCGACTGGGCACGCTTCTCGAGAGTCTGGATGAGGGAATCCTGTTTCAAGGCCCGGACGGGACCGTGGAGTTCGCAAATTCGGAGTTCTGCAGGATATTCGGCTTCGACTATCCATCCAAATTGATCGGCTCGATTTCAGCTGACCTCGTGGTTCAGGCGTCACGCAGAGCTAAACACCCGGACGAATTCGTGGCAAGGATCTCAAAAGATGTGGAGCAAAGGGAAGAAGTACGAGCGTCCAGGCTGGAACTCCTGAACGACATGGTTGTAGAGCGAAGCGCGCTCCCGATTTTCAATTCCGCCGGAAAATACATGGGGCGGCTCGGCATCTTCCGCGATATCACCCAGCGCGAACGGAACGAAGAGGCAATCAAACGACTTCAACGCACTGAACTCTTGGGTAGACTGGCTGGAGGAATCGCCCACGATTTTAACAACGTCCTCGCGATCATCATCGGAAGCCTCCAGATGATACTCAGGAAAGCAGACAGTCCGGCCAGCGTGGAAGAAAACGTCAATCGTGCCATGTCAAGCGCGATTCGCGGCTCGGAGGTCGCGAAGAGGCTCCTGCAGTTCGTCCGCTATTCTCCGGAAGGTTTCAAAGACTTCTCACTCAGACAGATCATAGAAGAAACAGTTTCCATCATAAGACACACGTTCGAAGAGAACATTTCAATCCGTACTGAATTTGTATTGAACGACGCGTTCATATTTGGATCACCGGGAGACATCCAACAGGTTCTAATAAATCTTGCAAATAACTCACGGGACGCAATGCCGGAAGGTGGAACACTCACGATATCGATCGCAACCGCGGATGAGAAGCAGATAGAGAAGAAACTCGGTTCCGAACCGAAGATCGAATATGCGCTTCTGATGATCCAGGACACGGGCCACGGGATCGAAGAGAGCAAGCTCGACAGAATATTCGACCCGTTTTTCACGACCAAGGAAATCGGCAAGGGAACCGGCCTCGGACTATCGATCGTCCAGACAATAGTATCGGCTCATAATGGATTCGTGGAGGTGAAGAGTCTTCCAGCCGGCGGAACGACTTTCTTCATTTACCTCCCGATGAGCAAGAACGAACCCGTTGTCGCAAGCAGCCCAGAGCCAGCGGCAGTCACTCCGGAACAAGTACCCGGAACGAAAGCGGCAACCGTTCTCATCGTCGAAGATGAGGGCGCGCTTCGTGACCTCGTTCATGATTATCTCATGGAGAGGGGATTGAATGTGATCACAGCGGCAAATGGGGAGGATGGGTACAGGCTATTTCAAAACCATCAGGAAATAACGGCCGTCCTCTCGGACCTTGGGTTGCCGAGGCTCTCTGGCGACAAGCTTATTGCAAGGATAAAATCCGAAAGACCGGAAGTGAAGTGCATTCTCGCGACCGGATACCTCACCCCTTCTGCCGACGGAACACTCGCCGATCTGGATGTGGAAATGATCATGAAACCCTACAACCTTTCTGCGATATACAACCTTGTTGCAGGAAAGTCTGGAGACGAGATTTAGAATGGCTTTCGATCCCGTCGTTGTCGCCGGACCAGGATAAACCGCACGGGCGGAACAGTCTTTCCGCGGCGGGCTCATAATAATAACAGCACCGGGGGACGGACATGAAATGGAAAGTCGCATTTCTGGTAGTGATGCTGACGAACCTGGCAATTTCTCAAGACTTGAAGATCAACGAGCTTATGTATGCGCCATCCGGCGGAGAGCCGGAGTGGATCGAGCTATATAATGCATCGTCTGACAGTCTGAACTTGAAGAACTGGAAAATTGCGAACCACAACGGCAAACTCTACACTCTCTCGACTTCAGATTTTTACGTGCTTTCCAATTCCTACATCGTCATAACGAAATCCGAGACCATATTCGCATTCCATCCGACAATCTCATCTCGTGTCCTCGTATGTTCCGGTTTACCTGCTGCTTTCCTGGTCAACGGCGGAGACACAATATCGGTTCGCGATTCCGCAGGGGCACTTGTCGACTCGATGTTCTACCAACCGTCATGGGGAGGCTCAGGTGGGAAGTCGATCGAGAGAATCTCCGTTGACGCATCCTCTTGCATCAGTACAAACTGGGGAACATCTCAGGACACTTCAGGCAGCTCGCCCGGAAGAAGAAACAGCATAGCCGCAAGGCAAAACGATCTCATGATAAGCTCCTTTACTGCAAACTTATTGCTTTCCAAGTCACTTTGTGAGTTCAATCTTACGATAAAGAATTCCGGCGTGCAGACTGTTCACGATTATGTCATCATGGTCTTTCTCGATTACAACTCGGACCATGCACCACAATCAGATGAACTCGTCGCTTCGGTTAATAACACGCCGATTCTGGGTGCAGGTGACTCGGCTCAATTCACCTTCGAAGTCGCTCTTGCTGGTTCCCGTAGATTGAGTGCCCTTGCTCAGGTCGCCTTCGATAACGACGAGGACACAACAGACAATATCAAATGGACCAGACTCAACATATCGCATCCTGCAAGATCAGTCGTGGTGAATGAAATCATGTACGCCCCTGCGAATTCCGAGCCGGAGTGGGTGGAACTGTTCAATACAACCGAAGATTCGATAGATCTTAAAGGATTCACACTTGCCGACAATTCAAATACTGAGGCGCAGCTCTCCCCAATGGAATATTTTCTCCCTCCGTCTGACTATGTTGTGGTTGCGCACGACTCTAGCTTTCTCGACATCCACCCGTCAGTTGCGAATAGGGTCCTGGTTGGAAAGATTCCTTCTCTCAACAACACAGGCGACGCAGTCGTCATTCGCGATGCCTCGGGCAGCATGATGGATAGTGTCAGTTACTCCCCATCCTGGGGTGGCAATGCGGGCGGAAAGTCGCTGGAGAGAATCCTTCCGCTGGGAGATTCGAACGATCCACGGAACTATGAGACCTGTACCGACACCGCAAAGAGCACCCCGGGCAGAATCAACAGCGTAACGCCCCGGAATCATGACCTGGCTGTCGGCAACATTACCTCGTGGCCGGTGCAACTCCAGTCAGGTGCCAGCGCTGCCGTCACTGCAAACATAATAAACGCAGGACTTCAACAGTCCGAGAGTTCAACCGCTATCCTGTTCAGAGACGCGGATCACGACAGTCTCTTCAGCCAGGGAGAGCTTGTCGATTCAGCTGCGGTCGCCTCGCTGTTGCCCGGCGACTCACTTGCCGTCAGTCTTCATACCGGCAAACTGTCCCATGGTACATACAACTTCGGTATCTTCATCGACTTCCACGACGATGAGCAAAAACCTAACAACACAAAGACCGTACTCATAAATGTCGGCCTGTCTCCTGCTGCGCTCATAGTAAATGAGGTCATGTACGCGCCGAAGCAACCGGAACAAGAATGGCTGGAATTTCAAAACACCGGCGATGAAATAATCGACATGTCGGATTTCAGAATCGTCACTCATGGAAGTTCAGTAAAGATCAAGGCGGGCTTGCTTCTGGCTCCCCATGCCTTTGCCGTGCTCTGTAAGGACTCGTCGGTTTCGCAGCTCCATTATCAGGCAAACAATCTGATCCTGCAATCATGCCCGTCACTTAACAATGGTGGAGACGGTGTAGGTCTCTACGACAACCTGGGCAATCTCCTCGATACGATGAGTTACAAGACGTCATACGGCGGTAGCACCGGGCGGTCGATTGAAAGAGTCGATTACCTTGCGGGCAACGATTCTACAAACTGGCAAGAGAGTGTCGATTCTACAGGTGCGACCCCCGGTATCGAAAACAGCATCGCCATGCTTCCGTTTGATGCAGCAATAAAACGGATCGACTTGTCCGCGGCGGCAGTGACTCCCGGAGAAAGCGCAATCATTTCTGTGATTCTGTCAAATGTGGGAAGGAATCCCTTGTCAGATGTGACTTTGCATGTGCTTGTCACGCGCGTCCCGGATTCCCGTCCTGCTTTCTCACAGACGCAGGCTCTCAGTCGGGTGCTTGCACCGAAAGATAGCGAAGCGGTAGAGTTTCAATGCTCGTTCTCGAATTCCGGACTTTATGCCGTCGCAGCGAGAGCGACAGCGTCAAATGATCCCAGACTGTGGAACGACACGCTCACGGCATGGATGAAGGTCAAGTACGAACCACAGGCGATCGTAGTCAATGAGATTATGTTTACAGAGGGTGCTGGCGGCGAATATTTTGAGATCTTCAATGCCTCTCAAGACAGCGTCAACCTGACGGGATGGTCTTTCCACACAGCTTCTTCGGAACCAAAGCCGATCGACAGTTCGCCAGTGAGTTGTGCACTGACCCCGGGAGGATACTTTGTCGTTGCAGCTGACTCTTCCATTCTGAGCCTCGTTCGCGACACAAACTCGGTGCAGGTTTCTAAATCATTAACCTTGCGCGATGGTGGAGACTGTGTCACGATCGCGGATCCGGCCGGAGCCGTCGTCGACAGCGTCTGCTACCTACCATCATGGCACAACGGCGATATCGCGCGGACTTCCGGCCGGTCGCTCGAGAAGATTAACCCCTGTCTCCCCTCCAATGAGAGGACAAGCTGGTCGACCAGCGTTTCGCAGTCGGGTGGAACACCGGCAACAAGGAACAGTCTGTATGTGAACTCCGGGCAAATAACCAGCGCCATCTCGGTCGCACCGAATCCATTCTCGCCCGACGCCGACGGACATGACGATTTCACTTTCATCAATTATTCCTTCCCCGTCACGTCCGTCAAGATCCGCATTCGAATCTTCGATTCCGTCGGAAGGCTCATAGCGACGCCCACCGACAACGCGGTCCTCCCTTCCACCGGCAGGCTGGTGTGGGACGGAAGGGATGGTTCTGGGAAGATTGTTAGGTTCGGATTGTATATTTTGTTCTTGGAAGTAACAGGCCCGGATGGCAAATCGCTGTCAACATATAAAACGCCGCTGGTCGTGGCGAAGAAGATGAGATGAGAGGATTTTGCCGATGTCTCTGCGCAAATGTGAACCTACTGCAGCACGCACGATTCACAAAATAGAAAGAGGAGAATAACATGAGATTAGGTTCGGACCCGATTCCTTCAGAGATTATCGAGAGCAAAATATTCGTAGTACGCAAACGGAAAGTGATGTTGGATTCGCATCTTGCAGCGCTTTATGGTGTCGAGACGAAGGCGCTGCTCCAAGCAGTCAAGCGGAATATCATGCGTTTTCCTGAGGATTTCATGTTTCAACTGGACAAAACCGAGTTCACAAGTTTGAGGTCACAAATTGTGACCTCAAACCGCGGCGGAACCAGATATCTTCCGTATGCCTTTACCAAGCAGGGCGTTGCGATGCTTTCAAGTGTGCTGCACAGCGAAAGAGCCATACAGGTCAATATTGCAATCATGCGGGCATTCGTTAAACTAAGAGAGATTCTGTCCGCTCACAAAGAACTTGCTTTGAAACTGAAACAGCTGGAGATGAAACTCGAAAAGCACGACGAGGAAATACAGGCAATATTTCAGGCGATAGCCGAGTTGATGACACCTCCACCCGAAAAACCAAAGCGTCCCATCGGATTTATAAGAGAATAGATAAGCATGATGAACCTTTCTGAAAATCATTCCGCGCTTCAAAAGCGAATCTCTCTCTACATAACGGCTCTTCAGAATGAGATCGAGGCTCTCCGCAATTATTCCTCCCGCAATTATTCTCTCACGGCGGGGAAATATTTAGGCAATGCTGACACGGAATTCCTCTACGAGTTCAGGCTCGAAGATGAAGCGAGGATCGTCGAAGACATGCCCGTGGAGATCGAGGTCTCTGGAGACATCACGCATGGCACCGTCGTGGCAGTCGACGGCGACCGGATCGTTCTTCTTCTCCAGAATCATATCGGCGACAGCGCCGAACAAGCAACTCTCAGGACGGCGCCGTTCTTTCTCCTCGAACAACTGATCGAACGGCTGGACAGCATAGAGGACAAGGATGTCGAATCAATTGAGGCACTGTTCGACGAAGACAGTGATCATGAATACGAAGATGACCTGACGCTGGATCCGAAACAGTTGAACGAATTTCAGATTAACGCCGCGCGTTCCGTCGTGAAGAAACTGGTATCGTTCGTTTGGGGACCGCCGGGCACGGGAAAGACGCAGACTCTCGCGTTCGCTGCAGCTAACCTTGTTGCCCTCGGCGAGAAAGTACTCATAATCTCCAATACGAACATCGCCGTGGATGTCGCGCTTCAGAAGACCCTTGAATATCTTCAGGAAGAGAACGAATACTTCGAGGGAAAGTTCATCCGTTTCGGGATACCCCGTCTTCCTGAGCTTGAGGATTTTCCATGGTCTCTCCCTCAGTATGTCGCACGGGATAAGAACCCGGGTTTGTATGCGACCATTGAGAAAATCGAAAACGACATCCGGGGAGTCATGATCCGGATGAGAAACCCGCGGTCGAAACGCGGACCAAATCAGGAAAAACTCTCCGGTCTCCGCGACCAGCTCTCGGCTCTGCGGGAGGAGGCTTACGGAAAGGAAAGCAAGATAGTCCAGCAGGGAAATCTCGTCGCCTGCACCGCAGCCAAAGCCGCGATTGCGTCGCAGGTTTTCTCACGCAAGTTCGACGCCGTCCTGATCGACGAGGCAAGCATGTTGTATGTGCCGTATGTCGCGTACGCTGCCTCGCTCGCGAAGAAACATGTCGCGATTTTCGGCGACTTCATGCAGATCCCACCGATCACACAATCATCCACCAAAGTGCTCAACGTCCTGGCGAGAGACATTTTCCGCGAGACAAAGATCCATCACTACATGACCAAGCAGCATCCCCGACTCAACGTCCTCGAAATCCAGTACCGCATGCAGCTTGCGATAATGGACCTCATCAATGACAGAATCTACGCGGGCAAACTCAAGGCGAGCCAGCAGATCAAATCGACCGAGCCGAAACAGGAACCGGTGGTCTTCTACGATACTTCTAAGCTGAATTCTAAAACGTTCCGCGAAGCAACCTCAAACAGCCGCGTGAATATTCTTTCCGGAATTGCCGCAGTCGATCTTGCTGTCGACGCATTGAAACGTGGCGCAAAAACCGTCGGGATTATCACTCCGTACAGGGCTCAGGCACGATTCCTGCGCAGTGTGCTCAACAGCATGAATCTCGACAGCACTGTCATCTCCGCCGCCACCGTTCACACGTTTCAGGGCAATGAACGGGATGTCATCGTGTTCGATTTCGTGGATGATAATCCTCTGCCTCTGGGCGTACTGCTTTCCACATACGAACGGGAAGACAGCGATGACATCTCGGAAAGCGAGCGCCTGCTGAACGTTGCAATGACGCGCGCCAGGAAGCGACTCCTCTTCGTCGGAAACTACGAATACCTTTCTGCAAGGTCGAGCGAAGACTCGCTCCTCAGGTTTGTCCTAGGAAAGCTGAAACGCGACAGGGTTGTGTCATCGATCCAGATAGAAGACAGCAAAGCCAAAGACTACGTTGGGAAGAACTTCCCCGGGCTCGCGATCCATCATGGATTCGTGGACAGCACAGTTCCCCTTCTCAGGGACATTCAGGAATCTTCGGAAGAACTGAAGCTGATACAGCCGGTCAAAGCCAGGCTGCAATTTTTCAAGTATGTCCTGAACAAAGAAGTAGAGTCATCGAAGGAGTTCGCCACGCTGGAAATGAGCCTGCTCCAGCAGAAGCTCAAGAATAC
>CAZRXH010000058.1:16051-21092 GCA_964603995.1 uncultured Bacteroidota bacterium | reverse complement strand
AGCAGCGTTCTGATTAACTCGGCCGAAGTCAGCGCTGATTGATTCGTGGAGTCTTCCGATCGATTGGGTTTGCTCATGGCAGCACTACTCGGCTTCGGATATTGTTTTGTCCTTTGTTGTGCTTCCCAGATGAACTGTTGCTTTCAGGCATCCTTGCTGTACGGTTTAGGATCGATCCAGATATCGGCACTGTCGTCCACATCAGACTCGTATTATGGAATCAATATGTTCAGGACACGTAAACTTTTCAAGCACCCGCGTCGCGTCATGCAGCCATCCCATCTGTCACGGTCACAGCGAATGCCACAAGTTCTCAAATCTCTGCGACCACCTCCACCAAAAACCGACACTTTCGCAGGCTTGCTCCGTTCACCTATGCGAATGAAAAAATATTAATTTGAGTTAAGGAACCCCGACGCTGAGTGCCTGTTGACGATATCGTGGAGGTCAAAACAAGATGGCACAAAGAAGATATTCCCCTATTCTCGCTCTCGGTCTGTTGCTCATAATAGCCCCTGCCCGGACCGAAGCGCAGGCAAACGACATCAAGAAAATGCACGGATGGTCCAGTCTGGAATCCATCGGCTATCCAGGGGTTGACAGAAATTATGTGGCGCCAGACAAAGAGGCGGTAAGCCGACCGCTCAGCCCCATAACAACCGGAATTTTCGAAGAAGACAATGTTGATATGAGTCTCTTCGGTAATTTCGGGAATAACATACTCAACAGCTTCCGGGGACGCAATCTGTACTATCAGCTTGCAGCAGTCGCCGTTACCCCTGTGCTCGTCAGCGGTGACGTCGACTACCGCGTGGAGCACTTCTTCAACCAGCATCCTTCATACGGTGATGCCGCAAACATGGTTCCATACAGTGGAGAGTTGCTGCCGTTCATAGCAGGCGGCTCACTCCTGGCTTACGCTAAGATCCGCAACGACGATGAGGTGCTCGGTGCGTCATTCGCGGTCATCCAGGCAAGCGTCATAGAGCTGATGGACAATATTGCGCTCAAGGCGATCACAGGTAGGCCGGGTCCCAACTGGAGGAAATATCCTAACATGGACGCACTGAGCGAGGAATTCAGGTTCGGATTTCTCCGCGGCGGCATCTTCAACGGATGGCCTTCCGGACATACTGGAGCGACGATGGCGGTAGTTTCTGCATTGACCAACTACTATCCTCACAGTACATGGCTCAAGATCGCCGGATACGGTCTGGTCGCCTACACAATGTATGGCGTCTCGTCTTACGACAGAGGAAGTATGCACTGGTTTTCAGATGCCGTCGCCGGCGCCCTGATGGCGTACACAATCGGATCGACAGTCGGCAGGTACTACCGAAGAGTTTATTCGAATCTAACCGGCAGATCTGATAGCCCCTCGACAAGCCCATTGTCGTTTGGCATCACCCCGGCAGGCATCGGCTTCTCCTACAAATTCTGAAGCCGAAATAGGCCGGCTTAGTCGCTCGGAATCCCGCACCACGTTGCGAGGGACTTGATTCCCTCGCGGCATTGGATCTAAATGCTACTTCATTCTCCCGCGCGCCCACACGGGTCTGCCGGAATCATCACGCAGGGTGATTGTCTTGCCTCCACCCTTGACCTGAGCGGCGAGTATGACGTCCGTCCCGTTGAACTGGACTTTGGAACCGGTGACTTCGACGGCATCACCGACCTTGAACAATATTTTCTGCTGGTCGAGATAGAACGCCGGCCCGATATTTACGGCAATCGTTCCGCTTGTATCTTTGACCGTCAACTGAATCAGCTGGAAATTCCCCCCGCGTCCCGAGAGGGTGTCCACGCTCTGAATTGTTCCTGAGATTGTCGTCACTGTAGACTGGTCGTAGTAGAATGCGCGGCGTTGTCCCATGCCTTGTGCGAACACCGATCCCGCAATCAGCAGTACTGCGAAAGATGCCAGAAGCGTTTTCATACCTGGTGCTCCCTTTCTGTCTTATTTTGGTTCATGTACTTTGTGGGGGAAAGATTGATCTCACCCTCTTTGTCCACGTTCTGTTAGATGCACGAACCTGGGAAAGGGTTAAATCGACAGGCGCGGTGTCAGCTCATTTTTTCCAGAATGCGGCCAATTCATTTGAGGAAACAAGTGGCACCATGTTTTGCAGGTTCCCGAGCGAGCGTCCATGCGCTTCTTTGTCACGCGACGAGACGGCATCTGTGACAATTACTGGGAAGAATCCCCTGTTGCTCGCGTCGCGCGCGCTCGACTCGATTCCGATCTCCGTCGATATTCCGGTGAACACGACGGTGGAGATGCCTGCGTTTCTCATCATGAGTTCGAAATTGGTCCCGACGAAAATGCTGGCGGTATTCTTGTTAATCACGATGTCGTCTTTTTCCGGTGAAATAACGAGATCGAATGCGTCCGGGCCTGGCGTGAATCCCCTGGGCCTGCTTCTCATCATATACCGTCTTCCCGGCGATTCAAATCTTTCAGGAAGCGGTGTGATCTTTGTAAAGAGAACGGGAATGCCTTTCAATCTGGCGGCAGCAGAAAGGTTCTTGACGTTCGCCAGAAATTCTTCTCTGTTGAAAATGGCGTCAACCAGCATTTTCTGAATATCCCACAGCACCAGCGCGGACCTGCCTGGCTGAAGGAATTCTGCAATGTCATCAGTCTTGCTCATAAAGATCTTTAACCTCCATTGGACTTTTTTGATCATAGACGAGCCTCGGACCATCGTGTCACAAGGTTCGACAGAGCGTAAGCGAAAATCCTGCATCGCAAACCGCAAGACAAAATTTGCACGCAGAAAACGCAGATACAGACAGATGACCACAGATGAAGAGGGCGGAAAACCTGCTTCCGTCTTTCCCTCAAGCAGTCGCGAGTGACAGTCGTTCGAGTTCGTCAAGAAGGTTCACAATATGTCGAGAGGACCCATCAATGGCCGCGAGATGAGTGATTGCCTCCGCAGCTTTGTTCTCGTTACACAGCTTGGCTATTCGGGCAGCATTTTCGTGCAGCTCAGTGTGCCACTTCCCGAGTTCTTCATAAGCCGCATTCCCCTTGAAGTGCTGTGAAGCCGAGCTGTAATACCATTTGCCGAGTTTGCATTCTCTGTAAGCACCGGCGGTTTTCTCATCAATTTTCTCCTTGCCCGAGATGCAGTTAGAAAGTTTGACCTTCCACGTTTTATGCGCTATTTTCGCATCTTCAAAGTCGAAGTCCCCAAGATTGCTCTCGCTGCTTCCATTACTGCCGGATGCCTTCTCAGAGGCATCAATTTTGAATTCTGAAACTAGATTGCGCAGGTTTTCGGCAAGCCTGTTGAGATCGTCGGCAGAGCGTGCGATCTGTGATATTCCCTGGGCTGACTCGGCAGAGACTGAAGAAATTGCTTCGACGTTTTTTGATATTTGCTCGCTTGTGGATGATTGCTCCTCGCTCGCGGCAGCAATTTGATTTATCATGTCTTTCAGGCCCTGGGTTCCCGCTACGATTCGCTGAAGTGCTTCCCCGGCCTTATCTGCGAGTGTTATTCCTTCATCGACTTCGCTGGTCCCGCGTTTCATTGCCTCCACTGCATCCCTTGTCTCCACCTGGATCGTCCTGATCATGTCGCCAATTTGTTTCGTAGCCTGAGTCGTTCTTTCGGCGAGTTTCCTGACTTCATCCGCTACAACGGCGAAACCGCGCCCCTGCTCACCCGCTCTCGCGGCTTCGATGGCAGCATTGAGCGCAAGAAGGTTGGTTTGGTCGGCGATGTCATTTATAACAAGAACGATCTCTCCAATCTGTTCGCTTGAGCTGCCGAGCCTTTGCACGGTCATTGCAGACTTTGACACAACTTCCGCGATCTGTCGAATCTTCGAGACCGTCTTGTGGACTATTTCTCCGCCCTCTTTTGCCAGTTCTCCGTTGCCCATCGCGACGTCAGCGGTCTTGGATGCGCTACGCGAGCTGTCAACGATCGTTCGTGTCATCTCCTCCACCGCGGCAGCTACTTCGCTCGATTGAGCAGACTGCTCCTGTGCCCCTGCAGCCAGTTCCTCAGACGAGCTGCTGATCTGTGTAGCAGCGCTGGCAGTTGTCTCAACTGACTCGGAGACCTTCTTAATCATTTTTCGAATATTAAGCGCGGCTTGATTGAATCCGTCGTAAAGTTTTCTGATCTCATCGTCCTTTTCAGATTTCAGATTGATAGTGAGATCGCCACTTTTAAATTTCTCCATTTCGTAAAGCATTATATCCACACTGTCAGCAAGATATTGGCGCTCAGATTCCGCCCGGACTTTTGCCATCTTGGCTTCTTGTGCGGATGCTTCTGCGATTTCGCTCTTTTTCTGGGCTTCCGAGAAAGCACTCCTGATGTTTTCAACCATCGTATTGAAAGCTTCCGCAAGCTCTCCGACCTCGTCCTTGCTCGCAATTTCCACCTTTATCCGATTGTTTCCCGATGCAACTTGCTTTGCCGCGTCGCTGAGCTTTCGAATCGGGCTGGAGGTCCGGCGAGCCATCACGACAGCCATGACTAGTCCGGCAAGCACTGCGAAAAACATCATCAGGATGCTCGCCTGCTTTGTATTTTCCGAGGTGCTCCGAATTCCGGAGATTGAGGCGTGCATCGCCTGGGAGGCATTGTCGACCACCGCCTCCCCAACTTTCATCATATCATTGCCGTCCGCGGTCCATTTCTCCATGCGCAGTTTTACCACCGGACTCGTTGCGAGCACCGTTGTGAAAGGCTGTCTTGTTCGCCTGGATTCGGTCTGCAGTGCTTGAACATTCTGATGCATGTCGTCAATGTATTGATCTACCATGCGGTCGAGGTTGCGTGCGGCGTCCTTGTTTTCTTCCGTAGTGGCTATGCTCTCGATTTTGTTTGCACGCGCCTCAGCCTGGTGCATGAGGTTTTCGATCTCGGTAGTAACCGTGGTATCCCCGGAAATGAGAATCTTTTTGTCGTCAAGGCGAGCATTGAGCAGGTCAATCTCAAGATTCTTTGCCTCGGAATGTACCGCCAAGTGTCTGTCTATTGCTTCATTCAGGCCGGAATTTACTTTTATCAGTCCA
>CAZRXH010000058.1:0-15951 GCA_964603995.1 uncultured Bacteroidota bacterium | reverse complement strand
AGCTGGAACGAAACAGGAAAAATCAACTGAGCATGATCTGTTCCACTGGAAAACCGGCAGGAGAAAAAGAACAGCGTTAGAGAACTTGTACCAGCATGTCAATATTATACTCGGATATTTCGAGACTAAACTTGAGGGTTGTTCATAGCGGACTGCAGGCACCATACCATGGTATCCGGTGTCAGAAACGCGATTTCTCGAGAGAAAATCTGCCCCCGACATACGCATGGTGATTCATGTCACATAGTGTCCGCGGATTGTATCCTGACGAGGGGGAATACGACGGCAATGGGGGAATGTCATCTCAAATTGGATAAGCGGCGGTTCTCAAATCATCAGGGAAATTATCGAGAACAAGATCTCCATCATTCTGATTACGATACCTTCCGGGAAAGGAACGACTCAAGCTCCGGCAAACGCCAACGTTCAGCCTGCGAACGGAACAATCCTTGACGCGGAGCTCGTTTCGAGTTCTCCCCGAACAAATGTGACAACTCAAGGCACAAACTATTTCTACCGCGCACCAGCGGATCCGGCGCTTTCGAGCGGTACCAACGTTGTTGCGTATCTTCCGATCGGACAGAACGTCGAGGGAGTTGTGATACCTGATTCAGCAATCGTCTGGTGGAATGGCAGCGTCTGGGTGTATGTGAAGAAATCAAACGACACATTTGAACGTGAAAGAATATCTTCGACGAATCATGTCGCTGACAGATGGTTAGTGACGGGGGCATATAAAGCTGGCGAAGAAATAGTTGTGAAGGGTGCTCAGATACTTCTCTCCCAGGAGTTCAAGGGCCAGACGAAGACGGGCGACGATTAGAGATACCGTGGGACCCGCGCGTCGCAAACCGACACCTATTTTACAAACGGACTCTCTCTCGATGCTGACCTCCATTGTCCGATTCTCTCTCCGGTTTAAAGAAATAGTTATATCCCTCGCCTGTGTACTTTTAGGCTACGGGATGTACAATCTAGGGCACTCCAAATATGACGTGTTTCCGGAGTTCGCCCCCGCCCAGGTTGTAATCCAGACTGAAGCCCCGGGACTCTCATCTGAGCAAGTCGAACTTCTCGTAACTCAGCCGATAGAGAACGCTGTCAACGGAGTGACCGGAATCAGCTCGATGCGCTCCGGCTCGATTCAGGGAATCTCAGTCATTACCATAACATTCAAACCCGGCAGCGAGATCTACCCTGACCGGCAATTGGTCTCTGAGCGTCTCGCAGAGATCAAAGGGCAGCTGCCGACGCTGGCATTGAGATACGGAAGATTTGAGAAAAGCGAGGTGACAATACAGTGAGAATCACAGTTCTTCATCTGGTTTTCATTTATATGAGTTAAATTTCTCATCGTATTATTATAACTCAAACGTGTTTTCGGTTGTTTTGCAAGAGGGTCTGTAGTTGAACTCCTTTCACACGTTTGACAGTGGGACATCATTTTATAACATGAAATATCTGATGAGGAGATGTGGAGTGCGAAGCATTGTGATAGAAAAAGCTTATGTCATTTTTATCCTGCTAACGCTTAATAATCTTGTTTATGGCCAGCAGAGGCAGACAGCCGAAGACCGTGGCTCGATAACCGGACGCGTGTTCGACGCGGAGACTAAAGCTCCGGTCGAGTTTGCAAATATTATCCTTCTCAACGAGAAGGACAGCACGCAGACAACCGGGACTGTAACCGACAGAAGCGGCAGGTTCACATTGAGCGGAATCGGATCGGGCAGCTACTATCTGCGCGTCCAGATTATCGGGTACAACGTGCGAATCATCAACAAGATCTTACTTTCGAACTCAAGTCTCAGTTTGAACTTGGGCAGAATCTATCTGAAACCCTCGGCCATAAATCTGCCGAACGTCGTTGCCGAAGGGAGGAGATCGCCCATAACCTACCAGCTCGACAAACAAGTCATAGACGTGAACCAGATTAAGACTGCATTATCAGGCACCGCGGCAGATGTCCTCGAAAATGTTCCATCAATCAGCGTTGACATCGATGGGAATGTCAGTCTGAGAGGCAGCACGAACTTCCAGGTTCTCATCGACGGTCGCCCTTCCGTTATGAATGCCCAGGACGCTCTGCAGCAGATTCCCGCAAGTTCAATTCAGAATATTGAAATAATGACAAACCCTACCGCGAAATATGACGCCAGTGGTACGGCAGGAATTATTAACATCATTCTGAAGAAGGATTCGAATCTCGGTCTGAGTGGCATCGTGAATTTGACCGGAGGTTTAGCGGACAAGTACGGAGGGAATTTCATTCTTCAGTACAAGACTCATTCGGTCGGCTATGTTTTCGGCCTGGACTTCAACCGCCGTTCCTTTCCCGGGATCAACAGGCAGGAAAAACAATTCGTAATCGGAGACAATACTTCATACCTGAATTCAAACGGAAACATGCTGTGGCAAAGGATTCTGTCCGGAGTACGAGGCGGGTTAGATTTCAGTCTGAGTCAAAACGACAATTTGTCGCTGGGCGGAAGATACGGCACCAGGTCGTTTCACAGGTATTCCACTCTGAACTACGATCAGTGGGCCAGTGACGCTCCACAGAATTTCTACTATTTGAACAACACCATTCACAACCATTACGGCTCGTACTATGAATTGAATACGAACTACCTTCACAATTTCGGGTCCAAAGGAAATGAGCTTACGGGTTACCTTTCGTTCAGGCACAATGCGTCGGATGAAGCTTCAATGAGTACGGCCACTCAGAATGACAGCGCCTTCGGTGGTACACAGACTACCGAGTCGGGTCCGCTTAATGAGGTCCGGGGAAACATCGACTATACGCTACCCATCGGCAATTCCGAAAAGTTTTCTGCGGGATCTGAATTTTTTAGCAGGGATTATCAGGACATAAACAAGCTATACACATTCGATTCGACTACGGGCAACTATGATTTCCAGTCGCTGTTCAGCCACTCGAATAATTTCAACCGTACCAGGTTTGCGGCTTACACAATGTTTTCGGATAAATGGGACAGCCTGGATGTCCAGGTCGGATTTCGCACGGAGTACACGTACCAGCTTGTCGCCCAGGCAGACACGAGCCAGCGCTTCACTTTCAGCAGATGGGACTTCTTCCCGTCAATTCATTCGTCTTACAGCTTGTCCGGTGGAACTCAGGTCATGGCGAGTTACACGCGCAGAATTGAAAGGCCCGACGGCGGGGATCTTGAGCCCTTCTATTCCTGGTTCGACGCAAACAACGTCCACATAGGGAATCCCTCCCTCAAGCCGGAGCTTATTGACTCTTATGAAATTGGGATGCAGACGTTTCTTGGCGGAGTCACGTTCTCAACCGACCTTTACTACCGCTTCACTCAGGATAAGATTGAAGATATCAATTCCGTGTATGCAGAAAACGTAACGCTGAGATCAGTCGCAAATGTGGGAAATGATTACGCCATCGGCACTGAATTCAGTGCGCTCTTTAACCAGATCAAACCATGGCAGTCCAATCTGATGGGTGATGTTTATGATTACAAAATCAGCGGTGCGATAAGCAACGAATCATTTGCAAGGGAAAGTCTCAACTGGAGTGTCAAAGACAATAATACGTTTACGTTGGCCCCCTCGACTGAAGTTCAGCTTAATGTGAAATACTACAGCCCATCGGTAACAGCACAAGGAAAGTGGGGAGGATTTTTTACTACCGACCTGGCAGTAAGGCAAGACATAATTGCAAAGACGCTGTCTCTGACTCTGCAGGCAAACGATCTGTTCGGTACAGGGAGGCGCCAGTTCACGTCCCAGGGAGTGGACTTCTACAACTATAACTATTTCTACAGACGGGCTCCCGTGGTCATGGTAAGTCTCAAATACAACTTCAACGACTTTAAGGAAGCGAATCGGCCGGGCAATGGTCAGGTGGATAACGGAAACGATTAGCTTCGCATCTCGCGGCACAACTTTGGCAACGATGACCACGCACGGAAACACGTGTGAGTCAATGACGAGACTCCCAGCTCTCCGCCATGTGGCGCCTCAGTCAGGGTCGGGTTTGCCACTTTCGGCGTGCTCAGCATTCCGACCGGGGCGGTTGCCTTGTTGCACACTATCTAAGAATTGATAAAGCGAAGGGCCATGAAAGGTTCTCTCAAAGCGCTTCTCGCGCTTGTCATCTGCATAGTTGCATCGAGTCCGCTGCTCGCACAACAAGAGAATACCAGGCAGTCTTGCCTTACCACTGTCTCAGACATTCCCCTTCCCGGACATAGCACCAGGTACGACTATCAATCGATAGACCCTCAGCGCCGTCTTCTCTTCATCGCTCATCTTGGTGACAACGCGGTGACGGTCTTCGACCTGAAAACTCAAACAGTCTTGAAGAACATCACAAATATTCCGAGTCCGCACGGGATCCTCGCCGTTCCGGAACTTGGACGGGCTTTCGTCTCGGCGACCGGGGCGGATGAGATATACGCGATAGATGAACAGTCACTGATGACGGTAGGTACTGTGGCGGCAGGACATTTTCCTGACGGAATTGCCTTCGATCCGAGATCGGAGAGGATATTCGTTTCAGACGAGTTTGGAAAGACAGTGACCGCCATCGATGCTCCGGGCCTGAGGCAAGTCGGCAAAATAGAAATAGGCGGGACTGTCGGAAATACACATTACGATCCGACTTCACGGATGATCCTTACTGCTGATGAATCCTCCGATGAACTGCTGGAGATAGATCCCGCAACGCTCCACATAACCGAAAGAATAAAACTACCGGGATGCAGGGGTGCACACGGTTTTGTGGTAGGGCAGAAACCACACTTCGCGTATGTCACGGGAGAAGATAATGCGTCATTGGTGGCAGTGGATCTGACCGCAAGGGATGTCATCCAAAAATTTTCTGTCGGCAGAGGACCTGACGTGCTCGCAATAGACAAAGGACTTGGCATACTATACGTGGCATCCGAAAGTGGGGTGGTTTCAGTCTTTAAGATCTCTGATCGCGGGTTGTCAGGAATGTGTGAGGGTAGACTATGGGCACATGCACATACCGTTTGCGTCGATCAGGTCACGCACAGAGTTTTCTTCCCGCTTCAGAGTGTCAGAGGAATTCCCATCTTGAGGATTGTGCTCCCATCTGTACCATGAAGTTCGACAACGGTACCGAGATCATGCCGGATCCAAGGGGCCTCGCTTGGGCCGAATAGCCTATGCCGTGAAAGAGAACGTGATTCGCATTCCCTTGGCCAAGCTCACTCGTGATTGAGCTTTTCCCATGATGTAGCTTTAGGATTGACTCTATTGCCTCTGTTGCCCTTTGTCCAATTGTCAGACTTTGCTACTCCGTACACAAAACCACAGTCAAATGTTCAAATCTTTCTTTCTTCTTCCTTCCACAGCCTCTTAATATCTCTTCTGCCATGAATGAGCCCCAAAATATTAACGCGCGGCTCTTCAACACTGTAAATAAGCCGATATCCCTTTATGCCGGGAAGCTCAATACCACTGTTGTTCCTTTTCCGGGTTCACTTGAAATCGAGGATGACCCGTGGTGCAGTTGCATGATTGACTTCACGATTGCCAGACCCAGTCCGCTCCCCAGCCTGCTTTTGGAGCGCGAATTGTCCGCCCGATAAAACCGGTCGAATATGCGGGACATACCTTTAGCTACCTGCTCCTCTGACACCCGCCCGACGCCGGTCCTGCTGAAGACGAACCGTGAGAACGCGAAGCACATGACCGCAGAAACAGTGAACTGTTCAAGTTGAGTAACTCGTGTCTTATGATTTGTCAGACTCCCGCAACTGCGCAAATATGGCCCGAAACAGAGGTAAATTGTTCCTGTTCACGAGTACCAGAACGGTATCACCTTCCTGCAAAACTGTGCCTCCGCTTGGGACGATGAAATTATCATTGCGACTTATGAGTACAATCAGACTGTCCTGGGGCAAGTCCAGCTCCACAATTGACTTCCCGGCAAGTGCCGAGCTGAACGGAACGATGAGGTCGACCAGTTCCGTATCGACACCTTCCATAGGGGCGAACTCGATCGGGTATCTGCGCCTGGTTTCCAATGGTGCATCGAGGTGTAGTAGCCGGGCGACAACTGGAATTGACCACCCCTGCAGCAGAGCTGACGTCAGGACTATGAAGAAGACGACATTGAATATCAGCTTCGAGTCAGGCAATCCAGCTAGAAGCGGGAACGTTGCCAGAACGATGGGGACGGCCCCGCGTAATCCGACCCAGGAGACGAGTGTCTTCTCTTTCCAATGGAGTTTCGCAAGGGACAAAGAAAGGAATACACTCACAGGGCGTGCGATGAGCATCAGGAAAACAGAGACGAGCAGCCCTATCCCGATCACGGGCACGATGTGAGATGGAAACACAAGGAGACCCAGTGTGAGAAACATTGCGATCTGGCTCAGCCAGGCTAAGCCATCAAAAAAGCGCAACAGGCTTTTCTTGTGAACGAAGTCGCTGTTCCCTGCCACTAAACCCGCGACATAGACAGCCAGAAATCCGCTTCCCCCCAGAGTTGATGTTGCTCCATAGATTAAGGCAGCGAAGGCCAGGGAGAAAACCGGATAGATGCCCTCATATGAAAGCCTGAGCCAATTGAGGACAAAAACCATTGCTTTCCCGAGAGTCACACCTAACCCGGCACCAAGACCCATCTGAATGATGAAGAGGAGGAAGACCGAGCTCAATGACGTCTTTGGGAGAGTCATTACCTGAATGAGCCCTACGGTGAGGAACACCGCCATCGGATCATTGCTTCCCGACTCGAGTTCCAGCAGGGGTTTAAGCGGTCCACGCAATGTGACGTTCTTCGAGCGAAGGACTGAGAAGACCGCCGCGGCATCTGTCGATGAGACGACTGCCCCGAGCAGAAGGCCACTTAACAAGGGGAGTCCCAATGCCATTGAAACGAACAAGCCGACGGCGGACGCCGTAACAAAAACTCCCGACGTTGCCAGACTTGTTGCCTGCCAGAAGACGGGTCTCACCTCACGCCATTTTGTATCCAGACCACCCGCAAATAGGATGAAGACAAGAGCGATGATGCCGACAGACTGCGCCAGGCGAGCATTGTCGAAGTAAATCCCGCCCGGTCCCTCAGAGCCAGCAAGCATTCCAACACCAAGGAACAGCAACAAAGTCGGTATACCCAGATTGTCGGAGAGTTTTGCGATGGCGATACTGACGAGGATGAGAATCGACCCAATGAGGAGGAGATACTCAATCGGCATTATCTGATCGTATCTGTTTCACCGCGGTAGGTAATGCTGTATTAGCACTCGGTCGGCATATTGATTAATGACACTTCTTTGGTCTGGCCAACGGGCGGTATCATCTCCGATCTCTGCTTACCCTCTGCGAGTTCCCTTCGGCACATAGTCAAAGAATCGTTCCGTTGTCCTGTCATAAGTCCATTCGGCGCGCAGTGTCGTCTTTTTTTCGACGCGCCTGAGAGCCGACAACAGCGAACGATTGAGATCTCTTGCGCTCTCTCCTTCCATCGTGGCCCTGACTTTAAAACCATCTTCTGTCCCGACAACTGCTTTCACTCCGACGAGGTCGGAGAGGACGGTCTCTATCCTGGCCGGATTTGCAGTGCGGATATCAGCAACGAGCACGAATTTCTTTTTCGTCATTGTTCTGCTTTGCCCTGTTCGATTAACGTTAGAGAAAGCGAAACAAAGTTGCAACCGGCCGAGAAATGAGTTCGTTGAACCGTATCTTCAAGCCTCATCGGCCGTCCATCAGGGAGAAAGTGATCTGTGAGGTGGATGATCATTCTCAATTGCCATCATAAGTCTAAATGAGTTGTGAGTTTCTCCGCTTCCGTACGGAGCGGTCATTAATTGAAATGCGCACGCTCACTCAGCTTGCCTGGCTTGTTTGATTGTTTTGAGCAGCTGCATACCCCAGTGATATGGTTCAAGAATTCTGGAATTACCGTTGAAACATAAATTCAGACCAGAAATCGAATCAAGAATCATCTGCCTGTCAGGACGCGATGCGATGCCAGGGCCCCGGGGCGTCGCCATATCCTTTCGCCAATGGATTATGGCAATAATACCATTCGGCTTCAGGATCCGGCACGCTTCTTCAAGCATAATTCGCCTCGCATCGAAGTGCAGAATGTTGAAGAGGAGCACCATCCCTGCACCTTCCGCTTCTAACCCAGTACCCTCTTCAAGTTAAGCCAATCGACGATGCGCGGAATGTCAAACAGATTATTCCAGTAAGCTTCATCCGGCATTCCACTGTCAAATACTTTCATCCGGTTCTCCGAAATCTTTCAGACAAACAGTCTCCCCACAATCAAATTCCGTTCTAAAATATCATCTCCCCTGATGTGTTGACGGGAAACGCGCCATTCTTTTCCCGCAACGCATGATTTGAGCCGCTCAAAATCACATTGTGCGATGTGCAGTCACCGCGAAGCGGGATCCCGACATAAAGATATTCTGGATGAGACTTCCCGCTCGTCCTGCACGTGAAACGAAAGCGACACCCAGGAATTCCCGGCTGGACTGGGATACTGGACGTGACGGAAACACAGAACGCAACTGCTCCCTTTGGAAGTATGACCGCCTGAGCCAGTATGTTCCGGCGGTCATACCTGTTTCAATTTTCAATTCGGCTTAGGAGTTCTTGAAGGCTTTCTTTCCGGCGAAGCGTGCTGCTTTGCCAAGGTTCTTCTCGATCCTCATCAACTGGTTGAATTTCTCGATGCGCTCGCCGCGGCAACCACTCCCGGTCTTTAGATGACCCGCGTTCACCGCGACAGTGAGATCCGCAATTATGGTGTCGACAGTTTCTCCGCTCCGATGAGACACGAACGCGTTATAATTGTTTCGATATGCAAGCTCGATAGTCTCAAGAGTTTCAGTGACGGTTCCAATCTGGTTGAGTTTTATCAATATTGAGTTCGCGACTTTCCTATCGATCGCTTTGGATAGAATTTGTTTATTCGTACAGAAAATGTCGTCGCCCACAATTTCGATCTTGGACCCGAGCACGCTTGTGAGATTCTCCCACCCTTCCCAATCGTTCTCAGCGAGGCCATCTTCGAGAAGGACAATCGGATACTGCTTCACCCAACTCTCCCACTGCTTGACCATCTCATCGCTGGTGGTGTGCTTCTTCGTGCTCTTAAAAAACAGATACTTCCCGTTGTCCCACATTTCACTTGCCGCAGGGTCAAGACAAATGCTTATGTCTGCTCCAGGTTTATAGCCTGCTTTTGTAATTCCCTCAAGGATTGCCTCGACAGCCTCTTCATTTGACTTGAGGTCAGGCGCAAATCCGCCCTCGTCCCCAACACCTGTACTGAGTCCCTTCCCGTGCAATACCGATTTCAAAGCGTGGAAGGTCTCCTCGCCCATTCGGATCGCCTCGGCAAATGACGGCGCGTTATGCGGCGCTATCATGAACTCCTGGAAGTCGACGTTATTGTCGGCGTGTTTCCCTCCGTTGATGACGTTCATGCAAGGAACCGGAAGGAGACTGGCGTTAAGCCCGCCGATGAATTGATACAGCGGTACGCCGGCACTCGCGGCGGATGCCCTGACATATGCCATCGAAACGCCAAGGATCGCGTTCGCGCCCAACGCCGACTTGTTCTCTGTCGCGTCGAGTCCAATCAAAAAATAATCCAGCTCTTTCTGCGAGTTGAATTCCCGTTTCGTTACCTCAGGACCAATTTTCTTGACTACGTTCTCGACAGCTTTCTTCACGCCTTTCCCGCCGTAACGCTTCTTGTCACCGTCGCGTAATTCCGTTGCTTCCCTCTCGCCTGTCGAGGCCCCGCTTGGCACCATCGCCCGGGCTTGTGTTCCATCTTCAAGCAATATGTCTACTTCAACAGTCGGATTCCCTCTTGAATCGAGGATTTCGAGCGCGTCTAAAGATTCAATCTTCATTTCATTCTCCATTTCTTCATTATGTGTGATTCAAGGTTACGAATATTTGGTTGTATAAATCCTCCCCATAGCTCGTCTCCAATGGTTCCCCCTCGATCAGCTTAAAGGTTCGGTCGCCATTGTCTTTCCTTTCAGCACGGAGGAAAATGGCGTTCTTCACCCTGTTTTCATGAAAGCCATGCGCCAGCTCGTAGAGATGCGTAACGAAGAATACCTTATTTCGCTTCTCCAACAGAGCGAAGATTATCTGCCTCGCAATCTCCGATCCCTCCCTTTCATTTGTCGCCGCAAATGATTCATTGAACAACAAGAGCGAATCAGGCATAACATGGTCGGCGATGTCGCTCATCCTGGTGAGCTCTTCGTCGAATTTCCCGCTTCCCATGGCTGCGTCTTCTTCCCTTCTGTAATGAGTGTAGACAGCGGAGCAGACACTGGCGGAAAAAGATTCGGCCGCTACGAACATACCGCATTGCATCATCAACTGCGCTAATCCGATGCTCCGCAGAAAAGTCGATTTGCCGCCCTGATTCGCCCCAGTTATCATGACCAGACTCTTGCCATCGGCATTTCCATCGTTGCCTACGACTCTTTCTTTCATACTCAGCGCCAAACAAACATCATATAATCCGACGAAACGATGCCTGAGCTCGCTGGGACCCACGGGCACCGGAAAACAAATCGGCTCCCCCTTCCGGACAAGGCGCTCGTACAAATTCAGACAACCGATGTAAAAAGCGAGTTCGACTCGCAGCATGTTGAAGAAGCTTAGAATATGATCTGCGGACTGGGCCAGCGCGTTGGCGACGAGGTTCATTCCCCGGTCTCTCATCTCTCCCAACGCTTTAGCCCCGCTTTCGTCGCGAGGGTCGAGATGATAGGTATAGGGTTGTGACTTGTGAGAAACCGCCTGTTTGATACGCACCATCCAGCTCATTTTCCGGTTCCACGGCTTGCGAAGAATGTAATTTTTCCCCTTATTGCCGGGACCAAGTTCGGCGCTGACCAAGACGTCATTATCAGATCTCAGCAGAGTTAGATGGGAGTGAATCTCTGCAAAGTATTCGTCACTCAATTCTTCCCGGAGCATCGCAAACAGTCTCGAGAACCCTTCTGAATCAAATTCATGTCCATGTTCGTCGGCTATATTTCTAAGCAGTCTCAGCTTCGCGACGAAAATTTGCATCGACTCGTTGGCGCCATAAAGCACCGAATTGGGGGACCGGTTTGAGAAGAAGGCCCAGAATGACTTCCTCTTCTCTTCGATTGCTTCGACTACGACATTGTAGACCTTGCGAACGATCGAGGGATTTTTCAGGCAATCCTTGAGAATATCCTGACGATACAATATCGTATGCGGATCATTTGAACCGCATAAAACCACTTTGTTTATGACATCGAGCAGGAACTTGTCTTCATTCCCCATCGCGCTGAAAAGTGTGTCGAGCGCCAGGTCCTGCGTCAATGCCTGTTCGTTCCACGGCAACTGGCGGTCCAGGTCGAAATCCTGATCTTTGTAGAGAAGGAAAGCCTTCATGATATCATGCGTTCTTTAAGATGATTGTATGTGACGCGATGCTTCTCGGCAAGCGACATAGCATAGGCGAGACCATCGGCGGGCCTTCTTAAAATCTTGAATGTCCGGATTGCGGGATTCCGTGGATCCACCGTGCTGGCCACGCTCACGGTCGTCTCACTCAACGAAGCCAACTCGTCAATGAAGGTTACGCAAACAGCCAGACAATCCAATTGGATTATTTCCTCAATCACCTTCTTGCTCAGAAAAATTGCGTCCTGAAGCGTTGTGGAGGTAAAAATCTCGTTCATGATGATAATGCTATCGGGCGTGGCCTGGGTCAGAATGTCATGAATCCTGATCAGGTCATCTTCAAGTTTCCCGCGGAGGTTACGGATATTTTCCTGCTTTTCGAAGTGAGTGAAAATCGCATCGAAGACGGAAAGCCGAGCCTCTCTGCCGGGAACAGGACAACCGAGGCTTGCCAAATAGTGAAGTTGTCCGAACATTCGGGCAAAGGTAGTCTTGCCGCCCTGGTTCGGACCTGTTACCACGAATATCCGCTCTCTGCCTTCCAGGTAGAAATCGTTGCACACAACTGATGATTTCTCCGCAACAAGCTTGCCGGCTAAGGCCAAATCAAATGCTTCATGATCGTAAACGTCCTTGTCACCATCCGATATCCGCGGATAGCAAAACTTCAGACCGGCCTGCTTTAAAGTCGCGATATACTCCAGATAGGCAACATAGAACTGTATTTCCCTGTCGAAGTCGATGATTGTCTTGTCCAGATAGTTGCCATTTCTCACGCAATAGTTGTCGAGGCGTGAGAAAATCTGTGGATATAAATGAGCCACGAAAGCCAGCGCTTGCGCTTCGATATGGTTCATCTCAGCCGAGTCGTTGAATTTTATCCTGTAGTCTTTTCCCGAAGGGATCCGTTCGGACGCCGCTCCTTGTCCCGCCAGGTCGGGATCCCTTCGGGACTTGAACTTCGCAAACGTCTTCTCCACTTCGGCACTATAATCGATCTCGGACTGATATTTGCGAACGGTGAAACTACCGCCCCTTATGATCAGGCAGTAACTTACGGTCGACAAATCTGTCTTTACCTTCTCAGTTTCCGCGAGGAGCGCGTTGAAACGATCGGATCGGGCATAAGCCGCCAGGTAATCACGCAAGGCAAGAAGACCGCGCGATTTCAGCTCTGCACGGGATAAATCTTCGAGCAGGGAGTTAACAACATCGCAGTAGGTCCCTACCGCGTCAAGAAACCATCTTTCCTTCTGGTATTTGTAGGAAAGCTTTTCAGACAGCGCGATATGTTCCCGCACCGTCCGCATTCCTTGTGCGAATGATTCTATGTTGTCAAAAAGCGCGCGATCTTCGAGGTCCCGCATTATTTCATTGCGGTACTCAATTGTTTTGATATCTTTCGGGGGAGTGTAAAAGAATGGCTTTAGATTATATTCCTCCTTCCCGCACGTGATAGCGTCAACGATCTGGTCGAGATTCAAGTCGCCAAAGAAAGGGGGCTTCTGTTCCGATAGGGATGGGCCTATCCCTATCGGGATCCATTCGGACAGGGTCTCTACTTTTACGCCCTCTTCCAATTCTTCAAATAGGATGCTGCGAAAGGAAATCGGATTGAGTTGTACCATCGATTCTGTCGTCTTATCTTCATGCATCTCGCTTATCGATTCTGAATTTGTATCTTATTCCCTCCCGATTGACAGTTACGGAATGAAGTACATCGGATCAGGGAGCTTAAACTTTCCTTCTGCGTAACCACCGACGAGGTCGCTGTACTGGTCGCCGATATTGGCGACAACTGCATACCCTTTTCTCGTTATTTTCTTCCTCACCGAAGTTTTGAATTCCGCCGTCGTCATTTTCCCTTCCGGATTTTTAAAATAGAGTCCTGCCCAGCGAGGATAACCGACCTTCTTCAGGTTGATTACCGTAGGATCGTTGGCGAGCTCAGATGAAAGCTGCTTCCTTCCAGTGATAAAGAAAATCGCGATGTGCTTTTGCGCGGCCCACTTTGCAAGCTCGAGCATCGGTTTGATGGCCGTAGCGGCGGCTTCCTTGACCCACGCATTCCAGAGCGTCGTATTGAACCCGAAGCCGTAACGGTATTCAAATTGAGCATTGGAGAGCGATGTCTCATCTATGTCGAGGACGATGGCAGGGTTCTTAACGTTTGGATAATGCGCTTCGACAAATGACATGGCGGAGTCAATCACTTCAGCGATTCCCTTTTCGTAAGCGCCGGACTTGATATATGACCTTATCGAGTCCTGGAGTATTCCAAGGTTGGGCGGCTCAGAAACGGAGTAAACATCCGAATGACGATCGGTTTGGGAATAAACGGGGAACTGGGTGGAAACTAATGCAACGGCCAGTGCGAGAAACAGCAGCGGCTTTGTCATTTTGTTCAATGCCTTTCTTGTCATGTATTCTTTCCTCTCAGGTATCTGATGACTTCTGCCTTCTCGACCGTTATCATGCCACCGCAGCCCGCGTCGTCCAGGATTTGCTCGACGACGGGAACGAACTTCTTTATATTTTCAGCAGTATCGACAATTTCGATAATCATCGGAAGGTCACCGCTCAACTTTACCGATTTGGAGTTGCTGAAAGTACTGTCGGTCCGAATCCTAGCGCACCGCGGTAGACAGTTGCACCAGCCATCTTCGCTTCTTTTGCTTTGAGCACGATGGTTTTGTAAAGCTGCTCGTTATCTTTCCTGTCCATTTCACCGAGGAAAATTCTTATCAGTTTACCTTCTCCATAAAGTCTCATGAAATTATCCTTTCTCCTCCATCTCCCCGGGAACCCAACCAATAACCTTTGAAAGTCCTTCTTTTGTAAAAGTTGAGACGGGACTCTGCCATAACCTTTCCACCGTGCGCTGATTGTCATACGGTACATGATGGAGTGTGACTTCACCATTCTCCAAAACGGCATAACAGGCGTCATGACTTTCCCGAGACAGACCGACGCTCCCCGGATTGACGATCGTGGTTTTTCCAATCTGTTTCTTGAATTGGAAATGAGTGTGTCCCAGAAGGATCAGGTCGTGTTTCTGAAGTCCCTCGATTTCTTTTTCTCCGATCTCTTCCTCTCTGAGATACCTGTAGATGTTTCCATCTGGGGCACCATGTGTCATATAAACAGACATCCCATCGATGTGAACATAAAGCATGATTGGAAGCGATTTGAGAAACTCAAGATCTTCATTATCAAGCAATGACCTATGCCAGGCGAGTGTTTCTTCGGCAAATATCTTGAAGTCAGCACGGCAGCCACAGTCTTTATCGTAAGCCATGGCATTATCGTGGTTCCCCATCACGCCCTGATCCATGTGATCCCTGAGGAACTGGATGCACTCTTTGGGGAAGGAACCGTAGTCGATTGAATCCCCCAGAAAAAGACAGAGGTCGTATCGTTTCTCGTTTTCCAGGACGGCTTCGAGAGCCGGAAGATTTGCGTGTATATCGGATAGAATTAGAGTCTTCATTTCTTCATCTTATTCATCATGGAACAACTCTAAGCACTAAACTCAAAATCCTAAATAAATTCAGAGCACAAAGATACAAAGTTCAAAAGGATCGAGATCTGGCAACAAAAACCAACGTTATCATACCAGCGGCCAACGCAATCACCATGTTCATACTGAGAATATTCACCATTTCTAGATTATCCTCAGCTTTCGAATTTTGAATTTGCCATTTGTTTAGAGTTTAGGGTTTCGAATTTAGGATTTCTAAACTATGTAGGAACCGTCTGTGACACTCTTCTCCTCAAGCTTATGAATATTGGTACAGCAACAAGCTGCAGTGCAACCGAGGCAATTACCACTGCAGGAATCCAGACATCGTATAATATTCCGAGCAGCACGCTTCCGATGAACCAGAACATTCCATAGCCCGCCGTGAAAATTCCGTAGGCTGACGGCCTCCGCTGCTGAGGTACCATGGTCGCAACTGCTGCCGGTATGATGGATTCGTGAACTCCCATTCCAAGGCCCCATAACGCGGATCCGATCAGAGCGAGCCAGAATCCACCGAAGAAAACAAACGGAGCCGACGCGGCTGAGATGATCGTCAAGGGAATCAGTATCCAGAGTCCCACGCGGTCGAAAAGGCGGCCGAACGCGAGCGACCCGGCACCGCTGACCGCCATCGCCACAGAATAGAAAATCGGGACCCACATCGCGGGGATATGATCCGTTTTCTGAAAGTGATACGCGATGAGTGAGAAGTCTGCAAAGCCAGCCGCGACAAGCACCGCCCCCGCCAGATAAATCCAGAACACTCGAGGCAATCCTTTTGAGTGAACATCGGGGACGCTCACCTCCATCTCTTCAGGTTTCGGATAAAGGAATCTTGCCGTAAAAATCAAGCTCACGCAAATAACGGCGGGAACAAGCAGAGTCGCGAAGGCTATCTTGTAGCTCCCTTGACTGGCGAGCACAGCCGCGACGGCAAGAGGCCCAAGCAGCGCGCCAAGCTGGTCGAGCGCTTCATGAGT
>CAZRXH010000057.1:19523-21213 GCA_964603995.1 uncultured Bacteroidota bacterium | reverse complement strand
TCAAGAACTATCTCGCCGGGCTGTTCCCAATCCAGCTCGAGACGCCTCAGCAGGTTGCAGGACGATTGGTGGCGATCGAGCTATATCATCTCCCCAGGAACTACTACAGAAACTACCGGGAGAATATCCGGAAGATCACTGCAAGAGACGTGAGAGCGGTCGCCAGAAAATACATCGCCCCGGACAGTCTAGTGATAGTATTGAGCGGTGCCGCAAAGGATCTGGTCGGAAAGCTGGGTAAATTCGGAAGTGTCGAGGTGTCTGGGCCGGATGGTGAGACGGTAACAGTTAACGTAACTCGAAAATCTTAAAGCGAGGAATGTGAATTGAGCAAGGAGCCTTCAACGCAGAATCAAACCTATCAACGAGTCGAGTCGTCAACCGACGTCGAAGGGATTTCGCGTCTCAACAAAAGTTTCGGTGAACTTCGCGAAGAAGTTGCCAAGGTGATTGTCGGGCAAGATGAGATAGTGAAGCAGATATTCATAACTGTCTTGTCGCGCGGGCATTGCCTTCTCATAGGCGTCCCGGGACTGGCAAAAACGCTTCTTGTGAAGACGCTTGCAGACGCGCTGAACCTGAAGTTCAGCCGCATCCAGTTTACGCCGGATCTGATGCCAAGCGACATCACCGGCACGGAGATTATCGAGGAGAATGTGACAACGGGGGAGCGATCTTTCAGGTTCGTGAAAGGCCCGCTGTTCGGTAATATCATCCTGGCGGATGAGATCAACAGGACTCCTCCGAAAACACAGAGTGCCCTGCTTGAGGCGATGCAGGAATACCGTGTAACTGCTGCCGGACAGACATTTCAGCTCGAACAACCATTCTTCGTTCTCGCCACGCAGAACCCGATAGAGCAGGAAGGAACCTACCCTCTGCCTGAAGCTCAGCTCGACAGGTTCATGTTCAACCTCTGGCTGGACTATCCATCGTTCAATGAGGAAGTCAGGATCGTCCAGTCGACGACCGGCGACTACAGTCCAGTGATAAAGAAGGTGATGTCAGGCGTCGACATCTCGTATTATCAGGAGCTGGTAAAGAGAGTACCGGTCTCTGACTCGGTTGTGAAATTTGCCGTTGATCTGGCAAACCGCAGTCGCCCGCAGAATGAGAGGGCACCTGACTTCGTAAAACAATTCGTCAGCTACGGTGCCGGACCGAGGGCGTCTCAGTACCTGATACTCGCTGCGAAGGCTAGCGCTGCCATGGACGACCGCCTGAGCCCCGACATCGAAGATGTGAAGCGAGGTGCGTTGCCGGTCCTCAGGCACAGGATTATCACAAACTTCAATGCTGAAGCCGAAAACGTCAACACCACTGAGATAGTCCGTCGACTTCTTGAGATTTGAGATTTGAAGAACACCTCGAAATTCCTGGTAGCTATTCTCGTTGCTGCGTCGATTAGCACCGCTTCCTATGCTCAGGGCGGCGCTTCTCCGTCGGTCTCCAACTGGGACAAATATTGGATTTTCTTCAAAGACAAGCCGAACGCCGCCGCGTTCGGCCGCATCATGAATGAAGAAAGCGCCGAAAGGTATCTTGTCTCGAACGGAATTCTTACGGAGAGAGCGATAGAGAGAAGGGAGAAGGTGCTGCCTCCGTCGGAAGTGGTCTCAGTGGCTGACTTCCCGGTTTATTCCGCGTATCTGGACAGCATAAGGTCCGAAGGTTTAGAGGTGGTCGGAAC
>CAZRXH010000057.1:9361-19423 GCA_964603995.1 uncultured Bacteroidota bacterium | reverse complement strand
GATGCAGGATTCCGCTGGGAGACGCATGACGCGTTGAAGAACATAAAGATTGTCGGTGAATACGATTTTATCCAGCATGATTCTGTCACCGAAAATCAGCCGAACAACAATCCACCGGATGCTCCAGATCAGGACAGCCATGGAACTATGACTTTATCGCTTATTGGTGGATATGCGCCGGGAGATCTCATTGGCGCGTCGTACGGTTCTTCGTTTCTGCTGGCAAAAACCGAGTATGTTCCCGTGACGGACTATAAATGGGAAGAGGACAATTGGGTTGAAGGGCTTGAATGGATGGAGGCTCGCGGTGTGGATGTCGTGTCTTCATCAGTCGGTTATGATACGTTCGTGGACTCTTCCGGCGCCGTCGATTCTGCTGAATCGTACTTTTTCTGGCGAGGCGACTTCAATGGAAAGAAGTCAATCGCGAGCCGGGCTGCCACAAGGGCAGCGGAGCTTGGTGTCGTCGTGGTACAGGCTATGGGTAACAGGGAGAGTGTTGCCGGAATAGCAGATACTCTGCTTGTGCCAGCTGACGCAGACAGCATCATCTCAGTTGGGGCTGTGGATCCTTCAGGAGAGCTGGCCTATTTCAGCCTCACGGGTCCGACGAGCGATGGCAGGATCAAACCCGATCTCGTGGCTGATGGCGTGGACGACTATGTGGCGACCGTGCCTGGTCCTGACACTTACACTTCGGCATACAGTGGAACGTCTTTTTCGACTCCGATCACAGCTGGCATCGCTTCTCTGATATTGTCGGTCCGACCAGATTATACTCCGATGCAAGTCATAGATCTCCTGAAAAGTACGGCTGTCCAGTACCAGCCCCCTACCGACTCGAATACCCTTGTCTATCCGAACAACTTCTACGGATGGGGGATAGTCAATGCGTGGAATGCAATCAAGAAGATTGGGTTCGTCGGTTCAAACGACTACGTCTCGTGGGCGGTTGATTCTACGGCGTATCTTGCCGTGAAAGCATTCAGCACGTCGGGCATTAACGTTGCCTTGAGCAAAGCTTATTATTCTTACGATGGTGTAGACTATTCCGCTGCACCGGTTTTCAGGACGGACACAGCGAATCAATTTGCGTTCTCCGCGCCGGAGCCGAGCAGTCCGACCGGCAGTCTCGATTTCTATTTCAATCTCGTGGATTCAGCAGGGAACCGGCTTGATGTTCCTTATTACGGTAAGTCGAAACCTTTCGATCTCTCCGCATGGAAATTGACTCCATTGGCCGCCTCCGAAAGCTACCGCCTCTATGACAATTTCCCGAACCCGTTCACAAACCTGACGCACGTTGGTTTCATTCTGAAGAATCAGTCTCAGGTTGCTGTAGATGTATACGACATTCTTGGAAGGAAAATAAGAAGGCTGTTTTACGGAAGCCTTCCTGCGGGTTACGATGAACTCACATGGAACGGCCTGACCGATAGTGGGACCAAGGCAAGCAGTGGCGTCTATCTGATCAGGATAAGCGTCAATGGAGTAGCGAAGACGCTCAAAACTCTTCTGTTGAAATGAATTTCCAGCTTCACTTTGATATTCCGTTTTATCTTTTTTTACTGTTCGGTGCTCTCTCAGCAGCATTGGCGTTTCTCATGTACAGGAGGTTGGAAGGATTATCCAGACCGCGGCAGACTTTTCTTGGCATCCTCCGGGGCATGTCTCTTTTCCTTCTCTTCCTCGCAATGACAAACTTGGTGACGGATATAGTTCATCTCAATGTGAAGAAGCGAAAGGTCTTTCTCCTCGTCGACGATTCAAAGAGCATGTCACTCAGTGATGGCTCGGTTCCCCGACCACAGGTCGTCAGGGAAATTCTGGAGAGCAGCAGTTACGCCAACCTCAGCAGGTATTTCGAGATAAGCCCGATTGTATTCGGCGGCACCACGCTTGAGAAACAAAGCGTCGACTCACTGCGATACGATCAACCGGCAACGAATATACAATCCGCAATTGATAAGGCTTCTGCAATGAGCGGAAACGGCGAGGCCGCCTTTGCAATGCTTATTTCTGACGGTGACTACAATACCGGAGGAAGTCCTGTGGATGCAGCGCGAAACCTGAACTTTCCATTGTTCACAATCGGGGTGGGAGATTCCGTTCAACCGAAGGATGTCGTCGTGAAGCAAGTCATCACTGCGCCTTCGATCTACGCAGGGAAGTCGAGCGTCGTCAGGGCAGTAATAAGTTCAAATGGATTTGGCGACGCGAAGGCTACCGTACTTCTTCTCGAAGATGGCAGGGAGGTTGATTCGAAGGATGTGACGCTTCCGCAGAACGGAGATGTCGAGGTGTCCTTCAACTACACGCCAGCTTCCGTCGGCACACACGTACTGAGAGTCTATGTTCCTCCTTTGAACGGCGAGTTCAGCCGAAGGAACAATTCCGCCTCGGCAACGGCAAATGTATTGAAAGGCAAATATTCTGTTCTTCTGGTTGCAGGCGAGCCGGCGACGGATGTCGCTTTCCTGAGGAGAAACCTGGAGGGAAGTGAAGACTTCGATGTGAGAGTGCTGGTGCAGAAGACCGGGGAGAGTTTCTATGAGAAAGGTGCGGCGGGAGCTTTTTCGCAGAAGTATGATGCAGTTCTTTTGTACGATTTTCCTAATGCCGAGTCTGAAGGGACACTTCGCGAAGTGATACATTTGCTGAGCACAACAGGATCCCCATTCGCCTATTTTGCGGGAAGCGAGTTTTCGGCTGCGAAGGTCTCCACTCTTCCCAGGCTTCCGTTTGTCACGACAGGTCTCCAGCCAGGAGAATTGCAGGTTGGAGTCTCTCTCGTGGACGCGGGGTCATTGCCAGCGACGCTCCAACCCATTCATGCTCTGCTCAGTTCAAGCTCGGCGCTCCTTCCGCCATTGTACTATCGCCATATACAATGCAAACCTGCACCCGGTGCAGTGTCGCTCGCCTCTCCGGTTGTGAACGGCGTGCGTTTGGATGCCCCGATGCTTGTTATCAGTCCAGCGAACAGGAGCGCAGCATTCCTGGCATACGGGCTTTGGAGACTTCAGCTAATGAGCTCGCTGAGTGGCCTGCGAAGTGATTTCCTTCAGGATTTTCTGACGACTCTGATACGAACATTGATTAGCGGCGGAAGACAGAGGCTGCTCACTGTGCACACAGACAAGAAGGTGTATGACCCTTCGGAGCAGATCAACTTCAACGCACTGCTCGTTGATCAGGGCGGTGCTCCCGTTAATGATGCTACGGTGGATCTGGACATCACCGACGAATCGTCGCGGCGCCCTGTCTCCGAAATCAGGCTAATGCCGACAGGAGATGGAGGGTACACCGGAAGTGCAAGCGGGCTCGGAGAGGGAAGGTATTTATTCACCGCTTATGCCAAGTCAGGTGCTACCAATCTGGGGTCTGATAGCGGCACCGTGGTGGTTGAGCCTTTGAACGCCGAGTTCGCGCAAACAGCCATGAACGCAACCCTGCTCAAGCAGATTGCCGTGGTTTCCGGTGGCGAGTTCGTGACACCATCGGAGTTCCTCCAGCATGGCGTTGATCTGCGTGCGGACTGGAAGCAGCCAGTTCTGCTTCATGAATCCAAGCGATTTGAGCTTCTGTCGTCGCTTCCTGTTCTGGCACTGGTGTTCTTGCTTCTCGCTGCGGAATGGACATTGCGCAAAATCTGGGGACTTCCGTAGTTAACACTAGCGTCAAATTCGCTTAACATTTTCTTAACATTAACTTAACCTCCAAGTAAATGCCCCTGGCTACTTTTAATGCATGGGTGTTGAAATCGATACTGTCGCCGTGCCGGCAGAAGCCATAAGGGTCGAGAAGAAGTCAATTTTCCAGGCGGACGCTGTATTCAAGGGGGTGGTAGGATTCTTTGCGCTGCTTGTAATTGTTCTGCTGGTGTGGCTGGGCCTGCAATTGTATGGCTCGTCGAGGATGGCGTTCAAGTCTCTTGGTTTCTGGAATTTCATAGGGGGGACGACTTGGGATCCGGTAACGGGCGTATTCGGTGCGCTTCCTTTCATATATGGAACGCTGGTGACCTCATTCCTTTCGCTTCTCATCGCAACCCCTCTCGGAATAGGCACAGCGATCTTCCTCGCAGAGTTGTCGCCAAAATGGCTTAGAGGTCTCCTTCAACCGTTGGTCGAACTCCTCGCAGGTATTCCGAGCGTGATCTACGGCCTGTGGGGAATATTCGTACTATCTCCGCTCATGGCGGAGACTGTTGAGCCATTCCTGATGGACAAGTTCGGGTTTCTTCCAATCTTCAAAGGATATCCTCTGGGGATAGGGTTTCTAACAGCTTCGATAATTCTCGCCATAATGATCGTGCCATTCATCATCTCCGTATCGACCGAAGTACTCGGAACGGTGCCCGTCGCACTGAAAGAGGGGATGTACGCGCTGGGCGCCACGCGGTGGGAGACACTGAAAAAAATTGCGCTGCCGTATGCAAGGAGCGGCATACTGGGATCAGTTATCCTTGCCCTGGCCCGGGCGCTGGGTGAGACGATGGCGGTCACGATGGTAATCGGGAACACTCCTCAGATCAGCAAATCTCTCTTCGACCCGGGTTACTCGATGGCCGCAGTAATAGCAAACGAGTTCACTGAGGCGACCACGTCTTCATACTTGTCCGCGCTCATCGCTATCGCATTCATTCTACTCCTGATAACCCTCATCGTTAACGCTGTTGCAAGGTGGCTTATTTGGCGAACAACACGAATGAAGTAGCGAAGACGGTGCTGGTTGGGAGTGGCTTCTCCTACTGGCGTCGAAAAATATCGAGCGGTTTTTTTACGGTTTTGTTCTCATCCAGCATTCTCATCGTAATGCTCCCGCTTCTGCTGATCGTGGGTTATCTGTTCTACAAAGGGGCGGCGTCGGTCAACCTGAACTTCTTCATTCACAGGCCTGCGCCGGTGGGCGAGCCAGGCGGCGGAATGGGCAACGCCATCATCGGCTCGTTGTACGTCGTCGGAATAGCATCCCTCATTGGGATACCCGTAGGTTTACTCGGCGGCATATTCTTGGGTGAGTTTCCGAGCAGTAAGCTGTCCACCATCACGCGGTTTGTCGCTGACGTCTTGAACGGGACTCCGTCGATTGTGACAGGAGTCTTCGCTTACACTGTCGTTGTTCTACCAATGAAGAATTTCACTGCGCTGGCAGGAGGTTTCGCACTTGGAGTGATGATGATACCGACCGTACTGAGGACTACGGATGAGATCCTCCAGACGGTGCCTGATTCCATTCGCGAGGCTTCATTGGCGCTCGGTGTACCCTACTGGAGGACTGTAATCTCAGTTGTCCTGAGGAGTGCCAAGAGCGGAATAATTACGGGAATCCTCCTTGCGGGAGCGAGAGTATTGGGCGAGACGGCGCCTCTCCTGTTTACAAGTTTCAACAACGCTTTCTACAGTTACAGCGTTCTGCAGCCGATTTCCACTCTACCCGTGCAAATATTCAATTACGCGATTTCTCCCTACAAGGATTGGCATCGACAGGCATGGGCCGGGGCATTGATTCTCGTGCTCGCTATTCTTGTTGTCAATCTGGCTGTCAGGACATTTTCGCGACAGAAATTTGAGCAGACTTAATGGCTATTACCTCAGAAGTTTCGAGCGGAATTGTTACTGACGATTTAAGAGCATACTTCGGGAAAGTAGAGGTTCTGAAAGGGATCAACATTTCGATCCCCAAATTGCAGGTGACGGCTTTCATAGGTCCATCGGGATGTGGGAAGACGACGTTCCTGAGGACGCTAAATCGGATGCACGAGCTAGCCAGGAATGCAAGGATCACTGGGAAAGTACTGGTCGACGGGACCGACATCTACGCTGCAAGCGTGGATCCTGTTCTCGTGAGAAAGAAGATCGGCATGGTTTTTCAGAAACCGAACCCTTTCCCAACCATGTCAATCTATGACAATGTTGTTGCGGGATTGAAGTTGACCGGGAGGCATAAAAGGAAACAACTTGACGAGGTCGTTGAGAGAACCCTCGTTCAGGCCGCGCTCTGGGACGAAGTCAAGGACTCCCTTCGAAAATCCGGAGCCAGTCTTTCCGGTGGACAGCAGCAGAGACTTTGCATCGCCAGAACTCTCGCGGTAGATCCGGAGGTTGTATTGATGGACGAGCCTGCAAGCGCCCTCGATCCAATCTCCACGGCAAAGATCGAGGAGTTGATATTTCAGCTCAAAGAGAAGTATACAATAGCGATCGTGACTCATAACATGCAGCAGGCAGCTCGCATAAGCGACCATACTGCATTCTTCTATCTGGGGGAATTGATAGAGTTCACCAATACTCGTGATATGTTTACAAAACCGAAGAAGAAACAAACAGAGGACTATATCACAGGAAGGTTCGGTTGAGCAGCGGACGCGGATTTGGCGGGTGTTCGTGGCACGGTACCGTTCCCGGCATGAAGAGGTTTCCCCTTTTGGTCTGCTGATCCACTCGCAGTTTCAGTCCCTTTGAAACCTTTCCGCGACAGGAACGTCTGTTGCAACGTTGGCTGCGCCATGAAAGCAAGGACCTTTTTGCCATTCCCTGGCGCCGGCAATACCATGAGAGGCTTGGACGAGAACCACTTCCCGGATCTTTGCCATATCGACCGGATGAATCCCAAAGAAATCGGGATGAATGAGCGAAGAAATTTATTCTTAAACGACTCAGGGTCTAAGGAGTCACACGAGGGATTCCTCACTCTCTTCGGCACTCATAATGGCACGCTTGCAGAGAGTCTCTCGGCTGGGTCGCCACGTTCCGGGAACGATATAAATTCGATTTGCAAGAAGTGATGCAAATTTCTGCTTCGAACTGATCGTACCATCAACCCAAGGAGACTTCTATGAAAATTACACTCACTGCATTGTTACTCTTGGTGACTGCACCATTACTGTGGGCTCAGTCAAATCCTTCGACGTTTGCCCCAATGGATTGGCCAACGCCGAACAGTTATCGCACGGCCGACGGGAGACCTGGTCCCGATTACTGGCAGCAGTGCGCCGATTATGACATCAAAGCCACTCTCGACACGGCGGCCGACAAGGTAACAGGGAGCGAGACGATCACATATACCAACAATTCTCCGGAGCCACTTTCTCATCTTTGGCTCCAGCTCGACCAGAACTTGTTCAAAAAGGGAAGTCGCGGGAACGATGAATACGATTCTCCGAAGGTAAGGTGGCGCGGCGCCTTCAAGAATGGCGGTGACCAGCTGAGCAATGTCGTGGTCATACAGGACGGCAAGAAGGAACAAGTACACTTCATAGTCACTGATACCAGGATGTTGATCCGACTCAGTAAGCCGCTTCCGGCTCACGGCGGGAAACTCCAGATACAGATTTCATGGTCGTTCGTCGTGCCGATGTATGGCTCCGACCGGATGGGGAGATACAAGTCAAAGGATGGAACAATCTATGAGATTGCCCAGTGGTATCCGAGGATGTATGTGTACGACGATGTGCATGGATGGAATCCTCTCCCGTATCTCGGTGAAGGAGAGTTCTACCTTGAGTATGGAGACTTCAACGTGCAGATAACGGCCCCGCGTGACCTGATAGTCGTCGCGACCGGAGTCCTGCAGAACCCGACTCAAGTGCTCACGAAAACCGAACGCGATCGACTTGCTGAGGCGATGAAGACCGACAAGACGGTCCACGTAATTCCAGTGGATCAGGTAGGCAAGCCGGACACTCGTCCTGCGGGACACGGCGACCTCACCTGGATATTCCGGGCGAAGAACGTGCGCGACTTCACCTGGGCTGCATCCAAGTCTTTTATTTGGGACGCGTCCCACTGGGATAACATACTCCTCGAGGCTGTCTACCCTCAAGAAGGTATTGCCCCGGACACGGCTTCAAGGAAACCGGGCTGGGAGGACGTCATTCAAATGATGAGACACACCTTCATGTACTATTCCACCAACTATTATCACTATCCGTACCCAGTGGCTGTAAACGTGGCCGGAATTGTCCATGGCATGGAGTATCCGATGATCGTCTTCTGTTGGGTGAATGCCAGAGGGCAGTTCCTGTATAATGTGACGGATCATGAGTTCGGACATAGCTGGTTCCCGATGACTGTCGGTAGCGATGAGCGGCGGTACGCCTGGATGGACGAGGGTTTCAATACGTTCATCAATTACTACTCCAACCATGACTTCTACGGCGACTCGGCAAGGCAGAACATAATGTTCCGGGCCGATTCCGTCGCGAAATACATGCTGACTTCTAGGAACGATCAGCCCATCGACACACGCGCCGATCAGGTACTCCCCGGGAACATGGGGTTCCTGGAATATATTAAGCCCGCGTTTGGACTCCGCCTCCTTCGCGATTTCATTACTAGCCCGGAGAGGTTCGATCCCGCCTTCAAAGCGTATATTCGGCGGTGGGCGTTCAAGCATCCGCAGCCGTCCGACTTCTTCAGGACAATTGAAGATTACACGGGTGAGGACCTGAGCTGGTTCTGGCGAGGGTGGTTCTATTCGACGCATGTCCTGGATCAGGCGATAGACTCTGTCGTGGCTGATTCCGGAGTTACTTGGGTTTACATTTCTAATGATCGCGGCCTTGTCATGCCGACGGAGTTACAGGTGACTTTCGCAAACGGTGATACAGCTAACTACAAACTGCCCGTCGAAATATGGTTCGACGGAAACAAGTACAGCTACCCGGTCGATGGTGACAGAAAAGTGGAGAAGGTGGTGCTCGATCCGAACCACGAGCTGCCGGACGTGAATAGAGCCAACAACATCTGGATGTTGCCCGGAACAGAAGCGAAATAGCACAAACATTTTTGCAGGCTCCTGCGCCTTCGTGACTTTACCGAACGAGTCACTGAAGGCGCGGAGCAGATACAACCACTGCTTTCGGAAGGCCGCTCTTTTTGATGAAGATTCCTTCAATTGTTTTTAATCCACTAAACAAATATTGAGGTAAACAAGTCTTAACGGATAGTTAACTTGCTTTTCAAGCACACGGAAATTATTTTTTTCCAGTGGTTGAAGTGATGCAGAGGAAGAACGAATACCTTTTCGGCAACATCGAATTACTGCATACCTCACACAGAGTTATTCCCCCACGAATTCATTTTTACCAAACCGAAAGGAGCAAGTCATGCAAAGGGTACGAGTTGTCCTTTTATTGATCCTACTCTTGGCTGTTCCGCGTCTTATTTTTGCGCAGGGCGTCACGACTGCGTCAATAAGTGGAACCGTCACAGACACCAAAGGCGAGCCCGTTCCGGGAGCAACGGTCATTGTTGTGCACACACCGTCAGGAACTAAATACGGTTCGAGCACGCAACTTGACGGTCGCTACTTCATCAGGGGTCTGAGGGTCGGCGGCCCGTATGTAATAACGGTCTCTGATGTGGGCTACAAGACACAAGAAATCAAGAACGTTGAATTGGAAATTGGCCAGAATCTCGAGCTCAGTTTCAAGCTGTCTGAACAGGCGGTGAGCGTCGGCGGCGTCGAAGTAATTGCGGAGAAACACGGCCTGATGAACACGAACCGCACGGGTGCGGCCACAACAGTCTCAAGGAGGTTTATCGAAAATTTCCCTACCATTACCAGGAGCTTTCAGGATTTTGAGGCGCTATCGCCTGAGATCTCAGCATACGGAGGAGGCGGATCAGCGCTCGGACAAAACAACAAGTACAACAACATTCAGATCGACGGAGCAAACTACAACGATTTATTCGGCCTTCCGTCGAGCGGCACCCCCGGTGGCCAGGCCGGTACGAACCCCATAAGTCTCGATGCGATACAGGAATTCCAGGTCTCGCTCGCGCCATTCGATGTGCGACAGGGCGGTTTCACAGGCGCGGAAATAAATGCGATAACCAGGAGCGGAACCAACAATTTCACCGGCTCTCTGTATTTCTATGGTCAAAACCAGAATTTTGTAGGCACAAGCCCCGATGCTTACAAGACTCCCTATCCGAACTTCAGCAATGTGCAGACCGGTTTCAGGCTCGGCGGTCCAATCATGAAAGACAAGCTGTTCTTCTTTGTGAATGGCGAAATCACTCGAAGACGTCAGCCGCTGGCTAATGTATCCTC
>CAZRXH010000057.1:0-9261 GCA_964603995.1 uncultured Bacteroidota bacterium | reverse complement strand
TACTCGCCCAGCTGAACAGTACTTTCAACTCCGCGCTCTCCAACGAAGCGATCCTGAGCTACACCGCTATTCGGGATACGAGACTCGTTCCCGGTTCTCCGTTCCCGATGATCGAAGTTTCAAACGATCCCTCTTTCAGAGGCTATCTCTATGCCGGCACCGAGCAGTATTCGGGCGCGAACGGTTTGAACCAGGATATATGGGAGCTCACGGATAACCTTTCGTGGGTGACTGGCGATCATCTCTTTACTTTCGGAACTCATGATGAGTTGTTCGGATTCAACAACCTGTTCATAAGAGACTACTACGGTCTCTACGTCTTCAATACGTTGAGCGATCTGGCAGCCGGAAAGCCATACAATTACCAGTATGACTACTCGAATATTCCGGGTGTACAAGAGCCGAGGGCAAAGTGGAACGCCATTCAGTACGGAATATATGCGCAGGATGAATGGACCGCGGCAGACAACTTCAAGCTTACATACGGTCTCAGGATGGATGTCCCGACTTTTCCGGACAAACCTTACGACAACCCGACTTTTGACGCGACATTCGCCTCTATGGGATTGAAAACCAGCCAGACGCCGAAAACGATGCCGCTCTTCTCACCGAGAGTAGGCATCAACTGGGACATCAACAATGACAGACAGTGGATTCTCCGCGGAGGCGCGGGAGTTTTCACCGGACGCGTCCCGTATGTTTGGATCTCGAACCAGTACAGCAACACGGGCGTAGACATCGTACGATTGAACCAGTACGGACTCCCCGCCGGATTCTTCACTCCGGATCCGTACAATCAGCCCAGACCAGGTGGCGGCAGCCCAGTGGATACGCTTCTCTCGCCTGTCAAGACAACCGAGATCGATTTGACTTCTAATAACTTCAGGATACCACAGGTACTTAGGATCGATTTCGCACTCGATCATCAGTTGCCGTTCGGCATAGTCGGGACGATCGAAGGCATTTACAGTCACGCGATGAACGAGGTCCTTTATCAGGACCTTGACATCCAGCCTACCGGAGCTCATCTTGCGTTCGACGGTCGGCCTCTCTACGGAACTCCGGTCGCCGGAAAGAACTACTGGAATGTCAACAAGGTCAGCACCGCCTACACTAACGTCGTGTACATGACAAACACGAGCAAAGGGTACGAGTATGACATCACGGCATCCCTTCAAAGGCAGTTCGGAGCTGGAATTGTCTCGATGCTGACCGGAGGATCCGCTCATGATCAACTCTTTGCGGACCTCTCATACACGCTCGGTCAGTCATACGATCAAAACGCTGTGACGTCGTCGCAGGCCATTTCCCAGTTTATCTACAATCCTGTTCCTGGGAACCCGAATGATCCGCCGTTGGCTGTCTCTGATTTCAGTGTACCCAACCGCATCGTCGGGTCACTCTCGGAGAGGTTCCAGTATGCTCACGGATTTGCCACGACGATTTCGATATTCTATGATGGCCATTCGGGAAGCCCATTCTCATACATCTACTATGGTGATGTAAACGGTGATGGCAATAACCAAAACGATCTGATCTACGTCCCGAAAGATTTGAAAGTCGGCGACCCCGGGCAAGATATCCAGTTGGTTACGTACAACAGCGCCACGAAGTCATACGCGCCAGCTGCTCAAAGCGTGTATGATCAACTTGCTGCTTACATCAACGGTGATCCATATCTGAGCAAGTACAAAGGACAGATCGTGCCGCGAAACGGTGGGCGTTCGCCGTGGCAAGATCAGTTGAACCTCAGAATTGCTGAGGACATTCCCACAGTCGCGGGGCAAAACGTTGAGTTCACTCTTGACATACTCAACGTGTTGAATCTCCTGAACCATAACTGGGGATGGGTCCAGACAGTTTCGTATGGTACGTATACTCTCATGGACTATGAGGGAATGAACGCTCAGAACCAGCCGACTTATGCGTTGTATCTGCCGAAGAGTGGACATCCTTGGTCGCCTGACCAGTTCTACTCCCGCTGGCAGCTTCAGCTTGGTGCCAGGTACAACTTCTAACACGATCCGGCAATTATGATTTGATCACAAGACGTCCCGCTCGGCGGGACGTCTTTTTTTGAGTTGACAGGAATTCCCACCAAGCGGTAGTGTAGCTCCGGCCTGCCGAGTTTCTCACCATTGAGCGAGTTGTCGGGGCAGAATACCGCTATTTTCCACCCACCGATTCTTTTGTCATGCATAACTCATTGAGAATCAAAGAGTAACCGTCTGCCTGTTCCGGCATCTTAATTGCAGAAAAAGGGGCGTCCAGTTTACACCACACTTTGTACTTTGAAAAAGAAGGAATAAAAATGGCTGAAGAGAATACATCTGAGAAGGATGACAAACATTCAGACTCATCAGAATTGATTGCAACGATAGACGGGAATGAGGCGGCAGCCTACGTCGCTCATAAACTGAACGAAGTAATTGCTATCTACCCGATCACGCCGTCGTCTCCGATGGGTGAGTGGTCGGACGAGTGGTCGGCACAGAACAGGCCGAATTTGTGGGGAACGATCCCGCTGGTGGCGGAGCTTCAGAGCGAGGGAGGCGCGTCGGGCGCCGTACACGGATCGCTCCAGGCAGGTGCGTTGACGACGACTTTCACGGCGTCGCAGGGGCTGCTTCTTATGATACCGAACATGTTTAAGATCGCAGGCGAGCTGACGTCGACAGTTTTTCATATAGCCGCGAGATCTGTAGCGGCTCACGCGCTCTCCATCTTCGGAGACCACAGCGACGTCATGGCTGCAAGGCCGACAGGCTTCGCTATGCTTGCGTCGAATTCCGTTCAGGAAGTAAATGATTTTGCTCTAATAGCGCAGGCCGCGACTCTTCAAGCCCGCGTTCCGTTCCTGCATTTCTTCGATGGGTTCAGAACCTCTCATGAAGTTCTGAAGATCCAGCAGCTTACTGATGAGCAGATGCGTGCGCTGATAAGCGACGAGCTTGTCAGTCAGCATCGCCAGCGTGCGCTGTCTCCTGAGCATCCAGTTCTCAGAGGCTCCGCTCAAAATCCGGATGTCTTCTTCCAGGCGCGCGAGACAGTCAACAAGTTCTACGACGCGTGCCCGGCGATAGTTCAATCGGTGATGGACAAGTTTGCCAAAGTCGTGGGGCGCGAGTACAAACTGTTCCAGTATGTCGGATCTCCCGATGCGGACAGGGTCGTGATCGTCATGGGATCCGGCGCAGAGACTGTCCACGAAACAGTTGAGTATCTGATATCGAAGGGGGAGAAGGTCGGGGTTATCAAAGTCAGGTTGTTCAGGCCCTTCTCGGTCGATGCGTTCATAAGCTCACTTCCGAAGACAGTCAGAAATATTGCAGTGCTGGATCGCACGAAAGAACCCGGCGCGACCGGTGAACCACTTTACTCGGATGTGATCACCTCATTAGCCGAGGCAAGCACATCGGGTGAATTCCATCTTGCTTCGATGCCAAGAGTGATCGGAGGGAGATACGGGCTATCTTCGAAGGAGTTCACTCCCGCGATGGTTAAGGCTGTCTTTGACGAGATGAAGAAAGAGAAACCCAAAAATCATTTCACGGTCGGCATAATCGACGACGTCACGAACACCAGTCTGGAGTACGACGAGTCTTTCGACATAGAGCCTGCGGAAGTCGTGAGAGGTGTCTTCTACGGTCTCGGGGCAGATGGAACGGTAGGAGCCAACAAGAACTCGATCAAGATCATCGGCGGAGAAACGGACTTTTACGCGCAAGGATATTTCGTGTATGACTCGAAGAAATCCGGGTCTACGACTGTGTCGCACCTCCGGTTCGGACCTAAGCCGATCCATTCGACTTATCTTATCAACCGGGCAAATTTTGTCGCCTGTCACCAGTGGTTCTTCGTCGAAAAGTTCGATGTCCTGGAGAAGGCCGCCCCTGGAAGTGTCTTCCTGCTCAACAGCATCTACGGACCTGACAAAGTGTGGGACAAGCTTCCGAGGCAAATTCAGAAACAGATCATCGACAAGCATCTGAAGTTCTATGTCATCGATGCATATAAAGTCGCGCGCCAGACGAACATGGGAAGCAGGATCAACACCATAATGCAGACCTGCTTCTTCGCGATATCCGGAGTGCTGCCACGCGAACAGGCAATAGAGCAGATCAAGAAGTCCATCAAGAAGACATACGGCAGAAAAGGCGACCAGGTTGTCCAGCAGAACTTCCAGGCCGTTGACCAGACACTGGCGAATCTTTTTGAGGTTAAGATTCCCGATAAGGTTTCCAGCACAATACAGATGCCACCGGTCGTTTCCGAACGCGCCCCAGAGTATGTCAAGAAGGTAACCGCGCGCATGATAGAAGGGAAGGGTGATATGCTTCCCGTCAGCGCGATGCCAATTGACGGTACTTTCCCGACTGCAACCTCGCAATGGGAGAAGAGAAACATCGCATTGGAAATTCCGGTTTGGGAGCCTGACATTTGCATCCAGTGCAACAAATGCGTTATCATTTGCCCGCACGCAAGCATACGCGTGAAGGTTTTCGATCCCGTCGGACTGACGGACTCACCACCGACTTTCAAAGCGGTCGACTTCAAGAGCGCCGAACACAAGGGAATGAAGTACTCGCTCCAGGTTGCGCCGGAAGACTGCACGGGCTGTGGCCTCTGCGTCGAGTTCTGTCCCGCGAAGAGCAAGAAGGAAGCAAAGGTCAAGGCAATAAACATGAAACCTCAGCCTCCTCTCAGGGAAGCAGAGAGAGTCAATTACGACTTCTTCCTGAATATCCCCGAGGTCGACCGCAGGACGATCAAGCTGGATAACGTCAAAGACTCTCAGTTCCTCCAACCGCTATTTGAATACTCCGGCGCCTGTTCCGGTTGCGGCGAGACGCCCTACGTGAAACTTGTCACCCAATTGTTCGGAGATCGCACGCTCGTTGCGAACGCAACGGGGTGTTCTTCGATCTACGGCGGCAACCTTCCGACGACTCCTTATACGGTGAATGCTGACGGGAGAGGCCCAGCGTGGTCCAACTCGCTATTTGAAGACAACGCCGAGTTCGGTTTCGGAATGAGATTGGCGATAGACAAACAGACTGAGATCGCCCGTGAACTTGTGCGTAAGCTTTCTGGCCAGATCGGCGAACAGCTCGCCAAAGAGCTGCTTGAAGCTGATCAGTCGGGTGAAGCGGGCATATATGAGCAGCGCCAGAGAGTGAAAGCCCTCAAGGACAAGCTTGCCACGATGAGGTCGCCTGAGTCGCGCAGTCTGCTGAATGTTGCGGACAACCTCGTGAAGCGGAGTGTCTGGATAGTCGGCGGAGACGGTTGGGCATACGACATAGGCTACGGCGGCCTGGACCACGTCATCGCCTCCGGCAAGAACGTCAATATCCTTGTGCTCGATACGGAGGTGTACTCGAACACAGGAGGCCAGATGTCCAAGGCGACGTCTCGCGCTGCAGTCGCGAAGTTCGCGGCAGCCGGAAAGCCGATGCGGAAGAAGGACCTGTCGCTCATGGCTTTGATGTATGGGAACGTTTATGTTGCCCGAGTGGCGATGGGCGCCAACGATGCGCAGACGGTCCGCGCGTTCTTAGAAGCGGAATCATATGACGGCCCGTCCATCATCATTGCATACTCACACTGCATCGAGCATGGAATTGACATGTCTTTAGGCGCGCAGCATCAGAAGGTCGCTGTCGAGACCGGTTACTGGCCGCTTTTCCGTTTCGATCCGCGGCTGGAGCATGATGGAAAGAATCCGTTCAGGTTAGACTCGAAGGCCCCGAAAGGAAGCGTCAGCGAATTCACTTCGCTCGAGACACGGTTCAATATGCTGAAAAAGACTCATCCCGACCGGGTGGAATTCCTGATGAAGCTTGCTCAGGAAGACGTCATCGAGCGATGGAAGATGTACGAACAGCTCTCGAAGGAATATGAGCCACATAAGGCGGGCAACGGAGCAGACGGCGCAACGAAAGCTACCGCTGCTCAAACTAACTGAGTCTAGACCGAGTAGTCAACGAAAGCGAAAGTGAAAAAATGAATCTCAAAACTAAATATCTTGGAATAGAACTTAAAAACCCGATCGTCCCGTCGGCGAGCCCGCTTTCGAGAAATCTCGACAGCATGAAAAGACTCGAAGATGCCGGTGCGTCGGCGATAGTTATGTATTCGCTCTTCGAGGAAGAGATAGCCCACGAGAGCGCGGAGTTGGACCACTATCTTCACTACGGCACGGAAAGCTTCGCTGAGGCGCTGACGTATCTCCCGGCAGCCGGTGAATACAACCTGGAGCCTGACGCTTATATAGGGCTGCTCAGGAAGGCAAAGGAGTCGTTGAGCATCCCCGTGATTCCGAGCCTGAACGGAATAACCTCCGGCGGCTGGGTGAAGTACGCGCGCCATTTCGAGGAAGCAGGCGCAGACGCAGTGGAGCTGAACGTCTACTATATCCCGACAGATCCTAAACTAACATCGCATGATGTCGAGGAACGGTACGTCAATGTCCTGACGGCCGTCAGAGACTCCGTAGGTATCCCGGTTGCAGTGAAGCTGAGTCCGTACTTCACCTCTCTCTCTCATATTGCCGAACGGATTGTCGGAGCAGGTGCCAACGGACTCGTATTGTTCAATCGCTTTTACCAGCCTGATCTGGACATCAACCAGCTTGAAGTCGTACCGGGCGTCACGATGAGTGATTCCTCTGCGAATCGGCTCCCGATGCGGTGGATCGCGATATTCTACGGCAGGCTCAGAGCGAGCCTTGCCGCTACCAGCGGTGTGCACACGGCGGAGGATGTCCTGAAGCTGATTATGGCAGGTGCGGATGTCACGATGATGTGCTCGGCTCTCCTTCAGCACGGACCCTCACACATTCAAAAAGTTCTCACCGACCTCACCAGGTGGATGGAAGAACATGAGTATGAGTCGATCGAGCAGATGAAAGGAAGCATGAGCCAGAAGTCGGTTGCCGACCCTGCGGCGTTCGAGCGCGCGAACTACGTGAAGGCATTGAACAGGTTCAAGCTTCTCGTATAGAATTTCTTCAGCCGAAGAAAGGGGCATCCCGGCAAATCAGGGATGCCCCTTTTTAGTTTTGGATGGGCGAGGCGTTTTCAGGTTGCGCACTCGCTCCTGTTCTGTCTGAGCATTTCGCTGACGCTTCGGGCACACCACCCTGAATGGACACTCTTTCAAAGTTCCGATCCCTGATGATCCAACCAATCTATGAAATCTGCGTGCAGATTTTTCCGGTGTTAAGGACGGCAGGCGACCGGAGAGTGCGGACCATCCGTGACCCGCTTCATGCCATGTCTGCGGGCGACTTGCTCTCCTCTTCACTCTTATCGTCCACCACAATCGTTTCGGCGATCCTGTCATGTGCGGTTCGGCGATTCAGGTTTATGAAAAACTGGATGAATCCGAATTCCAGCATCGAGGCACCGTAACCGAGCGCCCTCTCAATTGACTGCCAGATGGAAATCCTCTCATGTGTTAGCGACACGACCCTGATCTTCATGATCTTCTTACCCACGGTCCGGCCGTTTCCGATGAACGTTGCCAGCCCGAAGTAGAGCAATACCGCCGAGAGGCTGTACCAGTTTTCGAAGTCGAAATTGATCTTCAGGCTCCGGTGCAAGTCGATTGTTACGGAAAAGAAGGCGTAGAGGAAAAAGAGGGGAACGGCCATTAGAACGGAAAATATGAGATCGATTGCAAAGGCGCCGGCCCTTTTCTGGAATGAAGCTGGCTTCACTCCTTCAAGTTCTCTGAGTCTGTCGGTCTCTCTGGCGTCAAAGACTTTCATATGTTCCCTCTGGCTTTGCCTAAACACGATTAAAGTTAATGGAACTTGATGAAAATCCTTCGCTCAAGTTGCTTCCATCTGATTTTCTTCCCAAATTAGGCCAGCGTTCAGAAGCCAAACAGGGTGGTTTAGCAATAAACAGAAATCGCAAGCGGCTGACACGCCTGCGTGCCGAGACATCCCACGGGGATTACTTCGGCGTGCAGGCACGGGACATACAGGTTTCCATAGATTTTCTTTTTTCAGATTCGGCTCCGTGATATTCCGTTATTTCCGTTTTATCAGTGTCCAATTTCTTTGAGAAAGGGCGGCCGGTATGCCTGATAGAGAAGTACAAACAATCCGCGATCTGATTTACTACCAGTACGCTAACCCAAGTTCGACAGTTTAGGAGAAAAGGTTTCGTTTTCGAGCGATAAACGCAGAAACGGTGTCAAAGTCTTCACTACAGAATTTGGTTAAGCTGTAATCTGAGCGGTGGATACATCCTAAATTTATGGAGCAAAATGGCAAGATGTTTTTCAGGTTTGGTGACGCATCGCAGTCGGATCTCTATTCCTTTTCTCGTGGGCAACACAACATCTGTTAAAGTTAGATTCTTGATTTCTTCGATCACCCTTCGCGGTTCATCACCCAGGTCGGCACCTTTGCACATTTGACCGAAGCACTTCCACAACACATACGCTATGAAACAGACAAAGATGTGGGCCTTCACGCGGTTTTCTTTTTGATGCCAAATCGGACGCAATTGCAAATCATGTTTCTGAATACGAAAGGCATCCTCTGCCTCAGTGAGTTGAATGTAAGCTTTCCATAATTCCTGTGGCGTCCAATCTTTGATATTGGTTCTTAGCAAATAACATCCTTCACTGATACGTGCCCAGTCAGTATCGTTCGTGCGCTCTGTCCAATCGACCTGAATACGTCCATCCTGTTGCTTAACAGTAATCTCAAAGAGAGAAGAAGCTCGCTGGTTCTTTTCAAGCAGACGGCCAACCCGTCGTTCGGCAACATTGACTGTCTTCACCCGCCCGGTATCACAGTTCCTTTTTAAACGTTCAAGCCCCTGCTTAATCCGATCACGAAACAAGTTGTGCGTTGCCTCTTCCTTTTCCTTACGTGCCTTGCTACGGCAGAGGATGAATATTTCCTCAGTCCCTTCAGGTGATGGGCAAATGTTTCACCTCTAACCCCTCATGCACCTCGCGCCAATCTTTATCGACAAGATGTTGCTCGGACTTTCTGAGTTGACTCTTCGGTGTCCCAATAATGTAACGGCGCCCTTCGCTCCCTACCAATTTAAGGTTTGCCGGGCTGACCATCCCGCGATCCATAATCCACACACGGTCTGACTTGCCATAGAGAGCCTCCATCTTGCTGACAATTGTTTCGACCGTCTTCGAATCGTGCTTATTACCTTCGAATACTTCGTAACCAAGTGGTATCCCTTCCTTAGTAACGACAAGACCGATGCAAACCTGTTTATG
>CAZRXH010000056.1:0-22336 GCA_964603995.1 uncultured Bacteroidota bacterium | reverse complement strand
CTAGATTGCGCAGCTCTACGGTCTGGCCGAGCAAATTGTATATTTCTAACTTCACCATGGAACTTTCATTCAGATCGAACGAAATAGTGGTCGTTGGATTAAATGGGTTGGGGAAGTTCTGAGCGAGTCTGAAACTCTCAGGGACGGAGGGCCGGCTGCCCTGCACCGCAGTGAGCAGATCGGGCAACGACGCCTTCCACACGTGGCCATTGCTCGATCCGGCGAAGAGATAACCGTTCCCTTCAGCCAGGGAAACTATGTTGTCGGTCAGCCCGAGATCGGTCTCTTTCCATGTCCTTCCGGTATCATTGCTCATGTAAATGCAAGAAGGAGGAACGGCAGCGAACAGGGTACTCCGCTGACGAGTAGTGCCGACGTGGACGTGATGGGGCCGCCGCCTCCGACGTAAGCCCATGTCTCACCGTCGTCGGTGGACAGATAGCCGCCGGCGCGATAGAATGCTCCTACAAATAAGCTCCGCCCGATTACGGCAATCGAGCTTCCTCCAAACTGAGAGGTCCAGGTTGTTCCGTCGTCAGTAGAAACGAAAATTCCCTGGTCGTTTAAATCCGTCGCAAAAAAGTCGGAATCAGACAAAGCAACTGAATTCACTCCCGAGGTGCCACTGTTTATCGATTGTGTCCAAGAAGTGCCTTCGTTGGTGGAGACGAATAATCCGCCCGTGTAATCGACTCCGGCTGGTCCGCCTGCCAGCAAAAACCTGTTCGACACAGCAAGGGCGTATATCTGTCTGCCGCTAAGAGAAGTCAGCGACCAGGAGCGACCGTTGTCTGTGGAATGAAAGACGCCGCCAGAGTCGGCAAATGTCCCGGCAAATACATCCCGGCCGTCAGCAGCAAGACAAGATATCCGCAGGCAAGTCAGTCCTGAGTCTGCAAGGGTCCACGTATTCCCGTCGTCGGTGGACCGGAAAATACCGCCACCGTCTGTGCCGGCAATTATGACGGAATCGTTTGCGGCGAGAGCGCGGACCGACGAGCCGAGAACACCCGTGAGGCTCCATGATTTTCCCTGGTGTGATGTGTCGGCCAGCGCATGGAACATCCACGCATCGGACCAGGAACTCGGAAGCTGAGACTCATAACACATCACGCGCCAGTAATAAGTGGCTCCATTGTCAAGCCCGGTCAGTCTGACTGCCGTCCCTGTACCTATGTTACTGTCAAAGAACAGGTTCTGGAAGGCCGAATCGTATGCGACTTGAACCCGGTAAGCCGTTGCTCCGGGTACAGATGTCCAGGAGCAAGTCACAGTGTCGGCATAGATCGTGGATTCATTTGCGGGGCTGACCGGCGATGGTGCTACCAGCGGGACGATCACGATTTGTGAAAGTGGCCTTCTCCAGACCAATCCCGTCGCGGAACCGGCGAAGATGTAACCTCCTGAAACGGCGATGCTGTGGAGCGGGGTGTGTCCCACCCCAGTACTCACATCGCCCCATGTCACGCCGGAATCCGCGGAGGCGAATATCCCATGGTCCGTAGCGGCGTATAGTGTGTCATGGCTCACGGCCAGCGAATAGACATCGCCCGGTGAGGCTTCCTGCGCCCATGTCTTTCCATTATCTCTTGATAGAAATCCTACCGAGTTGTAGAACGCAGCTACGTAGACTGCCCTGCCGATCACCGCCATGCAGCTCCCGCCGTTTTGTGAGCTCCATGTCTGTCCTTCGTTTGTAGAAACGAAAATACCCTGGTTGTTCAGATCGGTCGCAAACAGGTTCGTGTCTCCTATCGCTACCGAGTTGATGCCGAGCTGTCCTCTATCGATCGGCATTGTCCAGGAATTCCCGTTGTTCCTGGAAATGAACAGGCCTCCATTATATGTCACACCCGCCGGGCCGCCGGCGAGGATAAGCGAATCACTCGCTGCCACGCAATAGATTTGTCTGCCCCCAAGCGCTGTCAACGACCATGAATCTCCGTCGTTCGTGGATCTATACAGGCCTCCGTAGTCGCTCAGGACCGCGGCATAGATGCCGGAATCGTTTGCCGCCAGAGAGTAGACGCCGGGCCAGTTCAATCCGACACCAGTAGAAGACCAGGTTTGCCCGTAGTCAGACGACCGGAAGACACCGCCGTAAGTTGCTTCGAACAAGAAACTCCCGTCGGGAAAGAGCGAGTTTACCGCTGTGCTGTTCAGCCCCTGGCCGGTCCAGGTTTCTCCGTTATCGGTCGACCTGAATATACCGGTGCCTACGGTGCCGGCGAAGATTGACGACCCTGAATCCGCTAGGGTGACGATCTGCGATGTTGTGGAACTCCATGGATTGCTCCAGCTCGACAGGCTTGTCGAGTGCCAGGTAGATCCGCCGTCTGTTGAGTACTTTGCACCGTCAGAGTAGGTACCCGCAATCAGATTTCCGCCACTCCTGGCGAGAGAAGCAACCGCGCTGAAAGACCAGCTCGAGCTTGTCGCGGCCCATGTTCTCCCGCTGTCAACCGATTCGAAGACGCCGCCGTTTGCTCCGACGTAGATCTGGCTGCTATCGACCAAAATTGGTCCGACGCCGCCCGAGATCAAACCACTGTCCGACACTTGCCAGGTCTTGCCGCTATCCGCCGAAACATACAAGGAAGCTGGGTTGATTGAAGCAAATACTTTTGTGCCAAATGAAGCGAGAGCGTAGATGGCGCGATCGGCAAGCGCCGTCGGATTCCATGTGGTCCCGTCGTCCGCGGAGATGAACACGCCTTCTGAACGAGTGCCGGCGAAGACAAGCGTGCCGGACATGCACAGGGAACTGATCGAAGTATCCGCCATTCCGCCGCGGGACCAGGTGGAACCGTCATCTGTTGAGATGAAGATTCCGCTGTCCGTTCCCGCGATAGTTCGTGTGCCCGTCAGGAGAAGCGCCCGGACTGCCGTATTCGTTAGCGTGGAAGAAGTCCAACTTTCGCCCGAATTGTGAGAGATAAAGAGCCCCTGGTTCATTCCTGCAAAAACCTCCGAGTCTCTCTGAGCTACAGAGAGAACAATCGCGCTGCATTGAGGAGTCATTTGCACCCACTGGCCGAAAGCAACGGCGGCTGCGAGGGAAACGGACATAAATGTACCCAACCTAATTAGCACCACTTTCATGCCGATATACTCCCTTGTTTCCGTGAATATGCAACAGCTTCGGCGACAAGTCAATTCGCCAAATTGGCATTCACCTGAAATCTTTGGACACGAGGGACGAGACTCCTTTGGGGAATCCGGTCGGGGCGATGACTATGGTCGAGAAAGGTTGCCGCTTCTCGGTTAACCTCAGAGGGTGGAGGTTGAGTAGGGCAGTGGAGAGTCCATTTCATGGAACCATTAAGCGACGGATGGCCACGCGGTGCGGGATTCCGTGACTGCTGATTTGTTATTGGCGGGATGATGACAGGAGTCGTGGGAGGAAAACGTCTTTTGAATGTTGAAAACCCAAGGCTAACTTTTTGTAAATTACAGACAATAGTCACTCGAATTAACCGACGGTCGTGTCGCCATGAAGCAATCGCACAGAAACGAAGCCCTGATTAATTCCTATCTGGCCTTGAGGCGCATTATCGGCGTACTGGCAATCGGGTTGCCTGTCATTATGGTGGCCGGAGGATTCATCCAGCACGGGGCTGTCATACAGGGATCTCTCAGCAGCTACTATTATACAAACATGCGCGACTTTCTCGTGGGCATGTTGTCAGGGGTGGCGCTGTTTCTTATCTCATACAAGGGCTATGAACTGATCGACGATGTCGTAACCAATCTCAGCGGCGTGTTCGCACTAGGAATCATAGCGTTTCCAGCTTCTATGTTCTCCGGACACGTCATCAGGGTCGGCGTATTCCTCACACCGGATAATGTGTCCCAGTATATCCACCTCGCGTTCTCCATCTTGTTCCTTCTGTCGCTTGCGTTCAATTCGATATTCCTCTTCACCAGGCACGGCGGCTCTCCGAGCAGGGAAAAGAAGAAGCGTAATAAGGTCTATGTCGTTTGCGGCCTACTCATGCTGTCGTCCATCATAGGCATGGTCGTGTACATTGCATTCTATTCTCATACGCCGCTCGCGAAGGGACGGCCTGTACTCGTGTTCGAGACAATCGCACTCATGTCGTTTGGAGTCTCGTGGCTTATCAAAGGGCATACGCTGTTCAGAGACAAGCAGCTTTCTTCGCTCCGGTAGAAGCATTCGGCGGGGCGATGACACGAGATCCTTAGCGATTGTCCCACACGATAACACGTCATTGCTGGGAACCTGAACGATGGAGCGAATTGGACAGTCGGGCTTACATCAGGGTCCATTCGGAAAAAAGAATTTGAACACCGACAAACACGACGAAACGGACTCACACGGCTTTGAGAATATTCAAAACTCATCCGCGACAATTCGATAGAATCCGTCATATCTGTGTGCTATCTTTTCCAAAAGAATTACACGGGAGGCAAACATGACAGACTGTGCAAGCGATCATATCGTAAAAGGGTTGCACTTCAGACTACCGGGACTGTTGATCCTGCTTCTGCTGGCCCCATCGCTGCTTCTTGCGCAAAAAACTTTCGACGTTAAATCTCCGGACGGCGCCATCGACTTGAAAGTCGATGTTGGGCCAAAGCTCCATTGGTCCGTTCAGGATAGCGGCCAGCAGATAATTGCCCCGTCGGCAATTGCCATGCAGCTGGAGGGGGGCGAGGTGCTCGGCGATAGCGCGAAAATCATATCGTCAAGCACGGAAAAAGTCGACAGCTCATTTGCTGCGATTGATTATATCAAGTCGATCGTCCCGGACCGGTACAACCAACTCACGATAGATTGCGACGGCGGTTACGGCGTGATCTTCAGAGTGTATGACGATGCTGTGGCGTACCGCTTCTTCATGAAGAAACATGGCGAGATCGTCGTGAAGAACGAGGAAGCCAACTTCAACTTCGCCGGCGACGACAAGGCGTTCATTCCATATATGAACGACTACCGCGACGGGAAGAAATTCAATTCGTCTTTCGAGGCACTATACAGGGAGATCAGGATTTCGCAGTTCGCGAAAGATTCGCTCGCCTTTCTTCCGGTGCTCGTCAGGGTGGGGACCAGGGCGGTCGTGATAACGGAAGCCGGCCTGGAAGACTATCCCGGGATGTACCTCGATATCAATGAGACCGGCAAGGGTTTCAAAGGAATCTACGCGCCCTATCCGCTCGAGGCGAAGCTGGGCGGATTCCAGGACATCAATTACATACCGACTAAGAGAGCCGACTACATCGCCAAAGTCAACGGTACCTGCAGCTTACCGTGGCGCGTCGTCGCGATTGCCAATCAGGACAAGGATCTGCTGAACAACGACATAGTACAGAAGCTCGCCGCGCCTCCGAGAATAAAAGACATTTCATGGATCAAGCCCGGCCAGGTTTCCTGGGATTGGTGGAACGACTGGAATATCTCTCACGTCAATTTCAAATCCGGCATCAACACGGACACTTACAAGTACTACATCGATTTTGCCTCCGTCAATAGAATACCTTACATCATCATAGATGCAGGCTGGTCTCCGGCAATGGACCTTACCAAGATCATTCCCGCTCTCGATCTGAAGGAAGTCATCGACTACGGCAGGAAGAAAGGCGTAGGTGTGATTCTCTGGGCGACATGGCACGCGGTGATGATGCAGATGGATACCGTGCTCCCCATGTACTCCAAGATGGGCATAAAGGGTTTCAAGATCGATTTCGTCGACCGCGATGACCAGGTGGCGGCGGCTTCTCTCTACACAATCGCCGCTGAAGCCGCGAAGTATCACCTTCTTGTAGACTATCATGGAGTGTTCAAACCGACAGGCCTGCAGCGCACGTATCCCAATGTCGTCGGCAACGAGGGCGTCAGGGGAATGGAGTACCTGAAGTGGTCGACCGACGATGCGTCGCGGGAGCTCGTGAGCATTCCTTACATACGCATGCTGGCTGGTCCTATGGACTATACTCCCGGCGCGATGAGGAACGCCACGAAGGATGATTTCAGAGCGATAAACTCGATGCCGATGTGCCAGGGGACGCGATGCCAGCAGCTGGCGATGTACGTCGTGTACATGGTGCCGCTCCAGATGCTTTCCGATAATCCGACGGCCTACATGAGAGAGAAGGAGTGTACAGACTTCATTACGAAAGTTCCGACGACCTTCGACGAGACGGTCCCGCTGGCCGGAGAAGTCGGAGAGTACGTTGCCGTCGCACGCAGGAAGGGAAGTACGTGGTACGTCGGAGCCATGACCAACTGGTCTCCGAGGGACCTTAAACTTGATTTCTCATTCCTCTCGAAAGGGACTTACAAGGCGGTCGTCTTCCAGGACGGTATAAACGCCGACCGGGACGCGACGGATTACAGGAAGATAGAAATGCGTATCGGGTCCGGCGAAAAGTTGAGCATACACCTCGCGCCGGGCGGCGGCTGGGCGGCAAGACTGGAAAGAGTCAAATGATTGAACAGTAACTTTGCGAATGACAATTATGATGCTTGAGTCTCTCATAAATGCTGCAAGTATCATGGAACAGGTGGACCACCAATTCATCTTGTTTCTGATGGTCGATCTGATTTGCGAAACTGTGTTGCAATTTCAGCGTGGGTGCGGTAACGTTATTGAAATCTGGAGTTAGAGTGAATCGGACTCCCCTGAACAAGCCCGGCTGTCATGGCGCTTGAAAATGATTGTGGCGTCGAGCGTGATTAGCGGAGGAGTATCCCAACTCATAATGATCGAAGAAACAAGCGGACAACTAGCTGAACAATTCTGCAAGTGTCATCACTTCAACTTTGTTTCAGAATATCCCATGTATTTAGGAGGTAGAAAATGAGTCATCGTAGAACGGGTGCTGCATCGAGAAGGACAAATGGCATCCAATACGGATTTATCGTTCTTTTTACTCTTTCAACGATTGCTTTCTATTCCCAACCGGCATTTGCGCGAAGCATCTCCACACCAGATTCACTTGAAGCGAAGGTGGATTCGGCAGCAGCGCAGACGCTGAGGAAGACCGGGACGCCAAGCGCTTCTATCGCGGTAGTGCTGCATGGACGGATAGAATACGCGCAGGCATATGGTGATGCGAGACTCGACCCGCCGACGCCCGCCAAACCGGACATGCGCTACGCGATAGGTTCAATCAGCAAGCAGTTCACGGCCGCCTCGATACTGTTGCTCGAACAGGAAGGCAAGCTTTCGTTGAACGACCCGATTTCAAAATGGCTGCCTGACTTGACGCAGGCAAATGATGTGACAGTCCGGGAGATCCTCTCACACACTTCAGGTTACCAGGATTTCTGGCCCCAGGACTATGTGCCGCCGATGATGCTTAAGCCCATGCCGCCCCAGGAAATTCTGAACCGCTGGGCAAAGAAACCGCTGGACTTCAAACCGGGAACGCGCTGGCAGTACAGCAACACGAATTTCGTGATAGCGGCGCAGATAGTGGAGAAGATAACTCACGAGCCTTTCTTTCAGTTCTTGCATAAGAACATCCTCGGTCCCCTCGGTCTCTCAAGTGCGGTGGATTTCGACAAAGGCAAGATGACAACGGAAGATGCGGCAGGTTACACAGAGTACGCGCTGGGTCCGCTGCGTCCCGCTCCTGAGGAGGGAGCCGGCTGGATGGCGGGTGCCGGTGAACTTGCGATGACCGCAAGTGATTTGGCTAAGTGGGACATCTCGCTGATTGACCGGAGTCTATTGAGTCACAAATCGTACAAGCAGCTTGAGACTGAGGTGCTCCTTAAGAACGGAGTGGGGACGCATTACGGCCTCGGTGTAGAGGTTGGTATGATGAACTATCACCGGATGATATCACACAGTGGTGAAGTATCGGGATTTACCGCATACAATGTCGTGTTCCCGGACGACAGTGCTGCGGTTGTCGTATTGACGAACCAGGATGCTTCATCGGCTGCGGGCGCCATTGCGAGGAGGATTTCGCAGTTCCTGTTTGTAACTCAGGACGCGGCAACCGCAATGCGAACTGCGCAGGCGCGCGAGATCTTCGCCGGACTGCAACATGGGACAATCGACCGTGCGTTATTTACATCAGACGCGAATTTCTATTTCAGTGAACAGGCGCTGAAAGATTTCCAATCGAGCCTCGGACCTCTGGGTGAACCCAAAGAGTTTGTTCAAACTGCGCAGCAAGAACGCGGAGGGATGCTTGAACGCGCATTCCGCGTAGTGCTGAAAGACCGAACGCTTCGGCTGTGGACCTACCAGATGCCTGACGGAAAATTAGAGCAATATCAGGTGGCGCCACAGCCTGTAAACTGAATATCCAGCCGAAGAGGTAATCATCGAAAGGAGACTCCGAGAGCCGCCCAGAAACAATTTTCGAGGCTCGGTCCATGGTCCAGTTGAAAGTAGAGCAGGCTTAATCAAGACGCTGTGATCAGAATGAGAAATGATGAGATAGTCTGTTTGGGAGAAATTCTATGGGACTCCTTGCCCGCAGGCCTGTTTCTTGGTGGAGCGCCGTTCAATGTGGCACATGACCTTCACAGACTCGGGAACAGGGTCAGAGTTGTCAGCAGGATTGGCAGAGATTTCCTCGGTGAGGAAGTGTTGAGGCGACTCAGGAGGGTAGGCATCTCGACGGAGCTGATTCAGCTTGACGACAAGTTGCCGACCGGATTTATCGAGGTCGTAATTGATGAGGAAGGCAACCCGATCTATCGTATCAAAGAGCCGGTCGCGTGGGATTCAATAGAAGTCGAAGATGAGCTTCTGCAGACTGTGAAGAACGCAGGAATGATTGTGTTTGGGACATTGGCATGTCGTAACAAAACCTCACGTGAGACAATTCATACTCTGACAAAGATAGCTGACATGAAGGTGTATGATGTAAACCTGAGACCCGGCGCAAGCTCCAAAGAAATCGTGGAAGACCTTTTGAATGCGGCGGACATAGTCAAAGTAAATTCTCTGGAGCTCGATGCATTGAGGAAGTGGTTCGGTCTTCCTTCAGATGAACGAGATGCTGTCGGAAAACTGGCGGAAAAGTTCTCGTGTAATATGGTATGCGTTTCTCGTGGCGCCAACGGTGGCAGCATGTGGCATAATGGCCGATGGGTGCATCATCCGGGGTTCAGAGTCAGTATCGAAAACAGTGTCGGTGCGGGCGATGCGTTTGTGGCGGGACTCCTCACCTCATTTGTCCAGGGCAAAAGTGATGAAGAGATGATTGAAACGGCAAACCTGTTAGGGGCTTATGTGGTGACACAGACCGGGGCTACACCGGAGTTTACTTTAAGGGACCTCGACATGTTCAGTATCGGCGTGCACAGCAGAGGAGACTGCTAAGATCGCGATTGTCTGTTCAGAGAACGGTCCCAGGAAAGAAAGGTGCAAGTCATGATTAATAAGAGAAAGAAGAACGAATCCCGGATCACCTCCATGGCCGGACAATCTGCTCCTTCAGAGAAGCAGACAACGATCGAACTGCCTAAGCCTAGACTTGATGGTGGTGCGTCGGTATCGAAGGCGTTGCAGAGGAGAAGAACCACGCGAGAAATCAGCGAGAGAAAACTCTCTCGGCAAATACTCTCAAATCTCCTGTGGGCCGCAAGTGGAGTGAACCGCAAGAAAGGTCCGTTTGAAATTCCCGGGAGAACTGCTGCGTCGGCGAGCAACTCACAAGAGATTGACATTTATGTTGCGATGAAGGAAGGCGTTTATTTGTACGATGCGTTTCGACACCGCCTGGATCAAGTCTTTTCAGGTGACCTGCGTCCCCTCGCAGTCAATCTAGGCCAGGCAAGTCTTGCCAGGAACGCACCGCTACATCTTATCTATGTCGCGGATGTCGACAGGCTTGCCAATACTCGTGGATACAAGGAACCCGGTTTGAACGATCCTGAGATTCAGAAGTCATACTATTACGTCGATACGGGTCTTATTGCGGCCAATGTGTATCTGTTTGCCGCATCGCACGACCTGGCTGCATGGTTCCATAACTGTAACAAACCGGCTCTCAAGGCAAGACTCGATCTGCGTGCCGATCAACGCGTGCTCTTCGGACAGACGGTCGGATATGCGAAGAAGAAATAACACGCGAGGCCGTCTCAAAAGTGGCATCGGTCGACGACTCCTTTCGGCAAAAGGACTCGAGCCTCGACTTCGTCGGGAACTCGGCGCCTCTCAAAACTCGAAACCCAAATGGTCTTGTGCGTTCTCCAGCCGTTCAATTCGTTGGATGGCTACTTTTTTGGACATCCACGATATGTTGCTGGAGCCGTGGTACGGATCGCGGCGATTTTGTCCGATGGTCTCTATTGATTCTGAACCACCGTAGTCCTCTGTCGCAAAGTGTCAAAGCTGATCTCGTTCATCGAGTAGGAATCGATGTCCTTCTTCTTCATACTTATCAAGATGCTCTCGTCCCGCGAACCGAATGAGTCGAGTTGCAGCGATACGAGTATCGACTCGTCGTCAGGCAGGAACCTGAGCGACGCCCCGTAGTTGCCGAGCGTGCGGATCACCAACTTCTCGATTTGTGCAGTCCTCTCCTTTTCTTGTCGACTTTTCTTTGCCAAATAGTCAAAATCGGGAAACCCCGTCATTCTGCAGACAAAAAAAGCTCCGAGTCCCTTCAAGTAGATCCCCGTACTATTAGGGCCAAACATTAGGTGATCGTCGCCGGATGTCCGGTCGTTGATGGACTTGTCCAGAATAGTCGCCATTATGTCGATCGAGTTATCGTGCTCCTTCAGATCGCCGATCTGTACCATCTCCCTGAATGCCGTCTGCGTTTCGGCTTTAGTCCGGTAATCGGATATCTGCTTCCTGGAAACCGTGTAATACCTAGCTTGTGCGGGGGAATCGTGATCGAGAAATACCACTAAGGAGACGCGCTGCCCGGGTGAGAGTATGTTCTCCGCGTCGGCATAGCTCTCAAGAAATTTCATGATCTGCGCGTCGAGCTTTTCAATCTCCTCCTTTGAGAATCCCTCTCTTTCTTTGATAATCGGGTTTCGCAGTACTATCTTCGGCGGAGGGATTCTGAGGTGAGGCATGCTGCGCGCTATTGATGAATCATACCGGGTCATCGCCGAATCGTATTTTCGCATCGAAAAATCATAGTGTGCCATTGTCGAATCGAACACTGCCATTGATGAGTCGAATGCCCTGAAATCGACGATCCGGCCACTGTGGGGAGAGTTGCCTGCGAGGAAACTTGAGACCACATTGATCCCGGCACGGTTGAGCACGAACAGGAGTCCATACCCGGGAATGTAGGACCCGGAAACATCGAACGATTCATATCCACTGCTGTCGACACCTTTGAGAAGCTGTTCAAGAATACTGTTCATAACATTGATGTCCGGATAGGAAACTGCGTCCTTCACTTGTGCGGCAACAGCTATTGTCATAGAAAACAAAATGATAACGACTGCGCCGGGGACGAAACCGATTTTCTTCTTAGCCATTGTGTACTCCTTCCTCAATCTGCAAAAGTTTTCAGCGGATACTTATCTTACAGAGCTTACAAGCTTGACCACACCGTTCAATGCCGCGCTCGACTGGTAGTACGCGACCTGATTCTGTTGCTGCAAGCGGTAGATATGATCCATTAAGTATGCGACGTAACCGCGCTGCTGGTCGTTAATCTGACGTGAGAACGATTCGAAGCGTGCGCGATATAGCTCAGCTTGTCGTACTTCGCTGGCCGTGATCATATCAGATATGAGCTGCATGTCCTGTTGTCGGACGTTATCGACGATGGCAGCGATCTTTGCGGAGTCCGCCGGAGAGTATCGAGTTCCGACCCTTCCGACGTTGATCGACAGCGTCCCCTCCTTGTACTGGACGTGAGTGCCGAAAAGAAATGCAGCGGCGACTGCCGCCGCGATGGCTGTCCCGATTACCGCGCGAGCGACCCTTCTGAAGCGGGACTCCCTGGGCATCGCGTTGGCTGTTGACAGCGGCGGTGCCGGGAGGAACGCGAAACTTGGCGGGCGACCGTGGGCCGGCATCTTCCATCGGCTGAGTGCAAGAAGAGTCTGCCGGTACTGCGCCACTTCCGTGCTGCACCTCTCGCACGAGTCCAGATGTGTCCTTATCGCGTCGCTCTCGTCTTTGCTCAGCTCGCCGAGCATGAATGCGGCAAGCTCTTCGCTAATATCTTCACATCGCATTTCTTAAAATCTCCTCGATAAGTCGGTTCTTGTTCAGAATTTCCTTCATGGTGCGAAGCCCTGTGTACATGCGCGTCTTCACCGTGTTGACAGGTATGTCCAGAATTTCCGCGATTTCGGTGAACTTCAATTCCTGGTAGAGTTTCATGACAATGATGATCCTCTGTTCTTCGGGGATCGAGCTCAGCGCTTTCTCGCAGAGGTGTCGAAGCGCGATTCCGTCGATCCGGCCTTCCATGTCAGTCGGCTCCGTCTCCGGTATGTCAGATGTTCCGCCGGAGTCGTCGGGATGCAGTCTCCCGTCGCCGCGAAACGAGTTCTTCCGGTCCCGCAGGTGGTCGATCGCGCAATTGTTCGCGATCCGGTAGAGCCATGTCGAGAACTTGTCGTTGTCATTCAATTGATGGATCCTTGAATAGACCGTAATGAACGTCTTCTGACAGACGTCCTCTGCTTCGTCGATGTCGCCAAGAACCCTGTAAAGGAGGCTCAGGATTTTCTCGTACCACATCCGCGTGAGCACATTGAACGCGGAGAGGTCTCCTGCCTTGAACCTCGCGATCAGTTCTGATTCGGTATTATCCGGCATTCCTTATTAAGACGGAAGTTTTCGTCGGAAAGTTTTGGGATTTCCGGCTTAATTTCAACAACGGAATAACCTGCCATCGCGAAGATATGTCCTTGACAGATTCGCGTCCTGGGAACAAACCTGAACTTAGCCCGGCAAAGTAACGGATTGCTTCCTCAATTGTCCGTTTGTTGCACACGGAATACACAGTTCCGATGGAATGCCTTCGGCAAAAGAAGCGCAGATTTTCACAGATAAGATTATTTGTCAATGAAAATCTGATCCGTGGCAATCTTGTGTTGTTCTCCCGTCAAAATGTTTCATATGCAGGGGCGGCGCAAAACGCTCACCGGGTACACAATATTTGAGTCGCGAGATGTTGCACAACGGCAAGTATGTCGTTTTTCAAAATCAGAATGGCCCGCTGCATTTCCATGCGGTTCCTGCGAGCAATGGTGGTATATTACAAGAGAAGGAGACGCATGAAAAAGAAAAGGGATGACGAATTCGTCGTTCGGGTCGCTGCTACAATCCACAAGAGGTTGCATTCACGGGATTCCGCCGACAGACTGGTAAGAAATGCCATAGGTCTCTGGAGAGAGTGCTCCGACGACCATGGTAAGCGACCTTCCACTCTGATCCTGGATTTCAACGGTATCGAACAACTTTCGGAATCTGCCGCCGCTCCACTCGCCGATTTCCGGCGTGAGTTCTCCGAAGATAAGGACCCGGAAATAATGTTCTGCAATCTGTCGGAATCTGTGAGCGAGACCCTTGCGTCCGTGGAGAAACCACTCCGGCACTCTTCGAGGAAGATCAAGACGTCGAGAAAAAGTCAGAACAACTTCCTGATAAAGATCTAGTCCCGCAAGCACTCCGGGCAGATGGAGCAAGCCGGGTTCAGACTCCATCGACGATATTTCAGTGCCCCGCAGAGGTCAGAGGGGGAAGAGCGGCCAATCGTAAGCAAATGTTCCTGGAGGGGTTCAGCATGGATGGGGAATATCTGCCGCTCCAACGGATTAGTCCCTTTGACCGATTTTATTCGCAATCTTCGCTCCCTATTTTTGTTGTCGAGAGAGGTGTTGATTGAGAGGAGAGAAAGAGCAGTACGTAATCCATTCTTTCCAACGACCGCGCAGGAATCAGTCGATCACCAGAAGCAGGAGCATATATCAAACAGAAATTGCACATAGGCATAATAGACCTCGTAACCAAAGGGCCTACACGAGCACTTTGGGCCCGTGTAATGAACGCCAACTTTGCGAGCATAATGCCGCAGGTTTTAGGCGTGTGGTGCGAGGAACTCGGACACGATGTCACCTCGGTCTGTTACACGGGGTTTGAAAACCTGGTAGATGAGCTTCCGCAGAATGTCGATGTCGTCTTCATCGGCGCCTTCAGTGAAGCGGGGCAGACGGCATACGCACTCAGCAACCTGTTCCGGTCACGTGGGGCTATCACGGTGCTCGGTGGCCCGCACGCGCGCTGCTACCCGCAGGATTCACAGAAGTACTTCGACTATGTGGTAGGACTCACGGACAAGGAGGTCGTCCGGGATATTCTCGCCGATTGCTCGCAGCACCGTCCGGTCGGTGTACACATTACGGCGAACAAGCAGCCGGATTCGATCCCGGGAGTGAGGGAACGCTGGAAGTTCATCGAATCGACACTCAAGAAAGCGCCGCTGATCAAACTGGTTCCGATGATCGGAAGCCTCGGGTGTCCATACACATGCAGCTTCTGTATCGATTCCGTGATACCTTACCAGCCTCTCGATTTCGGATTGATGAAAGAAGACCTCAGTTTTCTTCTGACGAAATTCAGGCGTCCGATTGTGGGCTGGCACGATCCGAACTTCGGCATCAGGTTCGACGATTACATGGCCGCGATCGAAGATGCGGTGCCGCCCGACAGCATCGACTTCATCGCCGAAAGCAGCCTTTCCCTGTTGTCTGAACCGCACCTCAAGAGACTGAAGCGTAACGGCTTCAAGGCAATACTTCCGGGAATTGAATCATGGTACGAACTCGGAGGCAAGTCCAGGACAAGCGGGATCTCGGGCATCGCCAAAGTCAGGCAGGTCTCCGACCACGTAAACATGATCCTGCGCTATGTCCCGTACATACAGACCAACTTCGTGCTGGGCCTCGACTCTGACGAAGGGGCCGAGCCGTTCGAACTCACGAAGAAATTCCTGGATCTGACGCCGGGAGCATTTCCCGGTTACTCTCTCCTTTCCTCGTTCGGGCAGGCGGCTCCGTTGAACCTGGAATACCAGCGGGCCGGTAGTGTCCTCCCGTTCCCTTTCCACTTCCTCGACAACAATCACGCGATGAATGTGAAACCGAAGAATTATTCATGGCCTGAGTTTTACGAGAATGTTATCGACCTTACCAGGTACACATTCACCTGGAACGCGATCATCAGGAGATTCATGGCGACTGGTGCAGTGAAGCCCCGCTTGATGAACGTGCTGCGAGCAGTATCGTCGGAAGGGTTCGGAAGAATTAAATACTTCACCGAAGTGCGGCGGCTCCTGCTGACCGATCCGCAATTCCGGAGTTACTTCAATCAGGAGACAACAGAGCTTCCACGGTTTTATGCGGACATCATGAAGAAGGATTTGGGGCCGCTCTGGGATTGGCTTCCGCCGGGGGCGATGTACCACGACCCGAACGCTTACCTAAAAGCTGAAAACGATCGTATAGGAAAAATGTCGAAGGACGCTGGCAGGGGCCTGGTGAGTGTCGGCGGGACCAGAATACGGATGGCTGCGGCAGCGAAGGCAACCGGTATCGTCGAGGGTTAACCGCCTCAGCACCCGCGGACCGAGTAGAGCGAAAGCGGGCTCGCCTGATTGCCATCCGATTGCACAACTCCTCCGGGTTGGGTAACTTCTCTTCAACTGAGAATGTCAGGTTTAGATTATCATGAAGACATTTTGCAGGACAGGCATCCCGAACCGGAGAAAGCATGGCTGACAAGATTCGACTACTGATCATCGAGGACAATCCGCTTCTCCGCGAAGGGATCTCGGCGATTGTCAAAAGGCAATCGGATATCAGAGTCGTCTCCGAGCGGGGGAGTCGGAAAAAGCCTCTTCAGAAGGTCCGTGATCTGAAACCAAACGTACTCCTGCTCGATCTCGGACTGCGAGGTCAGAACAGCCTGGAAATCGTCAGATCGGTCAGGGCCGATTACCCCCAGGTCAAGGTGATAGTGATGGACCTTGCACCGACAGAAACAGATATATTGCTGTTTGTGCGGGCCGGGGTGTCGGGTTTCGTGCTCAAAGGCGCCACAACAGACGACTTTCTGAAGACGATCCGCGCAGTTGCTCGCGGAAAGAAGGTCCTCCCACAGCTGATGACCGGTTCACTCTTCTCCCAGATCGTGGAGCAGGCAATCAACGGCAAGATTTCCCCTCGAGTCATCGAAGCCGTCAGGATGACCAAGCGGGAGCGCCAGGTAATCGTGTTGATAGCGGAGGGATTATCCAACAAGGAAATCGCCAACAAACTCCGGCTCTCGACTTACACGGTGAAGAGCCATGTCCACAACATACTCGAGAAGCTTCTGCTTCGGTCCCGCGTTCAGATTGCGAAATACGCGCTGACAAACGCGGAGCTGATGAAGGCGGAAGAGAGTATTTCCCTCATCGAAGAGTAATCCCACTTATAAAAGAGCTAGCTCTGTTTTCATCCCATTGGACGATTGTGTGCTCATGCGTCATGGCCTAGCTTGTTGTTGTAACAGAATCGAGAAGTGGCTGTTCCCCGGGGCCGAAAAAGCGGGACACCGGCTGCGTTGCAGGTGACCCGGCATCTAAAAAAATCAGGAGCGTGAAATGAAGAAGATAAGACTTCTACTAATCGAGAAAAACCGGATGCTCAGAGAGGGGCTCGCGGCACTTCTCAAGAAGCGGGCGGATATCGCGATAGTCGCTACATCCGGCGACAGCGAGAACACTATTCTGAGGATCCACCAGATGAAGCCGAACGTTATCCTCCTCGATCTGAACTTACGAAATCAGAACAGTCTGCATGTGGTGGGACTCGTGAAGAAGGAATTTCCCGAAGCGAAAGTGGTTGTCATGGATTTGGCTCCAGTCCATGGAGACGTCGTTCAATACGTGAAGGCGGGAGCATCAGGCTTCATTCTCAAGGACAGCACGCTTGAGGACTTCGTCGTTACGATACGAACGGTTGCCGACGGCGGACAAGTCGTCCCGCCCACTCTGGCAGACTCGCTCTTTGCCCAAATTGTCGAACACGCAATCAAGGGAAAGAAAATGAAAGTGACGGAGCCGGTCCGGATGTCGGAACCCGAGAGACAGGTCTTCAGACTTCTTGCCAAAGGCCTGAACGATAAGGAAATCGCGGAAAGACTTCATGCCACCGTCCAGAGCGTCAGGACAAACGTTCAGAATATCATGAAGAAGCTGGCACTCCGCAACCGGTTGGAAGTGAGAAATTATAAATTTACTGACGGGACTCTGGAGTCGATCGTCGGAAGTATCTCGGTGGTTGGCAGCTAGAAGCGGAATTGACTATCAATGATCAGAAAGGGAAGAACGTGATGAATCGGAAGGGAATTGCGAAAGAATGGAAACAAATGTTGGTGAACTCGCTTGAAGACATACTATCGAAGATATCGGCCAAGTACAAAGAGCTTACTGGAATTCCGTGGCTGAATATTCACAGGCTTTATGATTTTCGAAGGTGGCGGTTTTTTCGTTTCAGATAGTTCCTTTGTAGGGAAGGCGGAGCATTCCCCAGGCACAAGAGTCCATCCATGCCTAAACAGGACGATCGCGCCGGCGTCTCGGATGATGGAACACAGCCGGATAAATGAATAAGATATTAAGCAGTTGCTGGATGGGATATGAATCTCGTCGTCCGGCGGATCAACAGAAACGCCGTCTGGCGGCACGAGGTATGGCATCAACCTCATTAATACTGAGAATAGGAAATGGAACGGAAATCGGAAGCCATTGCTGACAAAGTTGAAAAGAGCGAATCACTTCTCGATACAGTGTTAGCTGATGAGTACGTGCTTTCCATGAGAACGCGCGACGCACACCGGAACGTGCATGGGGATAATTTCAGTGAACTGCGCAGATTATTTGAAAGCCAGTACCACTCCCTGGATGCAAACGTTGCTGAAGTGAGCGGCGTGATCCATCCGTCCCGAAGCCTGTCATCGGTCACGCTGGAAAGTTTCCTCCCTGTAACCGGGTTGCGCAGCCACAACGAGAGATTTACAAAACAGGACCAAATCATCGAAGCCCTGCTCGAAGACCACCAATCCATCATCCGCTCACTGACCAGGGAAAGTTCCGGAGGCGGACAGGCCGACAACGACGCCACGGACCTCATCACTGAGCTGCTGGAACAACACAGGAGAATGGCGGTGGCACTCAAAGATTGGCTGGAATAGTTCGATTCCAGAAAGTCGCGAGGAGGTACGGAGGAATGAGCGGAAAACCGTCAACGATGCCGTGAAGTCGCTACACTTCTATTGATTCCCGGATCCAAAGGGTTGTCACACGAGGATAATTTTGAAAAACACAATCATATTCAGAGATCGAAGCTGCTTCACCATGAACGATAAAGATTACCAGTCGAGAAATGCCAGAGGAAGTTCTCCGCCTTTCCAGGAGCTGGAGAGGTGGATCGAAGACGGAGCGGACGGATCTCATTGGGTCAGGATGCTCTCGGCCGGTTCGCATGAGCCCGAAGGTCGAGGTTGGGAGCCGCTTGACCTGGAATCGCCGGCCTTGTTGCAGGTAGATGACGAAAGGCGCTGGGAAGATGACGGGGGTAACGGAACTCGCGCGGCAGGACAAGCCGGGTAGGAACAGATCCACAGGAACGCGATGGTCAACAAGAACGTGCCGCGAGGATCGCTCAGTGTCGTCCTGGAGCAGGTACTGTTCGCAAATCCATTTGCGTCTCTTCTATGGATCGTCGGACTGTTGTACACACTCACCAACTTGAAAGACGGCAGGCACCGGTTCTTCGGCCTTGCTTACCTTCTCCTGCTTGGAGTGATGGTCCTGAGTCGGTCGAGCCGGCCGGACAGGATAGGAGCGATGTATCCGGTCCTGTTTGCCGCAGGAGCGGCAGCCATTGAGCAGTTGAACCGGTCCACTGTGCGCCGGATGGCGGCAGGTCTTATGATCGCATCGCTGATCCTCGGTTTCATAGCGGCCTCTCCGGTCTTCACCCCCCTCCTTCCTCCGCAGGCATTGAAGGGTTATCTATCTGCGATCGGATTTTCATTTAACGCCGAACGCGGCAAGATGGATGAACCGATCCCGCAATGGCTTGCGGACCGGCTTGGTTGGAGAACGCTTACATCGGATATAGCGGGAGTATACCATAAACTTTCTCCGGAAGAACAGAGAAGCACCGTTCACACCTGCGGCGAATGCACGCAGCCGCAGCGGCGGATTCCGATCTACGTGGCACGCGGCCCGAAATCCCTGATGTCGAAAGAGTGGAAGAACTTCAAGATCTACGATTGAGTCCCACAAAACAGTCGGAATCGATTACAACCCGACGTTTGTCCGGTCAGGAATCACGGCTGGAAAAGGAGATCGATCAGCACGGAGGTAGTTCGTGACGATTTCATCTCTTTCTGGCAGCAGGTCATGTCGTTGTTTTCGCTTTGTCTCCCATGTACACTAACTTAACTCCCGCTTCCTCGGCGTACCTGCCGATCCTTTCGTCCCGGTAAAACTCTTTGTAGTAGATTGTGTTGATGCCGGAGTTCGCGATCAGTTTGAAACAGTTCAGGCAGGGCGACGCGGTGACATAGATTTCGGAGTTGTTAATATTCACACCGTTCTTTGCCGCCTGTGCGACGGCGTTGGCTTCGGCGTGCATTGTGCGGACACAGTGGCCGTTTACCATGTCGTGTCCCACGTCGTCGCAATGCGGCGCGCCGCGGAGGCTCCCGTTGTATCCCGTGGAAAGTATGACCTTGTCTCGCACGATGACGGCCCCGACATGTTTCCGGTCGCAGGTGCTGCGTGTGGAAACTTGTTCCGCTATCGACATGAAATAATCGAACCAGTCGACTCTAGTTTTTGCCATGATCTTTTCCAGTGTTAGTTGGGAAATAATATCTAAAGAAAGCTCAAAAGACAAATTAGGTACCATGATTGCTTCGCGTTTTGCTGTGCCGACCCTTGTCCTGCTTGTGACCGCTTCCTCGTTTGCATTCGCCCAGACGGAGTGGGTGCTGGATACGGTAGTCACAGTCGGAACCAACCCGACGGGAATCGCCATAACTTCGGATGGAAGCAAGCTTGTGGTTACGAATAACACAAGCCCCGGATCGGTGGCGGTTGTTTCCACTTCAGACTATGCCGTATCAACTATCGATATCAGTTCCATCGAGAATAATCCCAATGGAGCCACGGTCGCCCCAGGCGACTCCACGGCGCTTGTCTGCACGACGCACAACGTTGTCTTCATCGACCTGAAGAAAAACTCGGTCAAAGCGCACATCACGGCACCGTGTGCAGGCACGACACTCTACGGCATCGCGGTCGTCCCAAGCGGACTGAATGCCGTCCTTCCCGACTTGAGTTCCGGTTGCACACAGCAGGGAATAAGGCTGATCGATGCCACCGGCAGTACATCCGGATCGTCGTTCATACCGGTCAGTACTTCGGGGGAGTTGTACGGAATCGCCATAACGCCGGACGGCGGCTCGGCGGTCGTAACGACATTCACGAGCGATTCTCCAAAAAAGGTCAACCTTGCAACTTCCGCAGTTCAGAGCATCGCCGGGATTTTCGGTTCGTACGTGTTGCCCAGTCCAGGCCGGTCAACATCGCATTGTTCAATCCGATCCAGATATTTCCGGAGGACAATTCCATCGCAGGGCTTCGCATAAACCTCATATATGGCAAGAACGTCTCGATGGTCGGACTAGATTGGGGGCTTGTCAACGCCGTTGGTACAGGTGGTTTTACCGGAGTGCAGTGGGGTTTGGTAAATATCTGCGACGGAAACGTCATGGGTTTCCAGGGCAGCCTCGTAAACCTGGCCAGGAAAAACGTGGAGGGATTCCAATATGGCTGGTTCAATTCAGGCGAGCATGTCAGCGGGTTCCAGCTCGGCCTTGTGAACTATGCCGGGAGCATGAAAGGCCTGCAGATAGGTATCATAAATGTCATCAAGACAGGCGGACAGTTCCCGGTGTTTCCGATCGTCAACTGGTCATTCTAGGCCTGATTACAATCGTGTTATGAGTCCCGGAGAAGAGACCAATGTCTTCTCCGTGGCCTGCTGCTTGCTCACCGGAGCCTTGGTGCGGGTGAGACTCATGTGGCATAGTCAACTGTAGTTGGTCAACAGACCATTACCAGGCTTGATAGACTACCTGATCTCCAAGTACTCCTTCTCCACATTCCAGCCGCTGACTGATACCGCGGCATCGGAGACATTCACTTCGGGTGTATGATCGATATAGACCGTCTTCTCTTCGCCGGGGAGAACGGAGACATAGTTGTCGCTGTAGAAGACGGGAAGGATCCTTTTCTTCGTCGTGGAGTCGATGAGCGAAACACGGCTGAAGAACGCGAGCGGGCCACCTGCAGGGTCGCTTATGGTGACCGCGATCTTTCCTTCGTTTACCTTCCTCGCCGAAACGCTTACCTGTGCCTTCGCCATATGCTCTAAGCCGCTGTAATTGCCGGTTGAGTCCGGGTACCAGTAAAGATTGTCGCTGAGTATTTTGTGAGACGTAGTGATCAGCCGCAGGTCGATGAAGCCTCCGTCCGAAGCGAAGAACTTATCTGTGTATTTTTTTACGGAGAAATATTTCTGAACTGATGACGGGCTAACTTCGATGAACCATTGCGTGACCATCGTGTCTTTACCCGCCATGTCGTAAGCCGTCGCCTGGAGCATGAGATTATGGTAGTGATGAAATGTGTTGTTCACAACCATCACCATCCCGTCCACAGGGCTGCACATGGCATGGAGTGGTTCGCCCGCATGGTGGAGGCCGTATAATCCGGCGTTGGGGTCGAGGTAGTAATCGTACATCTGGCCGCGCATCGCCGTCCACGGGTTCTGCGTCTTCCAGATGATGAATCCGGTGTACCAGTCCCACATGTGCGACAGATGGCCCTCCACCAACGCCCGGTACTCGTCGTAGTTGACAAGTTGCGCCTTGTCGGCATAGTCTTTCACGTCGGTGGGTTTTCCATACGCATCTATGAAGTTCCCGTACCAGCCGGGCTCGTGATACCTCCATACTGAATCCATCTGGGTCCAGGTTGAACCGGGAAGCATCATGTCCTGCGGTGGAATGAAGCGTTCGAGCGACTGGTAGTCTCCCAGCCCCACCGATCCGATTTCGGAGTTGAACGGGAAGAAACGGTTTTGCCAGAAGTAAGTGTACGGTTCGAGGAAATACGGGCCATCACCGGTGTAACCGATCGAGTTGAACGACATGCTGTCGACGTTCGAGTACGTGAAAAAGTAACGCGTGCTGTCCAGTGCAGGGAGAAGCGAATCCTGCATTGCGACAAGTATATCTGTGGGCGGCGGGATCTCGTTGCCGCCGCAATAGAACGCAAGAGAAGGATGGTTGCGGAGCAT
>CAZRXH010000055.1:10798-22368 GCA_964603995.1 uncultured Bacteroidota bacterium | reverse complement strand
AAATTCCTACGATGAAGTTGGCCAGGGATTGCGGCCTAACATGCCGAAGCCTTGGTCCTCTCACCGACGCGGATTTAACCGCTCAAGTCGGCAATTCCCAAACATAAACGAACGAGGTAACCGATGAAAAGGGTGTACTGGAATTTCTCCTTCATACTTCTGCTGTTCTCATCCCTGGCATTTGCGCAGGAGCAGGCGAGATTCATGACCGATCCCGATATTCGCGGAGACGAAATTGTGTTCACCTACGAAGGCGATCTTTGGCTGGTGAATTCGAACGGCGGAACCGCCACACGCCTGACTACATTTCCCGGAGATGAGACCTGGGCAAGGTTCTCGCCCGACGGGAAGTCTATAGCGTTCACTGCAAGTTACGACGGACAACAGAGCATTTACGTCATGCCCACGACGGGTGGGACGCCGACAAGAATAACCTACAACCCCGGAGGAGCGGAGACTGTAACGTGGACGCCCGACGGGAAAAAGGTCGTCTTCCGGTCATTCTGGGAAAACTACATCTATAGAGATCCGAATCTTTACTTTGCCGACAAGGACGGCTCGGCTCCCGAGCGCTTTCCCATCGACCGTGGCAGAGACTGCAGCTTCAATGCGGATGGGACGGAGATGCTCTATGTGAGAAAAGGGCTCGAAGACTATTACTGGAAGCGATACAAAGGCGGGTGGTACCCCGACATCTGGATGTATGGCTTCAAGTCGAACAAGTTTACTCCCGTCACGACCTATGTCGGCGTGAACGCGTACCCGATGTGGATCGGGAACGATATGTACTATGTCTGCGACAGCACCAACGGCATTTCCAATATTTACAAGAGAGACCTTTCCACCGGACAGGTGACCGTGCTGACGCACTATAACGACGTGGACGTAATGACGCCATCAACGGATCACAAGGATATCGTTTATGTTCACTCCGGTTATCTTAATGTCATGGATGTGGCGACGGGCGAGTCAAAGCAAATATCCGTCTTCTGTCCATCAGATAATTGGGAAATGAGGGACAGGGTCATCAACCCGAGAGATTACATCCACTATGCAACAATATCAAACGACGGCAGGAGCGTGGCTGTCGAGGCAAGAGGAGACGTGTTCGTCGTCCCGACAGAAAGCGGACAGACGCGGAACCTTTCCAACACGCCCGGCTCGCGCGAGATGTATCCACAGGTTTCACCGGACGGCAAATGGGTCGCGTTCTTCTCCGACAAGACGGGTGAATACGAACTGTACATTCAAAGTGTCGATGGTGGTGAGTGGACGCCGCTGACAACTTCGCTCGACCGAACAGACTATCATTTAGTCTGGTCGCCCGATAGTAAGAAGATCCTTTTCGGAAACAAGAACTTCGATCTCTTCTACGTCGATGTCGCAACACGACAGCTGCACAAGTTCGCTTCTTCCGACCAGCTGAAGAACGACGAATTTTACTGGGAAATAAGCGATTATTGCTGGTCGCCGGACAGCAAGTGGATTGCGTACAGCTTCGTTCACTACAACAAGAACAGCGTGATATATCTGTACAGCCTCGATCAGAACAAGAGCTTTCCGATCACCGACGATTTCTACGACAATATCAATCCGAGGTTCGACGCTAACGGAAAGTACCTCTATTATCTTTCGAGCAGGAACTTCAACGTCCAGATGGATTTCTATGAGGACGACCACGTTATCGACACGCCTCAGGAAGTAATGGTGGTTCAACTCCAGGCTGGCTTGAAGCCCCCGTTCGAAGATGCGGTCGAGAAAGACGAGCCGAAGGCCTCTGAGAATTTCCGTATCGATCTCGACGGGATCCAGCTGAGGACTTACCCACTGCCGGTTCCGCCGGGGAACGATTTCTATCTGACAGCCGGAGACGGAAAAGTGGCATGGTGTTCCGTTCCCAAATTTACAGAAGCGGAGTACGGCGAAATATTCCAACCTGGTGGAGAAACGAAATGGGATCTTCATATCTTTGACATGAAGGATAAGAAAGAATCGATTCTCCCCGAGAAGATTGCGGATTTCGGCACATCTCTCAACGGTAAGTATATGCTTGTTGAAAGAGATAGTGACATCTATACCACGACATGGGACGAGGCATATAAGTCGAAGGAACTCGGCAGCATGCTGAACCTTGACGGGATGAAGTACACGGTAGATCCGCAGAAAGAGTGGTTACAGATATTCAACGATACGTGGAGATGGTACAGGGACTTCTTCTTCGATCCGAACATGTTCGGCCTGAACTGGAAAGCAATTGGCGACAAGTACAGAGCGTACATTCCGTACATAAGATCGCGGCAGCAGCTCAACTGGGTTCTGCAGCAGATGGTGGGAGAGTTGAGCGTTTCGCACACGTATGTCTTCGGTGGTGACAATGGTCCAGATCAGGTACCGAAGTCGAAAGTCTATACCGGATGGCTAGGTGCGGACCTTGTTCCCGACGCAGCGTCTGGCTACTACAAGTTCGCGACCATCTACGGGCCGACTGAATACAACCTCAGCCTCAAGTCGCCGCTAGATCGACCGGACATCGACCTGAAGGAAGGTGATTACCTAATCGCAATTAACGGACATCAGATCAAGGTGCCGGATGACTATTTCAAATATTTGCAGGTTATTAAGGGCGAGAAGGTTTCAGTTACTGTGAATGACAAGCCCGCTGAAACCGGAGCCAGAACATACGAGGTAGAGCCGATCAGAAACAGCCCGCAGCTGAGGTACTTCAGATGGTTGACGCACAACATCAACACTGTTGAGAAGGAAAGTCACGGCGAGCTAGGATATATGCACATCAACGCGATGGGAGCGCCGAACATCGGTGAGTTCGACAAATTCTGGAGAGCATTCCGGTACAAGAAAGGCATCATCATAGATGTCCGCCGTAACTCAGGCGGGTGGACGGAATATTTCCTGATCGACAAGCTGGAACGTGAGATGGTTGCACATAATGTGCTTGCGAGCATGGTACCCTTCAGGTATCCTGGAAGTACTTCGACAGGCAGATACGTGGTGATTTCTAATGAATACAATGGCTCCGACGGGGAAGCTTTCCTGGAGGATTTCAAAGCAAGACATCTTGGTGTCATTGTCGGCACGCGATCCTGGGGAGGCTTGACCGGGTATGTCAATCAGGAGACTACAATTGACAACGGGCAAGTAACACAATCGAACAATGGATTCTACGGGGAACAGGACAAGTGGTGGATAGAAGGTCACGGCATGGATCCGGACATAACAGTCGAAAACGACCCGGCTTCCGTAATGGCAGGGAAAGATCCGCAGCTTCAAATGGCAATAAAGACTGCGATGAAGGAAATCGAGGAACATCCATTCACGTTTCCTCCTACGCCGCCGTATCCTGTGAAGTCGAAATAGACATTTCAAATCAGGCGTCCATCATTCGTCAGATGATGGACGCCGTTCATTTAGAGTGCGACCTTCTTGTCCCGCCATGAAGTATGGCTATCCGAATGGTAGTGGCAACGTGTAAAATAACCGCCGAGAATATTGCATTTAAATTCCCAAACAGATAAAATACTGCATTAACTGACATGTGCCTTCAGGGGGCCGGTCAGGGTTAAAATAGAAAAGTACCCGAATTAGGAGCGTCAGGTTGCCGAAGCACTACTTTAGGTAAAAGCAGCTTCGAAGCTTCAGGATGACATTGCGGATCATGTAACGCCCCCTCCTTCCTCAGATCATGTCCGTGCGCACCATTCCCGCTCCCGAATCCTGATGAATATGCATCGATTCTGCATATACACATCATGGCCAGAAGTGATCCGCATCCAGACCGGCTCCTGTGCCGTTACCCCGCAAATGCCGGCATACTGCTGGCATCGAAAGCGCGTGCCGCGGTACGAGTTCGGGCACTGGCTGAGTGTCACGAACAAAACTGCAGGCTTCAATCGCGAGCAGCCGATCGCCATGGTGTTTCTACGAAAGCAAGCGGAGATTTGCGGCACGCGGCAGCAACAAAAAAAATCAGCCAAGTCAAACAAAAGGAGGGTCTCATGTACCAGGTGGTTGTGAGTTCGGATTTGGTCAGACAACTTTGCCGGCGGATCGGCCGATTTGCTTCGGTTGCTCTGACGGCTTTCGTTGTATTGGTCGGAGTGGCTTATCCGCAATTGGCAGGTGATCCGAATATGAACAGCGCAGTCTGTGTCGGGCCGGGAGATCAGTGGTCTCCCGCGATTATGGCTGACGGTTCGGGCGGAGCGATATTAACATGGCATGACAACCGGGGCGGCAACTATGATATCTATGCGCAGAAAGTCGACGTGTCCGGAAAAGTCAAATGGACCGTTGAGGGGGTTGCTGTCTGTCCGGACACGCAGAGACAGGGATATCCCGAACTGACCACTGACGGTTCGGGGGGAGCCATAATAACATGGTGTGACGACCGGAGTGGCAACTGCGAAGTGTTTGCGCAGAGGGTCAATGCATCTGGTAGCGTCGTGTGGGCCGCGGGCGGCGTTGCCGTCTGCAAGGCGAGAGGTGGCCGGACGGCTCCTGCGATTGTCAGCGACGGTTCCGGTGGTGCGATTATAACCTGGCACGACAACCGGGATGGCAACTATAACATCTTCGCCCAGAAATTTGACGCATCCGGGAATCGAAAATGGGGCACCAGCGGAGTCGGCATCTGTACAGCGACCGGCGATCAGTTCTATCCCGTCATAGTGAGCGATAATTCAGGCGGAGCGATAGTTGCCTGGGACGACAACCGCAACCGCAGCCACGAAATCTTCGCACAGAGGATAAACTCGTCAGGAGATATCGAATGGGCAATCAACGGAGTTGCGGTCTGCACCGGAAATGGAGGACAGAAAACTCCTGCAATGGTATCCGACGGTTCGGGTGGAGCGATAATATCGTGGCACGACGTGCGTAACGGCAACTATGATATCTTTGCACAGAAACTGGACGCATCAGGGAAAATCCGATGGACGAATAACGGAGTCGCCGTCTGTGCCGTATCAGGAGATCAGTCGTGTCCGACCATCGTTGCGGACGGGAGTGGCGGAGCGATAGCAACGTGGTATGACAAGCGGAACGGCAACTACGATATTTTCGTGCAGACGATAGACATGTCCGGCGCTGCTCAGTGGACCGTCGGCGGAGTCGCCGTCTGCACGGAGACCGGTGATCAGATGTATCCAACTTTGGCGAGCGACGGAACGGGGGGCGCGATAATAACATGGCACGACAATCGCGACTCAAGTTATGACGTGTACGCCGAGAGAGTAGACGCATCTGGGACCGTGCAATGGACCGAAAATGGAATTGCCGTTTGTACTGCAGAAGGAGATCAATCGTGTCCGACGATAACGGCAGACGGTGCCGGCGGAGCGATAATAACGTGGAGCGATCCCAGGAACACTCAAGGAGACATCTTCGCGCAGCGAGTTGACCGGGAGGGCAATCTCCTCACGGCACGGTGATCTGTCTCTGAATATGTAAACAGGGGCGTCTGTTTCAGGGGCGCGGCTGCCGGCGCATGATTGCCCGGGCTTAGTGGCCGAGCCCCTTTTCGTTCATCGGCTAGACTGATCCGGGAACGGATAACCGAACCTTTCGCCAGATACAGAAGGATCAAGATATCGCTTGACATCGGTGTAACCTCTATTTATCTTTATCGTAAAGATACGATAAAGGAAACTGAAGAATGCCAGTGACGAGGACAGAAGAGTTTAAGGCGAAGGATATACGCCTCTCCAGGTGGGCGAAAGCGCTCGCTCACCCGGCGAGGGTAGCCATTCTCAGAACCCTGGCGAGACGAAATGCCTGCATCTGCGGCGAAATCGTCGAAGCTTTGCCGATTGCGCAAGCCACGGTGTCTCAACATCTTATGGAGCTAAAAAATGCGGGGCTGGTGGAAGGCACGGTCGAGGGACCATCGTCGTGCTACTGTCTCAACAGGGATGCTATCGACGACCTTTCCGCCGACCTGAACAACTTGTTCGACGAACTCAGATCCGGCTGCACCAAAACAAGCTGCTCGACGAAAGGGAGGGAATAATGAATTTGAAATTCAGAGAATCCATAGCTGCGGACAAAGACTTCATCGTTTCATTGCTACAGACGACGAAGCTGCCGACGGAGAGTCTTGCTCAGGATGTCACGGCCTTCTATGTAACCGAAAACGAAGATGGGCCGACGGGCATCGCCGGGTTTGAATTTTACGGCGACGATGCATTGCTTCGTTCGGTCGCGGTACTCCCTCAAATGCAACGGCATGGCCTGGGATTGCGGATCGTGGAGTTCATGCTAGATGAGGCGAGGAGGAAGAACATCCGCAACGTTGTCCTGTTGACCGAAACCGCCAGAGATTTTTTCCTCAAGAAAGACTTCAAGGTTGTCGACAGGTCGTCGGTCCAAAACGAGGCGATGAAGGAATCCTCAGAATTTTCTTTTGCCTGTCCCAAATCGGCGGTTTGCATGATCCTTAAGCTCCGGTAGCTGAAAAGATGGACATAAATTACGATCAGACTTGCATACAGGAGGAGTAATATGAACACATCTGAGGAAATCAAATCTGTAGTACGGGAGAAATATTCGGAAATTGCCAAGACCGCCGCTTCGGCTTGCCGCGGGTCATCGTGCGGATGCGGGTGCGACGATGACGTTCTCATGCTCGGTGAAAGTTACAGCAAACTGGAAGGATATATTCCCGAGGCGGACCTTCATCTCGGCTGCGGCATACCGACGGATGGTGCAGGCATCAAAGACGGAGATGTGGTGCTCGACCTGGGAAGCGGTGCCGGGAACGACGCTTTCGTGGCGCGCAGACTTGTCGGCGACTCCGGCCATGTTATCGGCGTCGATATGACCGAAGCCATGATCAAGAGAGCGAACGCGAATAACGAAAGACTCGGCTACATCAACATCGAGTTTCGCCACGGAGAGATCGAGAATCTGCCGGTTGAATCCGGGAGCATCGATGTCGTTCTCAGCAATTGCGTATTGAACCTGGTGCCGAGCAAGGAGCGGGCATTCTCCGAGATATTCCGCGTCCTGAAGCCTGGCGGGCACTTCAGCGTTTCGGATATCGTCTCGACGAAATCCCTGCCGGACAAATTGAAGAAGGTAGCCGAGTTGTACGCCGGTTGTGTGTCGGGAGCGATGGTGAAAGAAGACTACCTTGGGATCATCACGGAAGCAGGATTTGAAAATGTCGAGCTGAGAAGAGAAATCGCGACACCGGTTCCACAGGAAATTTATGCTGAATTGACTCCTGATGAAGCTGAAGCTTTCAAGGTTTCTGAACCGGGGATGCTGAGCATAACGGTGCAAGCCTGGAAACCAGCCGCCGAAAAGATCCTGAGGGTGGACACGACAAGCAGAAATCTCGAGACAATGCAGAAACTGGCGGAGATCGGAAGGAGCATGGAATCCAATCAAGTCTCATCATCTGGTGACTGAGTATTGGAAATTGCGGGATGACATTCCAGGAAGCTTACCGCATACTTGAGCTCTCCGATCCGAAGACACTCGAAGAAGTGAGGGAGGCTTTCGGTATACAAGTGAAGGCCTGGCACCCCGACCGCTTCGAAGGCGACGCGAAGATGCAGCGGATTGGGACGGCGAAGATGAAGCTCATCAACGAGGCGTTCAAGTTCATTAAGGATAACTGGAGTAGACGAGGAGCAGTTCATATCCCGTACGAGTTTCAGAGGACCGCCGAGCCAATCGCCCGGAGAAGAACCGGACCACGGGACATCGTCACCGTCCTGGAGAACGGCAGCTCTACAGCGAAGAGGAACAAAGTTGTCATCCGCGCAAGGCGGGTCCATGAATATCTCGGCGACGCCGTAATCACAGTGACGTTCTCCGACCATCGTACGCGGGAGGTGAAGCTGAAAGTCGGTGAGGCGGCAACCGTCGAGTTCGGGAAATCGGCTCAATTTGAAGTGCGACTTCTCCAGGTGCGGCAGGTCTTCAAATCGAAACGTGGGATGCTGTTCCCGCTTTTTTATTCGGCGGCGGACCTGGTTGTGGAGAGACTGATTTAGTACAAGGAATGTCATGGACGGTACGAAACGCTCGGATATAAAGCCTGGCCTGAAGGTCGCAATTGTCCTCAAGCAGGACCAACGGACCGGCAAACTGACGGAAGGAATCGTGAAAGATATCCTGACTAACTCTTCCACACATCCGCACGGAATTAAAGTACGGTTAGAGACCGGAGAAGTCGGAAGAGTAAAGATAGTTCGTGAAGAGAACGGGGGATAGAAAAGTCTTCGGTGAGTTTTCTCCTTTGCGCTTAGGCGGGACGGAAGATATTAGTCCGAGAGTTCCACCTTTAGCTTTTTCCCCTGATGCCTTCGCGTACTTTTCCAATGTGGAAAGGCTGATATCCTCCGCGTGGTTCTCAATCCGGGATATTGCAGACTTCTTCGTGCGGAGTTTCCTGGCTATATCTTCTTTTGTGATTCTCACCAGTTGTCTTATTTGACAAGTCTTTGAATCGTTTGCTTTTGTGAGTGAAGCCATCTAAAATTGATCGACGCTGCATAGGAGTTAGTACAGAATTCGCTAGTTTGAGATAGAGTCTAAAAAAGACGCGGCGCGGCTTGTCGTGCACAGCCGCAAAACAGCAATTGTGATCTCAGAAGGCTGTGACGCGTTTATTTGTTCGTTCATTCCGCAGTTTCCGTACAGCCAGTCCAATCGTACCAGCCTCGCATTAGAACGAGCCGCAATTGCGTTCATTCAGTAAATAACCGCAATTCCGTATGAGAATAACGAGAGGAGGAAGTCATGAAGAAGCTACTATTTCTATCAATGATTCTCTTTGCATCTTTCCTGATTCCTGCGCCAACGCACGCACAGTGGACATACACTCATTGGCAACCGACCGATGGGCCATACGACGGGCAGATCAGATGCTTCGTCACTAAGGGTTCTCGTCTCTTTGTAGGAATCGACCAATGGGATGGTGTCTACCTCTCTACAGACGCCGGCGCAAGTTGGACTGCAGTGAACACTGGACTATACACAGATGTTCGTGCCCTCGCCGTTAGCGGTGAGAATCTCTTTGCAGGTACTTATGGTGGGGGAGTCTTCCTTTCCACGAACAACGGCACAAGCTGGACAGCCGTGAACACAGGGCTCACAGGCACGTTTGATGACAGGTATGTTAACGCCCTTGCCGTCAGCGGCGCAAACCTTTTTGCGGGAACTTACGGCGGTGTTTTTCTTTCCACCAACAACGGCACAAGCTGGGCGGCCGTGAATTCCGGACTGGCAAGTACAAGTGTCCAAGCCCTTGCCGTCAGCGGCACAAGCCTCTTTGCGGGAACTTATAGTGGCGTTTATCGCTCGACTAACAATGGCACAAGCTGGACTCCTGTGAACGCGGGACTCACAGGTGCAGGCAGCTGGAATATCACGGCCTTCGCTGTCAGCGGCGCCAATCTTTTTGTAGGAACCTATGGTGCTGGTGTCTTTCTCTCCACGAACAACGGCACAAACTGGGCAGCTGTAACTTCAGGTCTAACAAGTAAGTATGTCCATGCTCTCGCTATCAGGGGCTCAAATGTCTTTGCAGGTACTGATAGCGGTGGAGTTTTTCGTTCCAGCAATAACGGCACAAACTGGACAGCTGCAAGTTCAGGGCTCACAACTGAACGCAGTAAGTACGTTTATGCCCTTGGTGTCAGCGGCTCGGTTCTTCTCGCGGGCACCGATGGTGACGGTGTTTTTCGTTCTTTCGATAACGGGATGAGTTGGACTGCATCGAATTCGGGGCTCAAAAAGTTGGATGTGATTTCGCTTGCTGCCATCGGCAGAAATGTCTTTGCAGGAACCTGGGGCAATGGAGTCTATCTTTCCACGAATGACGGTGCGAGTTGGGTCCCCGCCAATTCGGGGTACAAGGGGGCGTACGTCCATGCCCTCGCTGTCAGCCCCAATGGGGCAGGCGGCACAAATCTATTTGCGGGAACTGGGAACGGGCTCCTCCTTTCCACTGATAACGGGACAAGCTGGGCCGCCGTGAACTCGGGACTAACAAACGTGAACGTTGGTGCCCTTGCGAGCAGCGGCACGAATCTATTTGCAGGAACCTATGGCGGCGGGGTTTTCCTTTCTACCGACAACGGTACAAACTGGACCGCCGTCAATTCGGGACTAACAGACATGCGCGTTACAAATCTTGCCGTCAGCGGCACGAATCTACTGGCAGGAACCTACAGCGGCGGGTTTTACCTTTCCGGAGTTTTCTTTTCCACGAACAGCGGTACAAGTTGGACTGCTGTGAACGCGGGACTGACCAATGTGAATAGACATGCCCTTGCCGTAATCGGGGCAAATCTCTTTGCGGGTACTAATGGCGGCGTCTATCGCTCTACCGATAACGGTGCGAATTGGACAGCCGTGAACACTGGGCTAACAAATACGTACATCCAATTCCTTGCCATCATCGACACAACTCTCCTAGCGGGAACCAGCAGCGGAGTTTTTGTCTCTTTCGACAAGGGTACAAGCTGGATCGCAGTCAACTCCGGGCTTACGAGTCTCAACGGCAGTACTCTTGTCGCCGGTGGCACAAACCTCTTCTTGGGAACTGACAAAGGAGTGTGGCGAGCACCAGTTTCTTCCCTCTGTGCACCGAATTTGCTCTCTGTCAAGGATGTGCCATTTGACGGAGGTGGACGAGTTGAACTCGTTTGGCAAAGGTCAGCCTTAGACGCGGATGTAAACGCGCTTACATCCTACAGCATTTGGCGAGCCGTCAGTAGGACTAGAGCCACCCCTTTCGGAGATTTCTTTGCCTGGGAGTGGCTCGCCAATCAGCCGGCACACAGGTGCGGCACTTATTCCTATGTCGCCTCGACACTCTATGATTCTACCTCCTCCAGAAGTGGCGTCCATTATTTTATGATATCAGCGCAGTCATCTAACCCAAATGTCTTCTATGATTCAAACGTTGGCAGCGGATACTCGGTTGCGAATCTCCCGCACCCTGACCCGTGATATTTGACTGTTGCAGTCGTGGTAGGTGCTGTCAGTTTCTGGTTGAATGTCAACATCGAGGACGGTCTCGCATACAATATTGCGAATCGAAGCAGTTGTCCCCGGCATCATGTCCCTGTATCGTATGCTTGCAGGGACTTTTGTCGAAACAATGACTCTCGTTGTGTTGAAATAGCATAAGGAAGTGCATCCAATCCCCCGCCAGTTATCTTTGTTTGAATGATGACCGGGAGGGTATTCTTGTTTTCTATGGATTCTGGGGAGGAACGAGCTTGAATCATAAAGAGTCTCCGATGTCTCTGCGTTTGTTTATGAGACTCCTCCAGTTTCATCATGCTGACATTCCTCCGTTGCTTCTCTCGCCTGCGTAACATAGATTCTGTCTGCGTAGCGATGGGAACGAGGAATTGGCAATCCGGAACCGGCAGCTGGGAACTAGGAATTCTTCTCGGGGGAGAAGGCCTTCATAAGGCTCTAATAGTCGGGATGTTATCGAAAGGGACCCGACGATGTCGGGACAGAATCCATCATAAATCTTGAAAGCGAGATGATATTATGAACGAAGAAGTTATCCAGGGTCTGAAGCC
>CAZRXH010000055.1:3714-10698 GCA_964603995.1 uncultured Bacteroidota bacterium | reverse complement strand
AATCTTGAAAGCGAGATGATATTATGAACGAAGAAGTTATCCAGGGTCTGAAGCCGGAGAAAGTCTGGCATTATTTCTCCGAGATCAGTGCGATCCCGCGCGGTTCGAAAAACGAAAAAGCGGTCCTTGAGTATATCAAGAAAACTGCCGCGTCGATGGGGCTGAAATCAAAGCAGGACAGCGTTGGAAATGTCGTCGTCTTCAAGCCGGCGAGCCCGGGCAAGGAAGGTTCCGCGACCGTTGTCCTGCAGGTCCACACCGACATGGTCTGTGAGAAGAACCGTGACGTCCAGCATGACTTTCTGAAGGACGGGATCAAGTTCCACAGGGAAGGAGAATATATCAAAGCCGACGGGACAACACTGGGCTCTGATGACGGCATCGGTGTAGCTTCGCTGCTTGCGCTGCTCGAAGACAAGTCCCTCGTTCACGGCCCGGTTGAGGGACTGTTCACGATCGATGAAGAAACGGGACTCACCGGCGCGAACCATATCGAGCCCGGCTTCATCACCGGCAAGATCATGATGAACCTGGATTCAGAAGACGAGGGCGTCCTCTATATAGGTTGCGCCGGTGGACTCGATACCACGATGACTGTTCCGGTGAAGAGAAAGGCCGTTGCTGGCAAAGTATCGGTCCTGAATGTACTGATCCGCGGATTGAAGGGCGGACATTCGGGGGTCGACATACATCTTGGCCGCGCAAATGCCCTGAAGCTTCTGACGAGAACTCTGATGGCGATAGATGCACAGACAAAGATGAGACTCGTTTCACTTGAAGGCGGTAGCAAGCACAACGCAATTCCGCGTGAAGCCGAGGCCACTATTGTTGTCGCCGCCGCTGACGATGCAAAGGTTGGCAAGATCGCGGCAGAATGCGAGCAAATATTCAAAAATGCCTTTGACTCGACCGATCCTGACGTGAAAGTCCTTGTTGAAAAAGGGAAAAAGGCGAAGGCGGCGTTCGACGACAAATCCAAGGCTGCGGTACTTAATGTGTTGAACGCACTTCCGCACGGTGTCATCAGGATGAGCAGTGATATACCGAACCTTGTCGAGACCTCGACAAACGTCGCGGTGCTGAAGACCTCCGCCGCGGGAGTCACGATCATTACAAGTCAGAGGAGTTCGATCGAATCTGAGAAGGACATGATTGCCGCTCATGTCGCGTCGGTCGGCAAACTCGTTGGCGCGAAAATCAAAGTCAGTGACGGCTATCCGGGTTGGCAGCCCGACGTGAACTCGGCGGTTCTCGCCAAAGGGAAGGAAGTCTACAAGAGTCTGTTCGGCAAAGAACCGGCCGTAAAAGCCATTCATGCCGGACTCGAATGCGGGATCATCAGCGACAGAGTCGGCGGCGGAGTCGACACCATCTCCTTCGGTCCGACGATAATCGGCCCGCACTCGCCCGACGAGCGCGTGGTTATCGAAAGCGTCGAGAAGTTCTACAGGTACCTGACTGAGTTCGTGAAGTCGGTCGCCTAAAAGGGTTGCACGGCAGTCGCCTGCGTTGGTGCAGAGCGTGTTCCGGAGGGCGGCTGCCGGTCCGACTTTTCTCTTGGAATTTTCTTATGACGAAGATGATGCGAGGAGCAATCCTTCTGGTGATCGTTTCTGTCGCGTTCGCCCAGAAAAACAATGGCACGACGAATTACGATGAGCAGGTGAACATGCTCAGTGCCTTTGTCGGACATTGGAAGAGCGTGGGAGAGCTGTTCGAGACTAAATACAGTCACGCCCAGAAGTTGTCGAGCGAGATGATCTGCGAATGGGCGCCCAACCATCAGTTTCTGATATCGGATCAGATAATCGTTTCGACGGATGGCAAAAGGGACCAACTGGGAATCTACGGCTACAATCCCCGATCGAAACAGTTCTATTCATACGCATTTTCCGGAGCAGGCGGACCTCCATACATCTCACATCCGGATATATCGGGAAATGTGTGGACTTATAGCGGTGAATTCAAAAGCCTGACCGGCACCGTCAGGACACGCACAACCAACACGTTTGTCGGGAGAGATACGGTGCTTTTCGAAACGAAATACAGCGAAGATGGGTCACATTGGGTGACCATGTTGAAAGGAATGGACATCAGAATAAAATGACAGCGCTTAGGTCAATTTGGCGAGTCAGCTTCACAATCATCATTTAGCAGGGGGGCACATTGAGGTTTGCGGGAATATACGGGATAACAGCGGGAGCATTGATTTTCATGCAGTGGCTGTTCTTTCTACTCACAGCTCGCGTTCCTGAGCTGGAAACGGAACCATATCAAATAGTATTTCACCTGACGGCTGAGTTCATGACAGCCGTGATTCTGATTGCGAGCGGCGCAGCTGTTTTGCAGACGAAGCCATGGGCGGCACGGGCGTACTACCTGGCATCGGGAATGCTTATCTACACCGTCATCAATAGTACGGGATACTTCATGCAGCTCGGGCGGTGGCCAATTGTAATTATGTTTGCAACACTGTTACTGCTGTCAGTTGTGAGCATTAGCATGGTGGTACGAACGGCAAAAGTATGATTGAGCTTTTCGGTTTTCTGTAGTAGTCCTTTTTCGTGACTGAGTTGGGAATCAAAACGGGCAAATGGAGGCGGTTATGCGGCGGGCTATAGTCGTTTCGTTGATTTCGTTGTTATCACTTTCATTTATTACAATGGCACAGACAAAGAAACAGGTTAGGCAGAAACGGGTTTACGAGCTTGAGCGGATCGGCAACGCCAGAACTGTCCAGCTCTATGCCGACGGGTTCGAATCTCTCACGAAAAGAGAGAAAATCTTCGCATACTACGTGGCGGAAGCGGCCATCGCCGGGAGGCCGATCGCAATCGATCAGACGAACAAGTACGCGATGGAGATCATGAACTTGTGCCAGGAAGTGCTCGCCCGCCCGAGGGGAGTTCCTGTGAAGACGCTCAGGGCGATTCGCGATTACGTGAAGCTCTTCTGGATCAACAACGGCATGTACGACTACGCGACCGCGAGAAAGTTTGTGCCCGCTTGTACAGCCGAGGAATTCGAAAAGGCTTTGGCGGCAGCTGAGAAAAATCACCAGAAGCCCTGTCCTGATCCGGGTCGCTGCATGAAGGTCTTCAATGTAGTCAGGCAAGCGATGTTTGATCCCGACTACATGGCTGTTGTGACTGACAAAACCCCTGGCCATGATTTCATGGCACAGAGCGCCAACAATTTCTATGAGGGAGTGACGACGGCACAGGTAGACCAATGGGAGAAGGCTGGGAACGAGAAACATCCTTTGAATTCGAAGGTTGTCGGTAAAGACGGAAAGATAGAGGAACTCGTCTGGCGCGCTGGCGGCGATGGCAACCCTTCCGGTATGTATGCATGCGAGCTCTCCAATGTCATTGCGAACCTCGAGAAAGCGAAGGAATACGCCGCAAACGAGCATCAGGCAAAGACGGTTGAACTTCTGATCAAATATCTTCGGACCGGTGACCCTTCCGATTGGGAAAACTTCAATATCAATTGGGTGAAAGACTCCTCGAACGTCGATTTCATACTAGGTTTCGTTGAGGTCTACATGGATCCGCGTGGGCAGAAGGGGAAATTCGAATCGGTAATTTACTTCACGAACAAAGAGCAGACGAAGCTCATGCGCAAGCTGGCAGCCAGCGCGCAGTACTTCGAGGACCGAGCGCCGTGGAAGGATGAGTACAAGAAGAAGGGTGTCAAGGCTCCAATAGCAAACGTAGTCAATGTTATTGTGGAGACCGGAGACGCAGGTCCGATCAGCGCCATCGGGATTAATCTGCCGAACGAGCAGTATATCCGCCAGCAATACGGATCGAAGAGTGTTCTCCTCCACAACGTGGTTGCCGCATACAATGCGTCAGAGCCGAAGGGACTTCTGGAAGAATTTTGTTTCAACCGGGAGGAAGTGAAGCGCGCCAAAAAGTATGGGCAGATCGCCGATGACCTGCACACCGGTATGCATGAGGTCCTCGGCCATGCGTCCGGAAAAGTCAGCGACAGCCTGAAGGGCGATCCCGCAGATCACTTGCCAGGGTACTACTCAACGCTTGAAGAGGCAAGGGCCGATCTTGTCGCACTGTGGAATGTCTTCGACCCCAGGCTGAAGCAGCTTAAGATGGTCGAGTCCGACGACATTGGCAAAGCGATGTACGATGCGTACGTCAGAAATGTGTTCCTCCAACTTCGCCGGATTTCGAGCGGCGACCAGCTCGAAGAGGATCATATGAAAAACCGGCAAATGGTGGTCAATTATATCTTGCATAATTCCAACGCTATTGAAGCCGTGAAGAGAGGAAACAAGACATATTTCCACATCACCGACTACGACAAGATGCATGATATGGTCGGTAACCTTCTCGCTGAAGTTATGCGAATAAAAGCCGAAGGTGACCTCCAGGCTGGTAAAAACCTCGTCGATACTTACGGTTTCAAGATCAACACCGGCTGGCGCGACGAGGTGATGAAGCGAGTGAAGAAACTTAACTTGTCTGCGTACACAGGATTCGTTATGCCGGACTTGAAACCGGTCACCGACAAGAAAGGCAATATCGTTGATGTGAAGATCGAGTACCCGCTCGATCTCACGAAGCAGATGCTTGGCTATTCCAGGGCAGTCGAATAGTCCTTTCCGTCGGAAAAAACCTGAAGCCCCCGTCGTGCTGCTTTTGAAGAAGTGACCGTCACCCTCAAGATGACGGTCACTTCGAATCTCTTACTGCTCCAACTTTCCAGTTTTGATTTCATTCACCAGCCTGTTGGCGTGGTAAATGTATTCCAGCGCCTGCGGGATTGCATCTGAGTGAACTGCAACGGCACGGTTTACCGAAGGAACGTAAATGAAATTGCCGGGAAGGCTTTCTATGTTGCCGTCAAAGATCAGTCCGACAAGATGCCGGTTCTCGTTTATCACCGCGCTTCCGGAGTTTCCGCCGATGATGTCGCTCGTCATCACGAAGTCGAGCGGCGTACTCAGGTTGAAATCAGCGGGAGGATTCTGCCAGACTGATGGCAGACTCCACGGGTATTTCTTCCCAAAGCTGTAGTACCTGTTATACATGCCGTAGAAAGTTGTCATCGGCGGGGCGATCGTCCCGTTATACGGGTAACCTTCCACCACGCCGTCGGCGATCCTCAACGTGAAAGTGGCATCAGGCGGGATGGATGTGCCATAGACATCGTAGAGGGCGCGTCCCAACAACAGGTTGTCGGATGTCTCTTCGGCCACAAGCTTATCGTACTCTCCCTGCACCTCCGAAGATTCCTTTTCTGTTTGTAACACGTAGCGGATGAACGGGTCCGAGGAATTCAGGATAGTGTCTGAGCTGTCGTTCAACATGGCGACCACCTTGGCGCTGTCGCCAAGAGAAGTCTCGCTCGTGAGATAGTCTGCCGCTTGCGCAGGTGCCCGCCCCCCAAGAAGTGCATTGAGGGCTTCGTTGTTTGTGCCGAGTCCGTATTGGATGCCCTCCAATTGGAGCATGAGCAGGGCTTTCTCAAGATCCTGATTGAAGTTCTCAGGGAACAGCTTCGCTTTGAAGGACGCAAGCATCTCGCCCTTGAAGGCTTCGGGACGGCTCGCCTCGGGGAGCTTCATCATCCTTGCGTACTCAACCAGCTTGGAAGCGATTGTGAAATACGAAGAGCTTCCGAAGTTGGAAAGATCGTACGCGATATCCCGGTCGAATAGTTCCATCTTCTGCCGTTCAACTTTGGCGAGATCGTTCCAGGCGGCTCCGTACTTTTCTTCGAGTGCGGGATTCTTCTCGACTTCCGCCCTGAACTCGCGCTCGAAGGCTTCCTTTCTTGCCATGAGGTAGGGATCACGAAGCCCACCGAGCATGCCTGTGTATGCCTTGAGGGCATTTGAGATACCGAATAGTCTGGTCTCGTACTCGATCTTCTTGTCGGGATGCTGGGCAAGGTAGTGCGAGTAAACGCCTTCGAGATTCCCCAGCAACTTCACGATATACGGATAGGCATAGTCCCTATTGAATCTGAGTTGGGCCACCGAGATGAGTCTGCCGGTCCTTCCCGGATTTCCTATCACGAAGACGGGCTCGCCCACGGTCGCCCCATTCTCACTCCACTCGAAGTAGTCAGGTGAATGGACCGGTTTCCCATTATTCCCGTATACCCTGAAAAGGGCAAAATCCAAGTCGTAACGGGGATAGGTGAAGTTGTCGTAATCCCCACCGAAGTAGGCGACGATCATCTGAGGTGCAAAGACGAGCCTGACGTCGGTGTAGCGGCGGTAGCCATAAAGAGAATATTTTCCGCCGTTGTAAAAGGTTACGACCTGGAATATCATGGAATCGGCCGGCTCGGACTTCTTGAATTTCTCCCAATATTCCTTCTGGAGTCGGTGCATCTCCGCATTTCCGTTAGCCACCTTCTGCTCGGCGGTGGCTCCGGTTTGAAATGCTTGCTGCACCTCGGCAGTCACGTCCTTGATAAACACCAGTTGATCTGCATACATGCCTTCCACCTTTCTCTCATCGGAAAGTGTGGCTGCATAGAAGCCGCTGTCCGGAAGGTCCTCTCCATGACGGTTTACCTTATCCAGGGCGTACCTCGCGCAGTGGTGATTCGTCAGGACGAGGCCGTCCTCTGATATGAAAGACGCCGAGCAGCCGGGGAGCCGGAGCGCGGAGAGCCTCGTCTTGGCAAACCATGCCGAGTCGGGAGAGAAGTTGTACGCCTCCTTGAAATAGTTCGTCGGAGGATAATCGAAAGTCCACATCTTCCCGTTGTCGAATCTCCCCGCCTTGACGGTGTCTGGATTGAAGTAGACGTGTTGATCGAACTTAGTAGCCTGGTAAGTTGAACAGCCTCCGAGTAACAGTAGGGCTGAACAAATGGCTACCGATGCGAATTTGGTGACAAGAGTTTTCATCTTAACGCCTTTGGCTTTTTTCGTCGGTTGAAATTTAAATGAAATGGAGGAGAAATTCCTACAGTAATTGGACTTGTTGGGACAAACTGATG
>CAZRXH010000055.1:0-3614 GCA_964603995.1 uncultured Bacteroidota bacterium | reverse complement strand
AATGAAATGGAGGAGAAATTCCTACAGTAATTGGACTTGTTGGGACAAACTGATGCTAGCCTACAATCCGAATTGCGATTCGCTGTGGACATAACCGACCGGGTAACGGCTCACTGACGGGGTTATTGGACAGTCACGGGCAATACTCAGCCTTGAAGCGCGGCAAGATGCGCAAAGATGACAATAAAGAATAGAGAAATGCGGGCAATTCCTGCATTGAAATACCAGGTGTGCCTTCGCGTGCTTGGCGGTTAGAAAGAGTCTTGATAACATGACCGTCAATCAGTCAGCCATTATCCTGGGAGTGCTTTGAATATTGTTATTTCTCCGCTCGGTTGATATATTTCCGCAGCCGAAGGATTAGCCAATTAAATCCCCTTGACCTTCGGGATAAGTCAGGCATACCAAATAGAGGAGCGTACGATGCATTCTAGAATTGTTAAAGAGTTTTTGATCGTTGCTGTCCTGGCGGTCGCTTTTGCGGCTTGCCAGAAGAGTAAACCGGTTCCTGTCCCGGCGTTGCAGGAATTCAGAGACGGCTCCAATCTCTTTACAGCCAAGGTCCCGGTCGGTTGGCCGCAATCAGCACAGCCCGGCAAATTGTGGATTTACAATTCGAACGACGCTGCCAACAAGTTCTTTGATCCCACGTCGAGCTCAAAGGCTGGCGTCAAGATATACATGTTTGCCGAAGACGCCGGCGCGAAGACAATCGACGATGTGGTACAGGCTTTCAAGGACGAATTGAGACAGGAGCAGGCGCAGATTGACCCGGATGTGCAGACGACCCTCGCTGGAAGTCCTGCCGTAAAGATTCCGTATGCGCTCAGGATTGACAATAAGAACACCGTTTATTCGTTTCGCGTTCTGACGGTGGTTGACAGCATGACATATGGCTTCGAGGCGGCGGGTTTTAATGAAGAGTTCAAGCGTTATTCTGCTGTGTTCGACACCGTCCAGACTACGTTCCGCATTGTACCGAAGGCTGTCGCGCAGCAGCAGCTGCCTGAAGACTTGATACCATCACAGACCACTGCAACTTATCAGAATGATTACCTCTCGATTCAGTATCCAGACAATTTCGTCGCCACGTCAAAGGCAGCATCTGGCGATATCGTTTCATCTGAGCTGATCAAAGGGTATCGTGCCGATTGCACCATTCAGGTGGACGTACTCGACGCAAAGAAATTGAACGTTGATAAGATACTCGATCAGAACAAAGGCAAGTATCCTTCCAACGCGCGGACACAGAAGATCAAAATGGACGGGCTTGATGCATACGAGATAAGCTACTCGCCCGTGAAGACGATCCAGAGCCGGGCATATTTCGTCGTGAAGAACGATAAATGGATCAGGATAACGATGAACTGGTACGAGCCTATGCAGAGTGATTATCTACCTGCGTTCGAAAAAGCGGTTGCCAGTTTGAAGTTGAAATGATCTGGTAGTTGCGATCAGTGATCAGCGGTCGTCCGTCAGGCTCAAGCCTGAAATGAGCGCTCCCCGGGTGGGATCTTCAATTTGCTCCAACCCGATATGAGATTGTTCCTGGGGGACGGACCGCTGATTCCTGACGGCTGATATGATTCACTCGCTATTTGGAGATGGGGTACATTTCTTCAACGTTGCACACCGAGGATTTTCTGCAGCGGCTCCCGAGAACACTCTAGCTGCATTCGAGAAGGGAATCCGCGCCGGGGCAAACATGCTGGAAATGGATGTCATGCTCACTTCCGACAATCAGGTTATTGTGTTCCATGATTACAGGCTCGGAAGGACCACAAGCGGAACTGGTCTGGTGAGCAGGCTGACAGCTGAACATGTTAGGTCGCTCGATGCTGGTATCTGGTTCGACGAAGCGTACAGGCACGAAAAGGTGCCTCTGCTCGATGAGGTGCTTGATCTGGCCAAAGGGAGGGTGAGGTTGAATATCGAAATCAAACACCGACGTCGCAATGGTGTTGCCCAGCTCGTGGAGAGGTGCATCAGAATTGTCGAGCGATACCGCATGAACGACGAGGTAATTTTCTCCTCATTCAATCTCGAGGCGCTGCGTATTCTGCATTACAGCAAACCCCATCTCAGGTTCGCGCCGCTCTATCGGCACAATCTTAATCCAACTCATCGTTCATTTCCTCTTCAGTATGGTGCGCAGGGAGTCGTGCTGAATCACCTGTTCCTGAACCAAACGGTTGTCCGGCAGTTCCATAACCTCGGGGTGAATGTTTTTGTATATACCGTGAACGGCATGCGCAGGATGGAGAAAATGATCTCTATGGAAGTTGACGGAATCATTTCGGATAGCCCCGAAATGGTGAACTCCGTTGCAGAGAGAATGATTGGCTAGAGCCGATTTCTTTTTGCGAAATGCTGGTACGAGGGATAGTCGGTGTACTCCTCCGTTGTACCATCGACTCGTCTTACGGTTACCTTCATCTCTCCTGCACCGACCCTTCCTATGGCTCGCACATTCCCCTCGAGGGAATAGAGCTTAGGAAAGTCCTGCTCTGCGATGGTGAAGAGCAGCTCGTAGTCTTCTCCGCCATAGAGGGCATATGTAAGCGGGTCCTCCTTGAACTCTTCGCCGACATGTCTCGTAATTGGGTCCAAGGGGATGAATTCTTCGTTGAGTTCCGCAGACACGCCGCTGGCCTTGCAGATATGAAGCATATCCGACACGAGTCCGTCGCTAACGTCTATCATGGAGTGCAGACGGATCTTCTCGCTGATTTCCCTCGATAACTTCAAACGTGTATCCGGGATCAGATGCTTCTGAAGCGCGCTGTCGTAGCCCTCGAAATTAGGCAGAAAATCCCCCGGTTGGCCAGCTTCAACGTACTTCCCCTTTTCCCTCTGGAGAATTTTCAGGCCTGCGTGCGAACGCCCGAGATCGCCGGTTACACACACAATATCCCCTGGTTTGGCACCCTTGCGCAAGGCAAGACGGTCGGGCTCAACCTCGCCCACGATGGTTATGCTGGCAACGAATCCTATGGGTGATGCAGATGTGTCACCACCTGCAACTGAGCACTCGTATTTCCCAAGCTCATCCGTGAGGGCATCATAGAACTCTTCGATCATTTCAAGACTCACGTTGGAGTGAATTCCCAGAGAAACAAACGCCGCGGTTGGCAGGGCCGACATCGCCGCAATGTCGCTAAGGTTCACAGCTGCGGACTTTCTCCCGAGATGTTTCATGGATGTGTACGATGGATCATAGTGAACATTCTGAACCATGATGTCAGTCGTGACGACGGAGAGCTTTCCAGGAGTTGGTTTCAATACAGCCGCATCGTCACCGATCGTGTTCATGACGTTAGGGTTGGAATAACGTGAGGCGAGGGAGGTGAACTTGTCGATCAGTCCAAACTCGCCCACACTGGAAATGGGCGTGAATTTTATATCCACTTTTGCTCCTTTCCCGGCTCAGCGGGGCTTGTCAGAAACGAAAATAGTGAACGGGAAAGTTAAATCAAATTGAGGAACGCCACTTTGTAAGTGCGAACGTGCTGCTGTGTAAGGTCACGTTTCAAATCGACCGTTAATCCCTGGCGGAGGCAGGAGGGGCATCTGCCTCAGACACTTGCGGTGGAAGTGAGGTTATCCTCTAATAC
>CAZRXH010000054.1:17755-22493 GCA_964603995.1 uncultured Bacteroidota bacterium | reverse complement strand
CCGGTAGAAGTGCCAGGAGGCAAGCTTATCCCCAGAGTATAGTGTCCGTCGTTTGCAGTGGGGTCAACGTCTCCCGGTTCGTGGCTTGCTCCGCCGTCATCATACATCCGGAACGGATTGCCTGTGGACGGTTGCCCGTTGGGTTTTGTCACGTTGAAATAGACAGCGGCGATATTGCTAAGGCCGGATGGATCGTGGACAAACGCTGTCAACACAGCTGTAACCGTGTCGGTCGGGCTGAGCATGAGCGAGTCGGGTGCTGAAATACTGTCTATCACCGGCGCTTCAGCCCTGGAGTTGAACAGTTTTACATTCTTGATTGCATAGTCTCCTGATGCTCCGCCCTCGTTATAGGCGGTGAACGTGTAGCTGATATTGCCGACATAAACATTTGTGATAGTTGTAGCGACTTTTCCTGAGACCGTATTCCCGTGACTTGTGGAGAAGAGAACGTCGTTCAGGATATTCCCGGAATCGTTTGAAACCTGTACCTCGAGGTACTTGAAGTTTGCCTGCCCGCTGAGTGCCACCTGAAAACCGTCGCTGATTGTTGCCGGAGTCGGATTGGTGCCGAGATACGAAGCGATATCGACACTGTCCTTATCGAAGTAGGTCAACTGCACGTTTATCGGCAGCGATGTGTCGATGACGATATTGCTGGCTTTCTGGCAGGCGGCCACAGCCAGACTAAGGATGATTACGAGAACTATCTTGCGCAAAACTGCCTCAGTTAAATTGTGAATGGTGTTGGTGAAAAGCAGAGTATGAATATGAGGATTGTCAGCCACCCGATGATTTTCCTCTTCGTGTCGAGCGGGGTCTCGTCCATGACAGGGGGATGGTCAAGCTTGATCAGGAAAAACAATATAGCACACCAGAACAGCCACCCGGTCCAGCCCAGGTTGGCGCTTACTCCCACAAGTGGGAGAAGACCGAGCAATCCGATTGTCAGGATAACAAAGAAGAATATCCGCGCTATCAGTCTGTGTCCACGTCCGAACATAGCATAGATCATATGTCCTCCATCCAGCTGTCCGATCGGAAGGAGATTCATCGCTGTCACAAACAATCCGAACCACCCCGTGCAGAGAAAAGGGTAGTGGTAGATCTCAGTCATCGGCGGGACAAACTCCGTATGAGGATTAGTGAATGTCAACTCCAGCAACTTGAAAAGCAGAGTGTTCCCGAACGCGAGCGGAAGCCCGTCCGACCCCGGAGCTGTGTTCGTGGCGAAATCAAAGTTGGGATGTATTTGAAGCAGATATTCGCGCGATGGCAGGTGTGTGAAACCGAATATGAGAACCGCGACGCTGAAAATGAAACCGACAATTGGTCCTGAGACGCCGATATCGAACAGGGCCTTGCGTGACGGAACGGGAGTCCTTGTGCGGATGACCGCTCCAAAAGTGCCGAAGTTTATCATACCCGGGATAAAAGGGAAGGGCAGGAAGTATGGGAGCGTCGCCCTAACCTTGTGTTTTATCGAATAGAAGAAATGACCGAATTCGTGCGAACCTAAAATGAGGAGAAGTGACAGACTGTACGACAATCCGCGTGTGAAGTTGATGAGATTGAGCGGATCCCTTCCAATCCATTCAACGCCGGCGATGGTAGTCGTGACAAGTGTTGCGAGAAACAGCCCGACGTGCAGAGGAATTCTCATTTCTCGCCACGATATGGAAAATGTGTCTATGTCTTCGAGCCGCTGCCAGTATTCAGACATTTAGTACTTTCGTCCCTTCCAGGTGATTGCTTTCCCGAGATAAACAGAAAACGGGAGGATCGCTACGTAAACCAAGTAATAAATCTCAAAATAAAGCATAAATTTCAAGTGAGCAATCTTTCCGTAGTGCTTCAGGGTTGGTATGAGGAAAATCGTATCTAGCACTATCTTGAATATGAAGGACATCAGGAAGAGGAAGGGAGATACAATGAGCGAAGACATAATCAGCCAGTGAAACAGGAACCCAGGAGCCATGGTGACGATCCCGAAGAGACCCGTGTCTTTTCCACCGGTGGCCCAGCGCTTTCTCTGATTGAAAACTTCCTTCAATGACTTCACTGGCAGCGTTTCAACGAGCGTCAGTGGGTCCATCGGGTAGCAGTAGTCCCAGGTGCCGGAAGACGAGATTGTCTTGAAGAGGGCATAATCCTCAGTTACACTGAACTTGATTTTTCGATATCCACCGACATCGTCGTAAGCCTTTTTTCTGAAGGTGAGGTTGTTTCCGAGACAGGCAAGTGGCTTCCTGATCGTTGCCGCGCCAGCACCTAATGTGAGCAGGAAGTCCCAATCGAGTGCCTGGATGCCTGAAATGGAAGTGCCGTCGTCCGAGATAAGCGTCACGCCTCCAACAATTCCGGTCTCCTCTCTGAAATACTTCAAAGTTCCGTTGATCCATGTCGTGGGCACTGTGCAATCAGCATCCGTAAGGAAGATGAATTCACCCTCCGCCGTGTCGATCCCCTGAGAAAGTGCATTTGCCTTGCCGCGAAGTTCGCTGCTCTCTTTCGCATCCACCCGTTTTACAAAATCGTATCTTGCCACAAAGTCGTCTACGACAGATGCCGTGGCGTCGGCAGATTGATCGTTCACGACTATCACCTCGAAGAGTTCTTTCGGGTAATCGACCTTGACTATGGACTCCAGACATGCCGGCAAGTTCCACTCTTCGTCTTTTGCAGCAACAATCACAGACACTCTGGGACGTTTGTCCAGTGGAACAATCTTGTCAGGACTCTGCCTGGAAAGACGTGCCGCGAAAGCATAGAGAGCTAACTCGATGAAATAGAGAGCTGCCAGAATGCTAATGAGCCACGTAAATGTCATTTTGACCTAAGTTCTTTCATCACGCGGATTCTGGCGGTTTGCGCTGCCTGCAGGGTAGGATCGACTTCGAGTGCTTTGTCCAGCCAGGAGAGGGTACGGCGAAGGTGTCGGAACGAATACTCATATTGAGCCCTTGTGAGGAACATCTGCGTATAGAATCCGAGTATCTGTTTTGAATAGTCGCTCTTCACTTTCATTGCCGCCCGGAAGCCGTTGAGTCCGGCAGCATTGTAGGCGACGTAATTCGTATCGTTTGTCAGCTCGAACAAAAGACCGAACGGGATCTTGTTGAAACCGTATAGGTATTGATTTTCTATCTCCGGTCCTACGAAAACTTCCCGTCCATCATGCAATGCCCCGAGGATTATCTCTCTTATGAAATTCGAATATGCGCTTTCGATATTGTTCGGATTGTATGAAAGCCCGTTTTCGAAAAGGCGAAGATTGGCCTGATAAGTGTCGTAGATGGGATCATCAGCCGGAAAGAGGAAGGAGTACCTTCTGTGGAGTTGGGCGGCATACCAGGAGCGCCTGAGTAGCTCCTTATCAATCACCACGATATCAGGGCGGAGATTATCTATGTGTTGATAGTATAGCGAGGCAGACACGAAATCATCCCACTGGAACGAGAGGACGATCGAGTTACGCGGAAGGCTTGTCAATATGTCCCTCGTGTACATCTCCACAGAATAGTCATCGCTTTCGTTGACACGCGAAAAGTTTGCAGCGGCTGAAACAGCGGGAAAGAAGACAAGCATGGCGATAGCGAGTGTCTTAAAGGATGGACCTTTCGTTAATCGCTCAAGAATGAACCTGAAGCCGACCGCTCCAAACAGCGCAAGAGAAATATACGACAACAAGAAATAGTTGGAAATATCGTGGATGTTATAGTTCGCGGCATAGAACAAGTCGCCTGCAATCAGGAGGATGGCCCACCAGAACAACCTTCTGTAGGATATGACGGAGATGACGATGCCGAGGAGGACGACAAGAATTGAAATGCTGAATTCATCGTAGAGAGAAGTGAAAAACTTTCCCAACTGGTGGCGGAACACCTCGAACGAGCTGAACATCCATGTGCTGAACTGCTTTCCCGTGACATGCCAGATGAATCGCTTCAGGCTGTCGGGATTTCCCCAATCCATCAGTGGACTCTGAGATGCGCGGATTGGAAGGTAGAGATACAGGAGCGACGCTGCGATCCCGCCTGCGACGATGTAGGCAAACAATCTCGGGTTGAAACGCCTCTGTCTGTAACAGGAGATCGACAAATAGATCAGGGCCGGGAGGGTCAGAATTGTCGTCATGTGGTTTGTGAAGCCGAGTCCGAGTGCAAGACCGGCGAGAACGGATCGCGACTTCACTGGCTCTGTGTAAAAGTCCAGCCACATAAGCATAATGAGGCCGAAGAGAACCAGCTGGAGCGGATACACTTCAACAGACGTGCTCTGGTCCCAAAACGTGCTTGAAAAGGCGAGCACCAGACCCGCAATTGCGGAGCTCCAGCGGATGAGGAGCTGCTGGCTGGTTTCAGAAATGCGTCGTGGCTCCTTCGCTCCCTTTTGTGCATTGTGCCTTCCGTTGGGCGCGAGGGCTTGATGTCCCAATACTCGCTGAGTCCTCACGAAAACCATGTAGAAGATGCCGGCCGCGACTGACGTGCATAGAGCGGCAAACAAATTCGCTCTGGCGGCAACCTCCGAGAGAATTGGGATGTGAACGAACAGATACCCGAGAAGAGTGAAAGGGGGATAACCTGTAGGATGGGCGATGCCGAGAGTCCAGAGTACCGTGGTGAGTTCTCCTCCGTCTATTGGCGGAATGCTCCGGCACATAGTGAAAATATATATGAGAAATGAGAAGGTTGTCAGGATGGCAGATATTAGGAAGTCTACACGGGGTTCCTTC
>CAZRXH010000054.1:13394-17655 GCA_964603995.1 uncultured Bacteroidota bacterium | reverse complement strand
ATGATGATGGGTAAGTTCTTCGGGAACACCTTCTCGACGGCGTCCCTGAAAAACCGCTCGGCGACCATTGTCCAGTTTGCCTGAGTCTCTGAAAGTGGAATATCCTCAAGCAGATAGAGCATCCCGAGCTTAATCTCATTGAATTGTTTCACTATGGAGACGGGGAGAGCCTCGGAAAAATACACACCGATGTCGAGCAGTCTTTCGCGAGAGATGAGCAGATCGAGGAGCAGCGGTTCGACTGTCATGTAGTCGACGAACCTTGTCGCCTTCGAGCATAGCGTCAGTATGAGCTTTCGAAAGTTCTCGTCCGCGAGCGATTTGTAAAAGACCTCCAGGCTTTTGACCGCCGTAACGACGCGCGAAAGGTTTTTCAGAGTGAGGTCCTGGTCCACAGTGAGTTTTATGTCTTCGAACAACTCCGGAGCGACTTCGCGAAATGCTTTGGTCACTCCCGCAGGAAACTCGATGTCACCAGCTCTGGTTACGCCGCGTGAAAGGAACTGAACGTTCCGGTAGCTCTCATCAATTCGTACCAGACCGTAGTTCTCCAGAACCTGGCGTGTGCGCTCGTCGTTCACTGATCCCTCCAGGAGCTGCTCCATTTCAGATCTTTCTATGGGCTGTTCGATGCGGAAGACGTTGTCGAATAGGTCCGATACAGTATCGAAGTATCCGAACAGCTCATTCCTGAATTTTCGTTCGTTCTTGTATCCGCATCGTTTCGACAGGTTTCTGAATTCAACTGCATCTGTCGGCAGTGTATGAGTCTGCATGTTGCTGAAGAGCTGAAGACGGTGCTCGACGAGCCTGTAGAACTTGTATGCATTGGAGAGAAGTGTCGCCTCCTGCTTGCTGAGAATCTTATTCTTGCCAAGAAGCTTTATCGCTCGGAGCGTGTTGCCTGTCTGAATCTCCGGGATTGACCCGCCGTTCAGAAGCTGGAGAGCCTGGGTGACGAACTCTATGTCTCTAATTCCGCCGCGCCTCAGTTTGATGTTGAACTCGTTGGGATTTGCGATTTCGATCCGGACCTTCATGCGCGGGATTTCGTCCAATGGATTCTCGAGCCACGTACGGGGGTAAATGAACGGCCGCAGGTGATTGAGGAACGTGTGGCTGAGGGACTCGTCACCCGCGACGTGTCTTGCTTTGATCAGCATTTGCCTCTCCCACAGCTCTCCACGAGATTCATAATAGGCTATTACGCCTTCGAGGCTCTGCGTCGCGGCGCTCGAGGAACCGTCCGGTCGGAGACGGAGATCAATGCGGTATAAGTGGCCCTCGGCGGATTCGGCTGTCAGGTGTTTTATGAGGACGCTGACGAAATAGTTCGCCTCTTCCGACGCTTCTATGTCGCCCTGGCCTTTACCTTTCGCGTACAGGAAGATCAGATCGATGTCCGAGCTGTAGTTGAGCTCGTTCCCGCCGAACTTTCCGAGGGCAATGCAGCTGATCGACGTTGAAAGTGGGCCGCGCCTTGCCTTAACCTCTTCCGCGGCAATCACAAATGAAATCTTCAGCATACACTCTGCAAGCTGCGATATCTGAAGAGTAGTACCCTCGATATTGTCACGCCCGCAGATATCCCGCGCACCGATCCTGAGGACCTCGCGCTTATATATCCTCCGGATGAAATCGTTCTTGTGTGATGCCTCCTTGTAAATCCTGACCTGGTTCGAAAGCTCGGACAGGAGAAAGTCGTAACTCATCTGCGTCTCAATCCCGGAAGGAGAGAATAGAAAACGAAAATAAGATGGGTGTCTTACAAGGATGTCGGCAAGATATTGGCTTGTCGATACAACCATCAGAAAGTCGGAAAGGAGTTTCGCGTCCCTGGCGAAATCGGAGAGGACCGATGCGGAATTGGTGGCGTTCGCAATGAACCGCTCGAAGTTGTTGAGCGTCATGAACTGATCCGGAAGCGTAGCGGTCACCTGCTCGAGCTTTTCCATGAACTCCACAGGGTTGATGGCAGCCCCGGAATTGACTATCAGCTCGAAGATTTTCTGCAGGAGGTTGGAGATGTTTTCTTTAGCTGCGGCGTCCACGCTTGCTTCCGATTACATCTCTGCCGGAGAGATATTCCATGGCGACAGATGCCAGCAGAGCGGAGCCGTACATGAAGGCCGACTCATCGACTTTAAATTTCGAGCTGTGAATGGATGCGGTCGCACCTGTCTTCTTATTGCCGGCACCGATCCACCAAAAGGTCCCGGCCACTTTTTGAAGGTAGTAGGCAAAATCTTCGGCCCCCATCTGCGGCGGGACGATCCTTGCTGCTCTCTTGCCGAACATATCCGCTGCTGTTCTGAGGGCGAGATTGGTTTCCTCCTCGGAGTTGACAAGGACTGGATAGCCGTGGCTCACCTCCACTTTGCAGTCCCCTCCCAGGCCTCGCGCGCAACCGACTGCTGTCTTTTCCACGAGCATTAGTGCCTTCTTGCGCCACGACTCATTCATGGTCCTCAATGTGCCGGAGAGTCTGACTGAGTCGGGGATTATGTTTGTCGCGCTCCCACCGTGTATCGAACCGATGGTAAGGACAGACGGCTCGAGCGGGTCTTTCATGCGCGAGATTATTCCCTGGAGTCCGAGGACAATTTGCGCGCTGATCACGACCGGATCGACCGTCTTGTGCGGTTTCGCTCCGTGTCCTCCTCGTCCGAAGACGGTTATGTAGATTTCATCTGCAGAAGCCATCAGCGGACCAGCCCTGAACCCGAACGCACCGACGGGCAAATCGGTCGTGATGTGCTGACCGAAAATCACATTGACATCGGGGTCGGCAAGTGCGCCGTCTTCGATCATGGACGCAGCACCCCCGGGGTTCTTCTCTTCACTCGGCTGGAAAATTAACTTGATCGTCCCCGGCAACGTCTCTTTCATCATCGAAAGTATTCGTGCAGCTCCCAACAACATTGCCATGTGGGAGTCGTGGCCGCAAGCGTGCATTACTCCCCTGTTTCGACTTTCGAAATCGACGCCGCTCTCCTCCATGATTGGCAGGGCATCCATGTCGGCTCTCAGTCCGACCACGCCTGACTTCGTGTTCCCCCTCAAGATGCCAACCAGGCCTGTCTTGCCGATACCACGCTCGACTTTTATACCGATTCTTGCAAGTTCGGATGCTATTAATTTGCCGGTGGCGACCTCTTCAAATGCGAGCTCGGGATACTGGTGAAGGCGTCTCCTGATTTTCACAATTTCCGGGAGGATTTTTCTTGAGAGCGAAAGGATTCTATCAGTCATTGCTTAAAAATATTCCCTTAACCCCTGAAATTCAATTGCACGCTTCATTTAAAGTGTGTGACGGTTTAATTATATAAGGACGCTTCGGACTTGACCTCCATTTCAATCAAACTTAAATTGTGGCACGATGACGCTGCCTAATCAACTCACTATTCTAAGAATTCTTCTGACCCCGATATTCGTTGCACTTTTTGTCAGCGAACGTCTTGTTCTGAAGCAGGTGTCTTTGATAGTGTTTGCTGTCGCTGCGCTCACCGACTGGTATGATGGTTGGGTGGCCAGGAGACTCGGCAAGGTTACCCGGTGGGGAATCTTTCTGGATCCTCTCGCTGACAAGGTACTCACCTCTGCCGCCTTCATTGCGTTTGCCTGGCTCGGACTCGTGGAGTGGTGGATGGTCTGGGTCATAGTGGTGCGCGATATCTCGATCACACTTCTCCGCTCGTTTGCTGAATTGCGCGGACGCACGCTCCACACTAATTTCAGCGCAAAGGTGAAGACTTTCGCCCAGATGGTGTTTATCTACGCGGTGCTTCTTGCAGTCGTCCTGAGGAACACGATTCCTCCGTTGCTTCCGGTCTTCAACAGCATTCTCAATGCCAACGTCATTTACTATTCGATGTTTCTCGTTACAATCCTGACGCTGGGCACAGGGGTGCAATACATCGTGGAGAATCACAAGGTCATTTATTCCTCCCTTCGGGCTTTCAGTGGAAGAACGCAATCCGAATGACTCTTCTCCCGATGCTGTGCGTCAGGGAACGACCGGCATCGAGAAGCTATCTGGCGGACCGGGCTTTCTCGACAGACTAATATCGACTGGACTCGGGAGCGGTCTTTCTCCAATTGCGCCTGGCACAGCAGGGTCAGTCGTGGGGTTGATAGTCTATTTCATGCCTGGATTCGAGAAACTCTACATAATACTTCCTGCCATTCTGGTGTTCTTCGTGTGGGGAACATTTTCCGCGGATCGGATGGAGAAAGTCTATGGACATGATCCATCGAGGGT
>CAZRXH010000054.1:0-13294 GCA_964603995.1 uncultured Bacteroidota bacterium | reverse complement strand
GATGAAGACTGCGGCAGTAATCACTATCGGTGATGAGATTCTGATAGGTCAGGTAATCAATACCAACGCGGCCTTCATCGGGCAGAGGCTCTCGGAAGTCGGAATCGAAGTCGTGCGCACGGTTGTCGTCGGGGATGATTACGAAGAGATCATGCGCGCGTTCGTCGACTACACCGGTAAGTTTGATGCGATTCTTGTGACGGGTGGGCTGGGGCCAACTCATGACGACATCACCAAGAAGGTCGTCGCGGATTTCTTCAAAGTCAAGCTGGTGATGGATGCTTCGGTGCTTGAGAACGTGAAAGACCGTCTCTCAAAGCGGAACATCCCTGTCAGAAAAGTGAACGAGGAGCAGGCGCTTGTGCCTGAAGACTGTACTGTGTTGATGAACCATTGGGGAACAGCGCCGGGCATGCTCTTTGATCAGGACGGGAGGGTGTTCGTTGTTATGCCGGGCGTACCGCACGAGATGCAGAACATAATGAGTGAGTACATCATACCGCATCTCAAAGGGAAAGCCATCGGGCAGGTGATCAGGCACAAGGTCCTGAAGACTACAGGTATTGCCGAGTCGAGCCTTTTTGAACTACTCGGTGATGTCGATGAGATTCTCGGTGGAAAAGCGAAGCTCGCATTTCTCCCGAGCCAATTTGGCGTACGGTTGAGAATAACGGTCAAAGCACATTCAGCTGCGGAAGCAGACGAAATTGTCTCAGACGTAGAATCGAGAATAAGGAACAAAGCAGAAAGGTATATTTACTCTGAGGGCGAAATTGACATTGAAGAGACGGTAGGAAAGCTTCTGAAGGAGAAGCGTCTGACAATTGCGACAGCCGAGAGCTGCACTGGAGGGTTGATCTCGAACAGGATAACCAACATCTCAGGAAGCTCCGCTTATTTCGACCGGGGTGTGGTGAGCTACAGCAACGAAGCCAAGGTGGGAGTTTTGCATGTCCCGGAGGAACTCATCAGGAATTTTGGTGCAGTCAGCGAGGAAGTTGCGAAAGCAATGGCCGAGGGGATCAGGATGATTTCTAAAACAGACATCGGTGTGTCAGTGACCGGCATTGCTGGCCCGACAGGTGGGACTCCTGAAAAGCCGGTTGGTCTGGTGTTCATCGCGCTTGCAGACTCCGCGGGCACGATAGTAAGAAAGCACATGTTCCCCGATGAGCGCGTCCGGTTCAAAGAGCGCACCTCACAGGCAGCGCTGGAACTCGTCCGAAGGCGAATCCTCGGCTTTAGCTGAATTTCAGTGCAGTTCGATTTTGTGTGGCAGCTTTTAAATCATATCCGACCCGCTTTACGATTTCTTTGCAGCCGTTTGGATGCACGGCGTAACTTTCGGATTGCAGAAGTGAGCTGAACGCGGATGAGAATCTTTTTCGGTGCGACCCTTCCCGAGCAAACCAAGCGGGAAATCTCCGACCTCCAGCAGATTCTCCGCCCTCGCTTAACGAATGCGCGTTTCGAGACCGAGGACAAGCTCCACATTACGCTTGTTTTCATCGGTGATTTCGATGGTGAAAAAGTCGATCGTCTTTTCTCATCGACGGCAGATGAGCTCGAAAAGCATTCGCGAATTTCTCCGTCTACTGAGATAATCGGCATGAAGTTTTTCCCAAATGAGAAAATAAGAAGGGGGATTTGGCTCGACTGCTATGATGATGGATCACTCTCTTCATTCGCTGATTCTATCAAGACGGCGGTGCGGAAATTCGGTGTCGAACCTGAGGCGCGAGCATTCAAGGCGCATATTACAATAGCGCGAATTCGGGGGACTGATGAAAGAAGGGACACGCACTACCGTCTTCGCAGAGACTCACCTGCGCATGAACCAGGTGGGAACGCAGACTTGCAGAAGTTGGCGGGTGAGGGTAAATTACCGGTCAGACGATTCTTCCCCAGCAGCGTTGCACTGTTTGAAAGCACTTTGAAGCCTTCGGGCTCGGAATACAGAATTTTACGTGAATATTCACTTGAATAGTCCGGAGAGTCTTAACTTCGGAGCGGTTATTGAAACCGGAAAGGAATTCAGAAGATGGCAGAGGATAAAGAGGCTAAGCTGAAGGCGCTCGATATTGCGCTGAATCAGATCGAACGTGACTACGGCAAGGGCGCCGTTATGAAGATGGGGGAAGGACCCATCGCGAAAATCGATGCAATATCCACCGGCTCGATTTCACTTGACTGGGCCGTAGGAATTGGCGGCATACCTCGCGGCAGAATCACAGAGATTTTTGGCCCGGAGAGTTCCGGCAAGACGACGCTTTGCCTGAGCGTCATTGCCGAAGCGCAGAGGCGGGGAGGCATCGCCGCATTCATAGATGCAGAACATGCGCTCGACCTGAACTACGCTAAGAGGATCGGCGTCGACACAAACAATCTGCTTCTTTCCCAGCCGGAGTTTGGCGAACAAGCGCTCGACATAGTTGAGACGCTGGTCAGAAGCGGTGCCATTGACGTGGTGGTAATAGACTCCGTCGCAGCGCTGACGCCGCGTGCTGAAATTGAGGGCGAAATGGGCGACGCTCAAATGGGAGCGCAAGCGCGATTAATGTCCCAGGCATTGAGGAAGCTCACTGCCGCCATCAGCAAGAGTAACACCTCGGTTATTTTCACCAATCAGCTGCGGAGCAAAATCGGCATAGTTTACGGCAATCCGGAGACGACAACCGGAGGCAACGCACTGAAGTTCTATGCCGCCTTGCGCCTTGACATTCGCAAGCGTGATCACATCAAGGAAGGGCAGGAGGTTGTCGGGAACAGAGTTCGCGTCAAGGTCGTGAAGAATAAGGTAGCTCCGCCGTTCAAGGAAGTGGAATTCGATATCGCTTACAACGAGGGCATTTCGCGGACCGGCGATCTGTTAGACGTGGCCGTTGACCAGAACGTGGTTCAGAAGAGCGGGACTTGGTTCTCATACAAGGGCGAGAGACTCGGTCAGGGAAGGGAAGCTGCAAAGAAGTACTTCCAGGAGAATCCTGCCGCGCTGAACGAGTTGGAAGACGAGATCAGATCGAAACTTGGCCTGACATCCCCAAAGAACAGCGGAAACGGAAGCTCCGCGCCGCAGGAGAAGATCGAGAAATCAAAGGAGTCGAAGAAACAGAAAGAGTAGTCACTCAGAACCTGCACTGAGTCATGCGTATTAGCTCAATTGAGAGGGCCCGAAGGGGAGGCAAGTTCGTAATCTCTTTCGACGAGGGAACTGAGCTGATCTTCAGCAGGGAGGTAATAATAGATTTCGGCCTTCGCCGTAACGACGAGATTACTAGCGAGTTGCTTTCGAGATTAAGCGAAGCACAGTCGTTCCACGATGCATATACTGCAGCGGCCCGACTTCTAAACTATAGAATGCGAACGCGTATCGAACTCGACAAGCGCCTTCAACAGAAAGGCTATCCTCGAACCACGATAGACAATGTAATCGCGAAGCTCAGCCAGATCGGATTGATAGATGATTCCCGGTTCGCGGATGCCTTCGTCGCCAGCAAAATTGCCGCCAAGCCCGTCGGAAGAAGAGAGCTGGAGAGGGCATTGCGCGAGAAAGGGGTGGCAAAGGACGAAGTGGAAAAAGCCGTCTCAAGCGTGATGGACGAGGAGACGCAATTTAAGTTGGCACTTGCAGCTGCCGAGACGAAGATGCGGTCGCTCGGGAGATTCGAGACGAACAAGAGACGTGATAAACTGGTCGCTTTTCTTGCAAGACGAGGGTTTGACTGGGATGTGATAAGAAAGGTAACCCGCGCAGTGTTCAAAGGAGACGTTGATGCTGTCGATCTTTAGGAAGAATATTTTCAAGGTTTTCATATTAGTCGCATTTATGCTGCTTGTCCTATGGTTCGTCTCATTGCTCGGCGATGTTTTTGTCCTTCTCATTTTTTCCTTTCTCCTCGCGTTTCTCCTTTCTCCGATTGTCGAAGCGCTAGAGATGAGGGGGGTGAAACGGGTCTACAGCATTTTGATCATTTACGCTCTCATCGGGATTGTAATCATCGCTTTGTTGACGACTCTGTTGCCGCCCTTGATTGAACAGGTCGCGAGTCTTGAAAATTCCGTGAGGTCACCGGACTTTGGCAAGCAGACGGAAGTGCTTCTGGCTGAACTCCAAAGCAAAATGCCGTTCATAGATTTTGGCGATGTAGCGGGCAGGATAAGCCAAATGCTGGTCCAATTGGCGAGCAGATGGCTTGAGATTTTGACGAGTGCCGGCTCCGTGTTGATGGTTCTCGTCATAGTTCCCTTTGTGACTTTCTTTCTGTTGAAAGATAGTGACGAGTTCCTGAGAAAATTTGTGGCGCTTGTGCCAAACAGGTATTTTGAAATGACTCTGAACGTCATCCACAAGATAGGAGTTCAACTTGGACGTTACACGCGTGCGTGGGTGACCGAGGCGGCAATAGTGGGCACGCTCTCCATCATTGGTCTCGCCGCGATGGGAGTGAAATATGCAGTCATCATAGGAGCTGCGGCAGGAGTAGCCAACTTAATTCCTTATCTTGGTCCGGTTGTCGGGGCCGTACCGGCAATGGTCGTCTCGATTATTCAGGTGGGCAACCTGAGCATGCTGCTCCCTATAGTTATACTTTTTGTGTCAATCAGGCTGGTTGATGACATCGTCGTCGTACCCGCGGTTTACTCGCGGGGCGCGTCAATGCATCCGCTCACGATCGTACTCCTGATACTCATCGCGGCAGAGTTGAAGGGGGTTCTCGGTATGGTATTGGCCATACCTCTCTACACGGTGTTCAGAGTCGTGGCCAAAGAAACTTACTGGGGTCTCGAATCTTACAGCATAACTAAGGCAGATACGAGAAGAGGAACGTTCGACACGGCCAACAGGAAATGACTTCTCGGCAGGGGATGCCGGGGAGGTCCACTGCCTAGCGAGTGCTAGGCAGCTTTCTTTACGCGACCTTGCTTTATGCAGGACGCACAGACTTTCATACGCTTGACTTTCCCGTCGACGATTGCCCTGACGCTTTGTAGGTTCGGGTCCCATCGCCGGTTCGTGATGTTGTGCGCATGACTGATGTTGTGTCCGTAAATCGGTTTCTTACCACACACTTCACAGATTTTTGCCATCTAGTTCTCCAGAATTTTGTTCAATTTAACCGCCACGGGCCAATTTTCCAAGACCAGTCTGATCTTGCTGTGCACGTGTCGCTTGATGGTTTGACGCGGCTGTAACTCATCGTGAGCGTAGCTCTTCAAAGTCACCATCGAACGAAGTTTTATGTTGAAACTCCGTGTCTGCGTTGATATATTTTCAGACCACATGCGAACAGCAGAAATCCTTGAACCATCATCGTAACGAGGCAAACTGAAGGGCTTCAATCGTTGGCTGCAATGAATCTGAAAGCAATTCTAATTACCGGCGGAGCTGGCTTCATAGGGAGCAACTTCATCAGGTTGTTCCTTGATAGACACAAGGACGTTGAGACCGTCAACCTCGACAAGTTGACCTACGCGGGCAATCTTGAGAGTCTGCGTGATGTCGAGTCAAATTCTCTCTATCACTTCTTTCATGGCGACATAGCCGATGAAGCGTTCGTTCGCAGACTTTTCAACGAATGGCATTTTGATGCTGTCATAAATTTCGCCGCCGAATCTCATGTCGACAGGAGCATCCTTGGTCCTGCTATGTTCATCGACACGAACGTCCGTGGGACGATGACTCTTCTTGAAGCAGCCAGGGAATTTGGAGTGGAACGGTTCGTTCAAATATCCACTGACGAAGTATATGGTTCCTTGGGCGCAACAGGAAAATTCACCGAATCGACGCTCATCTCACCGAACAGTCCGTATTCAGCAAGCAAAGCCGGCGCAGACATGCTTGCCAGGGCATGGTGGAAGACGTTCGGCGTGCCGACGCTCATCACCCGCTGCTCCAACAATTATGGCCCTTTCCAGTTTCCTGAGAAATTCATACCGCTGATGATCGTCAACGCACTTCAGGAGAGGAAGCTGCCCATCTATGGCGACGGAATGAATGTCCGTGACTGGATTTACGTGGAAGATCACTGCGAGGCAATTGATGCCGTGCTATACAAGGGGAGGATCGGCGAAGTATACAATATCGGTGGCGGAAACGAAGTCGCCAACATTGAAATGGTGAAACTCGTCCTGTCGATACTTGGCAAACCGGAATCACTTCTTGAGTATGTGAAAGACCGACCAGGTCACGACAGACGCTACGCCATGGACTCGTCGAAAATCGAACTCGAACTCGGGTGGAAACCATTGAGATCGTTTGAGGAAGGAATCCGGCATACCATTAGATGGTATCTTTCGAACGAAAACTGGTGGAGGCGCATAGTATCGGGCGAATATCAAAACTATTACAAACTTCAATACGAGGAGAGATGAAAAACACGTCGGAACGATCACGATTGAAGCCGGGACTGGACCAAGTCCGTGCGAGAATTGAGGAAAGGAAGTTCAAGATAGGCGTTGTTGGGCTTGGCTACGTCGGGCTTCCTCTCGCAGTAGAATTTGCAGCCAAGGGATTTCAAACACTGGGAATCGATTTGGACACGAGAAAAGTCGAGAGTATCGGAAAAGGCAAGAATTATATCGATGATATCGATCCGGAGGATTTCAATTCAGTCGTAAAATCAGGAACGTTCACAGCCGAGAGCAATTTCGATTCCGTAGGGACTTGCGATGCGATTTTTATTTGCGTCCCGACGCCATTCACGCCCAATAAGGAACCCGATATCTCATTCATTGTCGATGCCACGAGGCAGATTGCCGGGAAGCTGAGGAAGGACCAGATAATTGTCTTGAGGAGCACAACCTTTCCGAACACGACCGAGGGTTATGTACAACCGATCCTGGAGGAGAAGGGGCTCAAGGCGGGGGAGGATTTCTTCCTGGCGTTTTCTCCGGAGCGGATCGATCCTGGAAACAAGAAATTCAAGACGAACAATATCCCGACAGTGGTCGGCGGAGTCAACGAGATAAGCACGGATCTTGCTGCGCTTGTCATCGCGCAAAGCGTCAGTGAAGTAGTCAAGGTGTCGAATCCCAAGGTTGCGGAGATGGAAAAGCTCCTCGAAAATATTTTCAGGAGCGTGAACATCGCACTGGTGAATGAACTCGCGCAGCTCTGCGACAGGATGGGAGGGATCAACATTTGGGAAGTGGTTGAAGCTGCCGCCACGAAGCCGTTCGGTTTTATGCCGTTCTTTCCCGGGCCGGGTATCGGCGGCCACTGTATTTTGATCGATCCATACTACCTGGAATGGCTCGCCAAAGCTTACGACTTTCAGACGAATTTCATCTCACTGGCGGCGGAAGTGAACGAGAACATGCCGTTCTACGTGCGGAACATGGTACAGCGTGAATTAAGCTTCAGGCCGATCAGCTTTAAGAAGGCGAAAATCCTGATCCTGGGTATCGCGTTTAAGAAGGATGTTGACGACACCCGGCACTCCCCTGCGCTGAAGGTTATGGAGTTGCTCTTGCAGGACGGCGCGGCGAATCTATCCTACAATGATCCCTACGTGCCGACTGCTCATGTCGATGGCAAGGATTTCAAGTCGGTCAGGTTGACACCGGAACTATTGAAATCGATGGACTGCGTTGTAATTACAACCGATCATTCTTCTTATGATTACGACATGATTGTCAGGAATTCCAGATGTGTGGTAGACGCCCGCAATGCCACGAAGAAGGTGAAAAAAGGGAGAGAGAAGATAGTATTGCTTGGAGACGGGAAGTGAGCCGGAAACTCAAGTTCATGAGTGTTGTCGGCGCCCGTCCGAACTTCATGAAGGTGGCGCCCCTCCACAGGGTGTTCTCGAAAATCGATCTGCTTCAGCACTTGATTGTACACACCGGACAACATTATGACGCGAACATGTCCAAAGTTTTCTTCGAGGATCTGGAACTTCCCAAACCCGATGTCTACCTCGGTATAGGCTCGGGTTCTCATGCTGAACAGACCGCCAGGGTGATGGTCGAGTTCGAGAAGGTCCTGTTGAGAGAAAAGCCGGATCTGGTTATCGTTGTTGGCGATGTAAACTCCACGGTAGCCTGCAGCCTGACGGCTGCGAAGTTGCTCGTCCCCGTTGCACACGTTGAAGCGGGCCTTCGCAGCTTCGACAGAACGATGCCGGAGGAGCTGAACAGGATGGTGACTGACGTTTTGAGCGATTATCTCTTCGTCACCGAAGAGAGCGGCCTCGTCAATCTGAGACATGAAGGAATTGACGAAGGCAAGACTTTCCTCGTCGGCGACGTAATGGTAGACTCGCTGATCGCGTACCGGGAGAAGGCAAGCAGCTCGCAGATTAAAAAGAGTTTCGATGTGTCTCCGCACGGCTACACTCTCGTGACTCTTCATCGTCCGAGTAATGTGGACGAGAGAGAGAACCTTCTGAATATCCTGCGGATATTCCGGGGAATCGAGGAGTTTGGCAAGACAGTTTTCCCAATCCATCCGCGGACAAGGAGGCGCATTGAAGAGTTTGGGCTGAAGAGTGAATTTGATGGCGTCAAAGGGCTCGTGCTGGCTGAACCGCTTGGGTACCTGGATTTCCTGAACCTGATGATGGATGCGCGAATTGTGCTAACTGACTCCGGTGGAATTCAGGAAGAGACTACGTTTCTGAATGTTCCCTGCGTGACGATGAGGGAGAACACGGAGCGCCCCGCTACTGTTGAAGTGGGAACAAATGTTCTGACGGGGTTGGATGTTGAGAAGATTATAAGTCTTGTGAGTGACTGTTATGCCGGCAGATGGAAGAGCAGCAGAGTACCGGATCTCTGGGACGGCAAGGCAGCGGAGAGAATAGCGGATGTCTTAATGAGTTCAGCCGGAGCGACTGCGCTGGCAACCAGTAATAAAAACGCTGAGGAGTCACATAAGTGAGCGAGAAAGACGAAAAGAAGTCGGTGACTTGGGAGTTCTACGAGCTATGCTACGCGTGGAGGAAAGTCATTGCGTTGTCCGTCCTGGTGCTTGCCGTACTGGCAACAGTCCTGGCCTTCATACTGCCCGTCAAATATGAAGGACAGGCAACTGTCCTGCCATCCCAAAAGAGCGCCATGCTATCGATGCTTGGAACAGGCATGAGCTCGACGGTGTCCAGCCTGGCGAGACAATTTGGCTCACTGGTCGGAGGTGGTGAAGGGCAAATTGGAGTGGGATTCAACTATCTGGCGATTCTCAACAGTCGCGATGCCATGGAGAGAGTTGTGAAGAAATTTGACCTAATGAAAGTCTATTCAATAGGTGACTCGTCCATGGATAAAACCATCAAGGAGCTGCGCTCCAACAGCGATTTTGAACTCGACAAATTCGGTCAAGTCGTCGTAAAAGCATACGATCGAAGTCCCATCCGTGCGGCAGCAATGGCCAACTATTTCGTGTCCATATTGAATGAGATAAACGCGCAGCTTTCGTCGGAAGATGCAAGGAACTTGCGGATTGTTATCGAGAATCGATATCTCAAGAATGTCAGTGATCTGGAGGCAGCTGAGGACAGTATGAAAGCATTCCAGCAGAGATATGGAGTGTTCTCTCTGCCGGATCAGGCCAAGGCCTCCGTACAAGCTGGCGCTGAACTTGAGGCTCAATTGATGCTGGCACAGGTGAAGCTTTCGGTTCTCGAAAAGCAAATGTCAGTCACATCTCCAGAGGTCCAATCGACTACTCAACAGATTGACGCTCTCACGAAGAAGATTAACGAGCTGAAGACCGGGCAAACTCAAGGGTCGCGGGGAGACTTTGGAGTCTTTGTTCCTTTCAAGCAAATGCCTGGGAAGATGATGATGTATCTGGATTTGTACAGGGACGTGGAAATTCAAAGCAGACTCCTCGAGTATGTCTACCCGATGTACGAGCAGGCCAAGTTGGAAGAGGCGAAAGAGACTCCGACGGTGCTTGTATTGGACAGGGCAGTGCCACCTGAGAAGAAGGCTTATCCTTTGAGGGCCCTGATCGTGCTGTCCGGTGCATTCCTGGGCCTCGTTCTCTCCATTTTGTTTGGAGTTTTCGTGAAGAATGGTTTGCAGCATGAGTCTTCGATAAGTCCGCTACAGCAAAAGTACTACCGGTTCTCGCTGAAAGTCGCTAAAAAGCTCAGATTACAAAGTAACAGCTAGCGGGATCCCGGGCAGAGATCGTGGGAATTAATACTTCGATTTTGATATTTGCCATTCCTGTGGCGGTATTGGGGGTGCTTGTTTATATCTTCCTTCTGAGGAAGGATGAACGCTGGATCTTGGCAGCAATACCAATACATCTACTGGTATTCCTGGAAAAGACCGAGTCGATCACCCTGAACAAACTTGTTTACACGGCCTTTTTCTTCCCGGCACTTTTCATTTGGTTCTTTCGGAAATGGTTGAAGGGCGAAAAGATCGTTGACCGGAAAGATGAGTTCGTGTTCATCCTCTTCCTCGCATTCTCCCTGCTCAGCGTTTTCTGGGCAACGTACCGCAATCAGGATTCGTTTTCCAGAGGGATGCGTGAGTTCTATATTTTCATACCGTATCTCTTCTATTTCCCAATCAAAGAGTACGTGACCGACTACAAGAAGTTGAACAGGGTTCTGTGGGCCCTATTGATCACATGTACTCTTGCAGCTTTCTACGTCATCTACATTTTCAAGTCCGCAACGGTTGACGCGGTACATATTTGGAATGTTCTCTGGAGTAGGAAGAATCTTAGCGAACCACTTTATATGGCCGCTATTATCATCCTACTATCGATGATAGCCTCGAAAGCTTACAAGCCATGGGTTACGCTCCCTCTTCTTGCAGTTAATATCCTTTCTCTCGGGCTGACAATGACCAGAGGGTATTGGGTGGCCACCGCTCTCGGGACGATAGTTCTGATAATATTTCTCTGGCGTGGAGCGAGGGCGCGGCTTGTTCTTTATTTGTCAGGTGGACTTTTGCTCATTACGATGGTGGCGCTCGTAGTGTTTCCAAGGATCTTCGGACTTCTGCTGGATGTCCTTTCGATGCGAGTAACATCGATTGATCTCGCCAGCGCTTCTCTGAAAGACAGACTAATAGAGTCTGCGTCGGTGATATCGTGGATAAAAGCGAGTCCGATTGTCGGCAACGGACTCGGTGCAGAGTTCTCATTTTACGAACTGCTCAAGAGTTTTACGGTCACAACCTACTACATACACAACGGCTATTTGTTTCTCCTTTTCAAATTAGGAATTATCGGTGCTGGTTTGTACATGTATTTCTACCTGTACAGGCTTTTCTACGCAGCAAGGGTTGTCACAAAGTTGCAGGACAATTCGTCGAAAGCGATCATCCTCAGCTTTGTTGCCATATTTGCTGTAATGTTGGTTGTCACTTTCACGTCACCTCAATTCAACGACAAGGTGCCGGTCATGATACTTTCGATCTTGTGGGGAGCGACGGCCGGAATCGGCCGTAGCGTGATTTCGACCGAATGAACCGGCATGATTCGGGGACAGACAAGGGATTCAGTTTGGGAAAGGACGTTGACCTCAAAACCAGGAAGGCAAATACTCCAAGTGTTCTGAAGACTGTCTACAAGAACAGTCTTCTGAATATCTTGACACAGGTTTTTGTCTTGGCGGTGACGTTCCTTGCAATCCCACACATACTTCGGGGCCTGGGCGACACATCCTTTGGCATTCTTTCGCTTGTCCTCGTGTTCATCGGCTATTTTTCTTTGGTTGATTTGGGAGTTGGGAGAGCGGTCGTAAAATTCATAGCTGATAAACGAAGCATTGGTGACACCGAGGCGCTCGCAAGCATATTCACGTTCTCGTGCCTCTTCAGTGTGGCTATCGGGATCTTGGTCGGGTTTCTGATCTACATCTTTGCGGGGCAATTGGGAAATCTTCTTTTCAAGGTGCCTGGTGGAATGGTGGTTGTCTACACTTCAATCAGGATCGTCGCGGTGACGATGCCCTTCATGATACTGCAGGGGATACTGAGGGGAACATTGATGGGATATGAGCGTTTCGATTTGACAAACTTACTCCAGGCAACAAGTGGCATCCTGCAATGGGGAGGAATATTTGCTCTAGTGCTCTTTCGTGTGGGTCTGGTCGATATTGTCTGGTATGTTGCAGTGCTGAGGATGGTGATAACAGTCCTTCATCTTGTGGTCGCTTTGAACGTCTCTGGGCTGAAGGGGCTTGGAAAACTATCGAACGTAAAATTGTTAAAGGAATTACTTGGATTCGGCGGATGGGTGATGGTAAGTCAGATAGTCAGTCCTGTGTTGCAGTACCTCGAAAGATTTGTCTTGAGTGCCACAATTGCGACCAGCATTCTCCCGTTCTACGTAATCCCGTACGAGGCGACTTCCAAACTGGTGATTTTTGCTACAGCCATAGCATCTGCTCTGTTTCCCGGACTCAGCGGTGTTGGCGCTTCGTCAGCTTCGAGGGAACAATTCAACCGCATTTATCGCACGTCGGTTCGGGTGCTTATTTATTTCATGATTCCAATCGGTGTCTTGCTCCTGATATTTGGACACGAAATCCTGAAAGTGTGGATCGGAGGGACTTTCGCTACGACGTCTCTGAATTGTTTCTTGATTCTCGTTGTCGCATTCGTCTTCAACTCCGTCGCCCAGATCCCTTACACGACGCTTCACGCTGTCGGCAAACCGAACATCACTGGAGTTTTTCACTTGGTTGAATTGCCTATTCACATCTTCGTTGTGTTCACATTCGTCAGCCTCTGGGGAGTTGTTGGCGCAGCAGTCGCGACTCTTCTCCGGATGGGATTGGACATGGCGCTGCTCTTCTGGGCAAGTCACAGAGAACTCAAGTCTGAGGGAGTCTTTTCCGGGCGGCCCCAGAGAGGTCTGGTTCTTCCGTCTATCGTCGTTCTGGTTTGGGCTGTCCTATCGCTCGTTATCGAGCACGGATTAGCGTTGAGAGTTGTCACGGCATTGATTGGTCTCAGCGTCTACTTCTTTGTTATTATGCGTCTTTCTCTGGACAAGAAGGAGAGAGATGCGATCATGGGCTTGCTTCTTAGAAGAGGGTAGAGTTGGGGACGTTCATTGTCATCGTTCTGCGCGCCGCAAACTGTCTTCACGCCATCGAGTTCGATATATAGCTTTAGGATGAATTAGGGATAATCCTGATCCTACCTGCCGCTTCATGAAACAAATAGTCCAAGAACAACTTCTCCATTGCACATGACTCCGCCTCCACTTACCTTTTTGACAGAGTCGATAGGGTGACATAGTAGCAGCGATCACGTGCAAGGGTGACATTGTATTCTTGAGGACAAATGTTATGGTTGGCATCATTTTTCGTCTTCTCCTGTG
>CAZRXH010000053.1:17565-22585 GCA_964603995.1 uncultured Bacteroidota bacterium | reverse complement strand
TTCTATGATCTCTGTGATGAGTACGGCATCCTCGCGTGGCAGGAGTTTCTGAGCAACCGCAGTTTCTCTAAGATCGATCGTGAAAGTTTCCTGGATGGCGCGAGATCGGCGGTCCTCCGTCTGAGAAACCATCCGAGCCTTACATTCTGGTGCGGTGGAAATGAATTCGACCCGGACGACATAGGCAGCAAGGCGGTGATCGATTCTCTTGCGGAACTCTTGAAGACCCTGGATCCGCAGCGAGAGTTCCACAGGGCATCGCCTTACATGGGAGACGATCACTATTGGGGAGTCTGGCATGGGATGCAGCCTTACACAAGGTACCGGGTCGTCCGGCCATTCCGCAGCGAAGCAGGTTTGAACGCTCCTCCGGTCTGGGAAGACTATGCTAAGTTCACGGCTGACGACTTGCTCTGGCCGCCGGACACAACGTACATTGAATATCATGGTGAGTCCAGCACACGCTTCCAGCACCTGATCAAGCTGATGCGTTACGCGAATGAGTTCGGCGAGTTATCGAATATAAAAGATCTCATTACGAGGAGCCAGCTATACCAGGCGATTGGGAATGAGTTCGATATGGAATTCTGCAGAGAGAACAAATTCAGGAACAGCGGCTTCCTTGTCTGGCAGTACAACGATATATGGCCGTGCGTCTCCTGGTCTATCGTGGATTGGTACGGAACGCCAAAGCCGTCGTATTACTTCATGAAACGTGCTTCGCGCCCGATTCACATTTCGGCGGATTTCGAACGATACCTGTGGAATACGGGCGAGACTTTCAAAGCGGACATCTATCTGCTGAACGACACTCAGGAGCCGGTGAAGAAATCTACCTACGTCGGGAAACTGATCGACTGTGCCGGCAGAACACTTGCCGAAACATCGGGTGCAGCAGGGACAGCGGCAAATACTTCGGCGAAGGTAGGCGGGATCGAGTTCAAAATTCCCGACTCATTCAAAGGGAAAGCATTCTTTGTCTCGGTCGAATTAATTGACAAGTCGGGAAGGAAAATATCTGACGCGCTCTATCCGATTGCTGTGAGCGAGACGGGAACCCTGGAAGACTATGACCATATATTCTCAGAAATAAACAGGATGCCCGAGATATCACTGAGTGTTGATCCGGCAACCTCTGAGTTGTTGGTAGGAAAGGACGGAATCGGGAAAGGTGAGATCCTGATATCAAACACTACAGGACACCTCGCATTTTTCATCAGGACGAGGATGCTCAAGGAATCAGGCACTCTCAGGACCGAGTATGATGACAACTATATTTCTCTGCTCCCTGGCGAGACTAAGACGATATCTGTGGGTGTGGAGAGCAAGAGCTTGAAGAATATTCCTCCGAAAATCCATTTCGAAGTGTCAGGCATAAACTGTCCAACGCAAGAAATAGAAGTGAGAGTTAAAGAACGAAGATAGATGAGTTTCGATCGCTTCTGATTTGCGATGACGACGGAGCAGTTCGCTGGCGTGCGTTAATCATGGAGCGTCACATCAACACAGCGACCGGATAAAAATGTCCCGGCAGACATCGGACATGAAGTCATCTCCGCAGGCGATTCTTCGCGATGGGCCCGGCAACCGCTGGCTACATTACGCAAATCCAACGCATATCGTAGCCGCGCGGCGCATCGAGGAAGTTGTTCCTGCTCTCGATAATGTCGAGCGAATCGTGAATGAAGAAGGCTTGATAGCGGTGGGCTTCGTGGCATACGAGGCCGCCCGCGCCTTCGACCCGGCGTTGCCCACCAAATCCGAATGGGAATTCCCGCTTCTGTGGTTCGGACTGTTCCGGCAGCCGACCGAGCTTGAGCAGCTGCCGGCCTGTGTCTCTTCGGAGCAACCGGATTTTGACTGGCAGCCCTCACTGACGCTGGACGAATATCGCGGCAAGATAGACACCATTCACGAGTATATCCGTAGAGGGGACACGTACCAGGTCAACTTCAGCTACCGGTTGAGGGCGACCGTACAATTGAATCCGCAGGCTATGTTCACTCGATTGATGGCCGGTCAGGAGACGCCTTACGCTGCTTTTGTCGATACAGGCGAGTGTGCCATTCTCAGCGTGTCACCGGAACTCTTCTTCCGGTTGGAAGGCGACCGTATCGAATCGAAGCCGATGAAAGGAACGGCGGCGAGAGGCTTGTGGTTCGAAGATGATTGCGGGAAGGCGGAGACGTTGCGCGAGTCCATGAAGGAGCGTGCAGAAAACCTGATGATTGTCGACATGGTTCGGAACGACATCGGGCGTGTGGGTGCGATAGGAAGTGTTCAGGTGCCGGCAATGTTCACTCTTGAAAGATACCCGACTGTCTGGCAGATGACCTCAACAGTGTGTGGAAGAACGAAGGCACAGATGGTCCGGATATTCCAGGCGCTGTTTCCGCCGGCGTCGGTTACCGGTGCACCCAAGCGTCGTGCAATGGAGATCATTACCGAGCTGGAATCATCTCCGCGTCGCGTTTATACCGGGGCAATTGGATGGATAGCGCCCGGCCGCCGGGCACAGTTCAATGTGGCCATACGCACACTGTTATTGAATAAAGAGGATGGTCGTGCAGAGTACAGCGTCGGCAGCGGGATCGTCTGGGACTCGAATCGCGATCGCGAATGGGAAGAGTGTGCCATCAAGGCAAGAGTCCTGTCCGCAGGATCCTTAGGACGTGCGCGGGTGCCAGATTTCGATTTGCTGGAAACGATGCTTTGGCTGCCGGGCGACGGGTATCTGCTTCTCGACTACCACCTCCGGCGCTTGGAACAATCCGCGACGTACTTCGGATTTGCACTGGGTGTTGAGAGAATACGTGATGAGTTGAACCGTACGGCGTATCGCTTGTCCGATGAACCTCAACGTGTTCGAATGCTTCTTACCCGTGCCGGGGGAGTGGACGTCTCAGCGACTCCCGTCGCATCGCCGGAGTCCGGATTTGGTGATGTGGCAGTTGCCGGATCTCCGGTTGATTCTTCGGATGTCTTCCTGTATCACAAGACGACGAACCGCAGAGTTTACGAAGATGCTCTGGAGAGATCACCGGGATTCAGCGATGTTCTCCTGTTCAACGAGAAGGGTGAGGTGACCGAGACTACGATTGCCAACGTTGCCGTCAGGATCGGCGGAGAGTTGTTCACGCCGCCGGTTCACTGCGGGTTGTTGGCCGGGACGTACCGGGCCTGGCTCCTTGACCGAAAGAAGATTGCCGAGAAGACTATCAGCCTCGATGAGCTTCGCCGTAGTGACGATGTGTACCTGATGAACTCCATGAGGGGAATGCATAAGGTTAAGGTCGTGTGGCAGGGAGAACGTGAGGGGGGCCGGGCTTCGCAAGCCGGGGCACCTGCCAGGTAACGTGATCGATGTCCATCGCTAAGAATTTGACCTGATGTTGCAGTCGATGTTGTACCGAATAGCAGTCGTGGAACAAGCATCCAACTGGGTGAACTGACAGGAAACATGAACGGACTTATGGAAATAGAGAGTGAAGATTCCGATCGATTGAGAGTGCTCGAGGAGTCATTGTGGCGCCCTGAGACGGAAGTGTGTCAGATTGGAAGATGGAACAAATTACTGAGGGCTGCCTGTTTGACGGTAAGTCACCCGGCTTAGGCTTCTGAGCAAGTCGTCCGACAGGAGATCAGTTCAATTCCCCCCGTTGACGAAAGGCCACTCCTTTTTCCCATACGCCCTGACGAAGTACACGATGAGTCCTGCAGCAAGTATGATTGCCGCGTAACGTATCTCGACAGCGAAGTTGTTCCGCGAGAAGAGCACGAACAGGAATCCGGAAAGCGAGAGTAACGCCGGAAGAGGGTACAGCCACATCCTGAACGGGCGAGAAGACTCAGGATGTTTGGATCGCCAGACCAGCAACCCGACTGTTTGCGAGATGAACTGAATCAGTATGCGTATAACGACCAACGCCGCTATGACCTGAGCCAGGCTGAGGAAACAAAAAAGTGAGCCTACGAAACCGAGAGTAAGAAGCGAAACATATGGGAACTTGTGTTTCTTGTGGATCTGCCCGAATGCCTTGAAGAAATTTCCGTCCAGCGCGGCGGCGTAAGGGATCCGCGAGTAGCCGAGAAGAAGCGAGAAGACCGAAGCAAAGGCGGTCCACATTATCAATATTGTCGCAAGCGAACCTGCCCAGTGACCGTAGATCCTCTGCATGAAAGCAGAGACGATGTAGTGACTTTCCTTCGAGCCCGCGCCTTTGACCAGCTCCTGCCACGGTATTACGCCGATGATGCTGATGTTCATTACCAGGTAAATAATCCCGACGAGCAATATTGAGAGGATGATCGTCCGTGGGATCGTCCTTGCGGGATCCTTCACTTCGTCACCGAGGAAGCAAACATTGTAATAGCCCCAGTAATCATATATAGATATCAGCATCGCTGAGCCGAGTCCGAGGAAAAAATTCTTTGAAAGTGTGAATGCGCCGGATGGAAAATCGAACGCGAGTGCGGGATTGAAGTGAGTGAGTCCGGCGAAAATCACCCATGCGACCGCCGCCATAACGACGACCCACAGGAATCTTGCCAGTTTGTTTATGATTGTGATCTTACGGTATAGGAGGAAGACCGCGAGTAAGCAGGCAAGCATGGCAACGAATGTCAAGCTACTCGCACCTACGCCCGCGTGAATTTTCCCGCCAATTGGAATGCCGATCGTGAACAGCGAGTGGCTAAGAGTGGGGAAGAAGTATGTGGAATACTCGGCGAGTCCAATGCAGCCTGAGGCGATCGAGAGCGGCGCGCTGAAGATGAGTTGCCAGATGAAGAGGAACGACATCATCTTGCCAAGTCTGCCATGGCCGTACATCTCTCCAAGGTAGCGGTAGGTTCCGCCGGAGCCGGGCATTGCCGCGCCGAGCTCAGCCCAGACTAAGCCGTCGCTCATCGCTATCACTGCGCCGAGGAGCCATCCGAGCATAGCTTGCGGGCCACCCATGGCGGAGATGATGAGAGGGATCGTTATGAACGGGCCGACGCCGATCATGTCGATCATGTT
>CAZRXH010000053.1:0-17465 GCA_964603995.1 uncultured Bacteroidota bacterium | reverse complement strand
CTTCAATTCCTCGGCTGCGAAATCAAGTTGAACAGCAGCTTGACTCCACCATCATTCAGGTCCTTCACCTGTCTATACAGCGCCAAGGATGTGTAAATATAAGTCCCCTTTCCATATTTTGTCCAAAGGAGAGACGTTGACGGCTCGTGCTGGTCTTCATCGCTCATCGCCAGAAGCCGTTCGTATTTGCCCGATGTCAAAGTCGTGTCGCCACTCGGGAGGTAGATGTTGCGTTCCTGCACCCAGCCGTCCCAATCGGCTGGGACCATCTCGTTCGGGGAGTGAAAGAGAATATTCTCAGGATGGAGGACGGTTACCGGTTGAGTCTCCTCGGTAACTCGCCGGTCAGTAATGTCTATCGGGTATGGCGCGTACGTATGCCCGTCCCATTCGGGCGGTCTATTGTAGAAGCAGACAACATTCCCGCCGTTTCTTATGTAGTTGAGTATCCTGTTGTTGTACTCGACGAGGTCGTGCCTGTAGAGATAGCCGCGTATGTCGAGGACAATCGTAGAGAACTGATTGAGATCGCCCGAGGCAAGCATCGCGGAATCGAGAATCTCGTACCTGACGCCGAACTCGTCGAATGTCTGTTCGAGCGTGTTGTCGTATGTGCTGACCAGACCTATGTAATCGTTAGTATCGAACTTTGCCGTGACTCTCCTCAGGTATGCGATGTCGCTTGGACGGCCGATGCCGGGGATATTTCCCGCTTCATGTGGAACCGCTTTGATGATAAGCGAGTCCTCCGGTGCCGCACCGATAGGAACGTCGACGGGAAATCTGATCGAATCCCTTTCCTGTTTTCCGAGGACTTCGTGTTCGAGGAACAGCTGCTGCCGACCGAGGTACGCGAAGAGACTGAAGTATAAAGGCAGGCCGGTATGATTGAACGTATCTATCGAGAAGTCATAGTCCCCGACCGAACCGCTGTCTCCCTTCAGGAGTGAGTACTTCGGGTGAACGAAGATGGAGAATGGTTTGAGTGCAACCGCGTACTGTTCCGGAAGCGTGACTTCCGGCCTGAGGGAAGGTTTTATTCCCGAGAAAAGATCGTGTGGGTTGTACGGATATTTTTTATAGCTGAGTATGAGCTTGTAGACGGGTTGTCGAAACACCTCCGGTAGGTCGCGGAAGTTCAGCCTGTCCATCCCCTGCGTGCGATGCTTCTTCAGCGCATCCCATGCGATCTGCTGGATAGTCTTCCCTCCCGATTTCTCGGTGACCGGTATAGATACGAGGGAATCCTGATGAAGCTCTGATTTTCTCAGTACTCTGAAATAGAGCTTCTTCACCTGCCACGGTCCGACGCCGTTCCCGAACTGTTCCGGGTGATAGGTCGGGGCGGCAGCTTTCGTAAAGGCTTCATATGCAGTTATTCCGACGACCTGATGGTTGCCGTGCTGGCGATATGGGAGCGTCGTGATAGTGTCATGGTTGGTGATAATCACGTCAGGTTTGAGGGCGCGAATCATGTACACGATTCTCTGCAGCACGTTGTCATTGCCACCCCACATCCGGAAGGTTTCCTTGGCAGTCTTCGAGTAGCCGAAATCCGGAAATCCGAGGAAGTAGACTTTTGTCCCAAGGATCTTCGAAGCCGAAAGCGTTTCTTTCGTCCTGATCTCTCCGAGCTCTTTGTAGAGTTCCGGGCCTATCACGTTCTGTCCTCCCTCGCCCCGGGTGTAAAAGAGGCTGTAAGCCTTGATGTGTTTTATGTGCGTGTAATAGGCCAGGGTTGCGCCGTCTTCGTCGTCAGGGTGAGCCGAGACGCACATCAGGACAATACCAGGTTTGCCGCCGTTCTTCTGGCTGGGCTTTGCAGACAACGTTGAACTAAAGAAAAACACAAAAATTACGATAACAGGAGGGGAGAATAAAGAATTGAGGCACCTGCCGGTTCTGTACTTGGTGAAAAATTTCGCCATCACATTTCTCCTGGAGAGCTTGCTTTTGTCATAGTTGACTTAAATCTTCTAACATTTCGCGTTGGTCAGAAGTTTAACCATTCGACAAAATAATTAAGTGATGCTGAAGAATCGCCTGTGCCGCCCATTGAACAGGGACACGGACCGTACATACAGGATATGACCTAAGGTCTTGAAGATGGACAGGAAAAAAATTCTTTGGCTGAGGTTAGATGCGATAGGAGATGCGATCCTTTCCGCGTCGATGCTTCCACATGTCTTTGAGAAATACGGACAAGCACAGATCACTGTCGTGTGCACCGACAACACTGCCGAGCTCTACGAGACGAATCCATTCGTGGAGAAAGTCATCGGCGTCGACAAGATGAGGTTGTACCTGGATTCCAAGTACAGGAACGATATAGTGCTTGATCTTCGTGAAAGCGGGTTCGACATGGCTTTCGATACGACATGTTCCTGGGCTCAAATGGGGGATCTGTTCCTGATCGGAAGTCAGGCTCGTGAGACCTTCGCTTTCGAGAACAGGGCAGCAATGCCAAGCGAGACTCTTGAAAAGAGGCGCAAGGTTATCACCCGTCTTGTCCCGTTCACGAGGGCTTATGAGCCGGAATTGGAAAGATACGGCGATTTCCTGAGGGAGGTTGGGATCGATGGAGCAGAATTGAAACCGGAGGTCTGGACGACTCACGAAGACGACGAGTTTGCCGACCGGATGTTTGCCAAACACAACCTCATCCCCGGGAAGACGCTTGCGCTTTTCGCGTTCGGGCGTTCGCATCTCAGGACCTATCCCTACTACGGAGAAGCTTTGTCGAACGTCTGCAGAGAAAACGGGCTTTCGGTAGTCGCTCTCGGAGATGGGGCGGCCTTCGGATTCAACGAATCCTGCCTCAATGACATAGACTCGATAAAAGTGAATCTCAGCGGGAAGACGACTCTTCGGCAGTCAGCGTCCATATTGAAGAAGTGTAAAATAGCCGTAGGAGCCGAGACGGGCCTGGGTCACCTTGCATGCGCCGTCGGCGTACCTAACGTGATCGTCATAGGCGGTGGTCACGTAGGGCGTTTCATGCCTTACGCTTCGACAACCTCGCTTGTTACCTTGCTGCTCGAGTGTTTCGATTGTGACTGGACCTGCAAATATAAGAGGGCACATTGTGTCGCGGACGTTGCTCCTGAAGTTCTGGAATTTGCGGTCAGAGAGACTTTTCGAGTAAGCTCGGCCAGACCCCGGCTGTTCGTTCACCCGCAGTCTCGATGGAAGCCGGGAAAGGACAGGCCTTCATGGAAGATGGCCGGCAAATTTCTGAAGTTCGATAGCCTCGAGGTAATTCCCGTCGAGTTTGAGGAGAAGTCTCCGGCGTTTACAAGTTCGCCTCGTGTTAAGCGATCGCCATTCGAGAGTTTCAAACCAAAAGAAAAACCGGCAGCGGTCGTGGCTGCGTTGCAGAAGGCGACTGCCCTCAGAGACGAGGGGAAAATCGACGCTGCTCTTGCAGTCATAGATGAAGCCATTGGAGGAAACTCGCAGTTTCCGGACCTCATGAATTTGAAGGCCGAACTCCTGCTGCAAGTAGGGGATATTGAGACGGCAAAAGAAATCCTGTGGGACATAGTGAGCGCATTTCCGTTCGATGTCCAGGTTCTGAATAACATTGTCGTCATTGAGGTCATACAAAAACGTTACGCCTCGGCTATCGGTGTGCTGAAAAGGCTCCTCGACATCGATCCACAAAATGAGATTGCACTCTCCAACCTTCATTTCGTCGAGGATGAACTGGCGGAGAGATGGAAAGTAGTCGATGCGGAGCAGGCAATCCTGGAAAACGATTACAACTCTGCACGTGCGGTGCTGGATGAGATCCTTGCGGCCAATCCGGGGAACGAGGATGCGCATGTTGACCTTGCCGTCGTTGAAGCACACGAGGGGAAACACGACGAGGCACTCAGACGCCTGCAAAGCGTCCTGACCAGCAATCCCGGGAACGAGTACGCATTGCAACTGATGGAGAAGATTCTGCTGAAGGCGTAGCGTCTCACGAAAAGTTGATCCGTCATAACGCGACCAACCTGCAACCCCCTCCAATATTTCGTGTCATGTTGGACCGAGTCTGAAGGCCTCGCTCACCGCGATGTGATGGCTCACCCATGGCAGGGCATGCCTCAAGATTCTTCCTTAACCGCCAGGCACGCCAAGTATTTTTACATTATCAGCTTTGCACATCTTTGTGCGTTTCGCGGTTGAATCTTACCGGTGGGCATATCATAACCTAGTCGGTGAGTCATTGCATCGCGGGGAATTCAAGCTTGTATATGTTTACCGTTAATTTTATAATCTATTCATGAATCTACTGGCAATTGAGAGTTCTTGCGACGAATGCTCTGCCGCGGTGTTGGAAGATGGCAATTTGAAGTCCGTGGTAATCTCTTCCCAGCTGATCCACAGCGAATACGGCGGTGTGGTTCCGGAGCTGGCATCGCGTGCACATATGGAATTGATTGTGCCGGTTGTGGAAGAGAGTCTCAGGAAGGCTTCTTCCTCAAAGGAGCAAATTGACTCCGTTGCGGTGACGTACGGGCCTGGACTCGCGGGCTCGTTGATTGTTGGCATAAGCTTCGCGAAGGCGTTCGCTTCGGCGCGTGCGATTCCGGTCGTCGGAGTGAACCACATGGAGGGGCACCTTTATTCGGCTTTTCTGGAAGACGAAAAGCCGGAGTTCCCATTCATCGCGCTCGTTGTCAGCGGTGGACATTCGATGCTGATCCGCGTAACCGAGCCGTACTCGCACGAATTGCTGGGCCAAACGCGAGACGATGCGGCAGGTGAGGCTTTTGACAAAGTAGCCAAGCTGCTTGGTCTCGGTTATCCGGGAGGTCCTGTCATTGACAAGCTCGCAAGCGAAGGAGACCCGAAGTCCTTCAGATTCCCGCGTGCATTTATGGACGGAGACTCATTTGAATTCAGCTTCTCGGGCATAAAGACAAGTGTGCTCTATCTGCTCAGAGAATTGAAATACGACTCCGGGAACCGGGACGAAAAGCTTGTCCGTGATATATGTGCGTCTTTTCAGGCAGCGGTCATAGATGTCCTCGTTGCGAAGACGCTCATTGGCGCGCGTAAATTCGGTATCAGGTCGATTGCTGTAGCGGGGGGTGTCGCGGCCAATCGCGGACTGCGTTCCGCATTGCAGGCGGGTGCCGAAAGCATTGGCGCAAAAGTCTTTTTCCCGAGGCCGCTCTATTGCACCGACAACGCGGCTATGATCGGAATCGCCGCACATTTCAAATATCGGAAGTTCGGGATGATCTCCGATCTCACTTTAAAGCCAACTCCAAACCTTTCACTGAGTTTCTAAGTTGAGTAGAATCAGAGCATTGCTTGAGAATACCGCCAGGTACGGTGGCGCGAAGAAGTTACTGAGTGCGTATGTAATGCCGGGTTTCCCGTACGAGGACTCGACCTTCAAGGTTCTCATGGCATCCGAGGACGCGGGAGTAGATTTCGTAGAACTGGGAGTACCTTTCAGCGACCCGCTGGCCGATGGCCCCGTGATTCAGCAGGCTGCCCAGGCGGCGATCGGGAACGGCATCACTCCGAAATCTATTCTTGAGATTGTCCGGAAATTCAGGACCACTTCGCAGCTCCCGATAATCCTGATGGGCTATGTGAATTCTTTCCTGAACGGCATCGGCGAGAATTTCGCCGAGCGGTTGCGAGAAGCCGGCGTTGACGGGGTAATAATACCGGACCTGTCGCTTGAAGAATCAGATAGTCTCAGGAAACAGGTCGAGAGTGCGGGACTTAGTCTCGTGCTTCTCATAGCACCGACTTCGAGCGATGACCGGATAGCCAGGATTGATGATGCGACCACAGATTTCAGCTACTGTGTCTCAGTGACCGGAGTCACCGGCGCCCGCAAAGACCTCGTCAGCAGCGAGGTCACGTCTTTTCTGCAGCGGGTCCGAAAGACGGCCGGCAAGCCGTTCGTTGTGGGATTTGGCATTTCCACGCCGGAGACCGCTCATGAGATTTCGAGCTATGCAGACGGTATCGTCGTCGGCTCGGCTCTCATCAGGCAAATTTCTCAGGCTCCTCGCGGAGGAGAGGGGAGTCCGGCACTTGCTTTTCTTAAAAGCCTTCGGGTGGCCATCGACAAATGAAGGATATGAAATCGTTGAGGAGAAAGATAGATCGGCTGGACAAGCGGATCGTCAAGCTCCTCAACAATCGAGCCACATATGCCGATGAAATAGGGAAAATAAAGGAGAAGCTGGGTCTCGATGTCTACTCCCCCGAAAGAGAAAAGCAAGTCTTTGACAATGTCAGTCGGGCAAATCCTGGCCCACTTACCGATGAAGCGGTCAGGCGCGTCTATGAGAGAATTGTCGACGAGTCCCGAAGGCTCGAACGGGAAAGCGCTGAAGAGAGACGCACTTCCATTCGTCCCGGCAAATTGCGCAAACTGTTGTCGAAGGATTTGTTTCGATTGAACGACACAAATCTTCTCGCGAGGAAGAACATAATCCTCCTTGTTGCCAGCGCGCTGGTTGCTATGCTGATTGTCTGGCTGATCGCATTTGTGACGCCATATCATAATGTCCGTGGAAAGGGAATCGTCGTAACCATCTCGCGAGGGATGGCGGCGGATCAGGTCTATTCAAGGCTCTCTCAAGACGACGTCATTTCAAATGCGATCCTCTTCAGGCTCTTCTCCAGGGTCTTTGGAATAGACCGCAGCATCAAGGCAGGCAAGTATCTTTTCACGGGACATTACTCCGATTATGATGTGCTGAAGCTCATCGCTTCCGGCAAAAGCAACCTGCTCGTACACGTGACGATCCCGGAGGGATTGACAGTACGCCAGATTGCCGGCATTTATCACCGCGAGTTGGGAGTGGATTCCACATTGTTTGCTGCCGAGGCACTTGGAGATTCGATGGCATCCGAACTTGGCATCCCTTCGAAGAACCTTGAAGGATACCTTTTCCCGGAGACTTACGATTTCTACTATGCGACAGAGCCAGGTGAAATCCTGAAGCGGATGACCGATGAGTTCAAGCTCTTTTTTAATGATTCCCTCAGGTCGCGCGCAATGGCGATCGGTTATTCGGTCAATCAGGTGATGATCGTGGCGTCGATTGTAGAAGCTGAGGCAAGGGTTGATTCCGAACGCCCGATCATCGCGAGCGTTTATTACAATCGACTCATGAAGAATATGCCGCTCGAAGCAGACCCCACTATCGAGTATGCGCTTGGCGAACACACAAGGATTTATTACAAGGACTTACGCATTAATTCCCCTTACAACACATATGAGCATTACGGCCTGCCGCCGACGCCGATCTGCAACCCGGGAATGAAGTCGATCATGGCAGCGCTGTACCCTGACACGACCAGGTATCTCTACTTCGTGGCCACGGGCAGCGGAGGCCACAGGTTCAGCGTGACCTTTCGGGAACATCAGAGAGCAGTGCGGGAGTACCGAAGAGCGATGATGAGAGAGTAAACTGGTGCTGTCGATTATCTCGCTTGTCAGGTTGAGGATAAGGCAGGCCATTGCAGGGGACAAGCCGCGCGGGCTTCTCAAATTCCTTCTCCCGGACGTTCTGGTAGGATTCCTACTCGCAATTTCTTCTGGCGGAACGGCAGCGGGCCTCTTCCAGTTTCGTGTCGTCATGGTAGCAACCAGTGTCGCTCTTTTCACGCTGCTCGCCGAAACGAGGAAATTCTTCTTCAGCGGCGGCGATATGGAAAGCTTCTATTTTGTCCAACCGACGACGCTGTCAAGATTGGCGTCCTTCTCGGGAATCCTCTTTCTTGATATGGCAATTGTCGCCGCAATATTCGCCTCGGTAATCATCATTTTGCCGCTTGGACGATCTGACTTCCTGCAAGTGCTTGCCTGGTTGTCACTGGCAGTGTCTCTGTCAGTTTCCCTGTATGTGCTTCTCATTTCTCTGATAGCGTTTCTGCCGGGCAAATCTGCGAACAGAGCATTGACTCTACTTCAGCTGCTGATGGCGCTGGCGCTTCTTGCAGTGTTTCAGTTGTCCGCACAAGTCGAATGGCCTGTTGTCTTCGAGAGATCTGTGCCCGTTTCCGTCGGACTTCTTGCTGTGACCGCCATTCTCTTCATGTCCTTTCCGCTTTCTGAGAATCTGATTTCCAGTCTAAATGAGAATGGCGCGACGTCGGCAGGAGACCTCTTTGCGTTGACCGAGAGATTGAAAAAGATTGTGCTCATCCGCAGCGACGAAGAGGAGGCCGGCTTCATGTTTTTTCTGGCGAACCTGTTCAGGAACTCTTCATTCAGATTGTCGACTATCGGAATTGCAGGGACCCCTGTCATGGTGGCGGTATACTGGTCGATGCGGGGCGCCAGGTTCCTGACGTTTGACTTGTTCCAGGGTCTTGTCAATGCAAATTTCGTCGCGCCGATTGCGTCGCTCGTTGTGTCAGGCATCGTCGTCTATTATTTCCTTTCCGAGAACGTCCTTAGCTCGAGAGATCACGAGGCCCGCTGGCAGTTTGAGACGCAGGGAGACTTCAGTGTGGGGCAGTTCGTCCTCGGTGTGAGAAAGGCTCTCCTCGCGACCATACACGTCCCGGTAACGATACTCATATTCCTGGTCCTGATGATCGGGAATTCCTTTCTTGTATCGCTAATCACGGCACTCACTTTCTATTCGATGAGCCATGTTGCTTTGAGCTGGTTCTCCATAATGCAGAAGCGCATTCCATTTTCCCTCCCATTCACTCAGATCGGTGCGACCGAGATCGTGAATCTTCTATCCATGCTCATCTATTCGTTTGCCACAACCGTCCTGCTCTTCATCGTATACGGAGACCTGCATACACTTTTGGCGGTGAATCTTTTTGCATTTATCTTAGTAGGTGTTCTTGAACATTTATCGCCTCGAATCGTGAACAAGAGGGTAAGACTGCATGCCTGAACCGAAAAAGAAGATTGTTGTCGGCATAACCGGCGCGAGCGGCGCGATATATGCGCTGCATACCATCCGTGCTCTTCTTCAAAACGGAGTGGAGGTTCACCTGGTAATCTCCGACTACGGCGCTTATGTAATCGAAAATGAGACTGACTTCGGTTTGAAAGGGGGACAACTCCTTGATGTCTTCAAATTGAAATTCAAGGATACTCCATTGAGCGGAAACATCATCAGGTATAGCAACAAGGATCTTGCCGCGTCAATATCGAGCGGGTCGTTCACTACTGACGGGATGATCGTCGTGCCGTGTTCGATGAAAACGCTGGCCGGAATAGCGCACGGCATAACGGGAAGCCTGATCGAGCGCGCCGCGGATGTCACTCTGAAGGAGGGAAGGACACTGGTGCTGGTCCCGCGAGAGACACCGCTGAACAAAATCCATATCAAGAACATGCTTGACGCTGCAGACGCGGGGGCAAACATAGTCCCGGCCATGCCAGCGTTCTACCAGAAACCCCAGACGATAACGGAGCTTGCAGATTTCCTGGCGGCCAGGATCCTTGCTTTCTTCGGCATCGATGCAAAACTCTTCGAGCCTTGGCAGAAATAGGCAGCAATCGGCCTTCAGTTATCGGTTATCGGGGAATGCTCCGCATTCTCTCCGGTTGTATTGTCCTCGGTCTTGTCGGCTGCGCCGGACAATTCCCTCCGTCCGGAGGACCCGTCGACACAACCCCACCGCAGATAGTTATGTCATCACCTTCCCTGAATCAGTTGAACTTCAACCTCAGTAAGATCCGTATCGAGTTTGACAAGTACATGGTGGAACGAAGTGTAGAAAGTTCAATCTACTTTCCCCCATTCGGGTTGAATGATCTGGAGTTCGATTGGTCGGGGAAAGAACTGGACATAAAGATCAAGAAGCCTCTGGAAAAGGACAGGACTTACATATTCACGATCGGCGCGAGAGCCCAGGACATCAGAGGTAATTATCTCGGCAAGGCATACAATATCGTCTTTTCCACTGGCGACAAGATCGATACCGGGACAGTCACTGGCAGAGTCTTCGCGCAGAAGCTTCAACCGTATACAATCGCCGCGTATCCAGCGAACCCTGACATAGACACGTTGAGACCGAGCATGTGTCTCCCGAAGTTTGTGACCCAATCCGACGACAGCGGAAGGTATGTACTTCAGGGCCTGGCAGTTGGGAAATACAGGTTGATCTGCTTCAACGATGAAGTCAGGAATTTCACTTATGCACCGCAGGTTGACCTGTACGCATCTGCCACGCATGACGTGGAGATTACTGGGAAGGTGGAAATGGTCAGGGATGTCAACTTCATGGTTGCAATGGAGGATACCTCACGTCCTCAATTATACAGCGCGGACTTGGCAAATAATGGGCTGCTCCTTCTCAAATTCAGTGAGCCGATCGACACCGCATACATCCTTCCGTCGTACTTTATGGTACGTGACTCCGCATCAGGCGATACACTGCCTGTCGATTTCGCTGCCCGCCTTGAGTCCGACAGGTACAATACCGTCATTGCCACTGCCACGCCGTTGACCATGCACAGAAAGTATTTCGTGACAGCCACCGACAGTGTCCGGGACCTGCAAGGGAATACAATGGCATCAGGGAATAACACGATCGTCATTCAACCTGATAGCGCCTCGGCCAGTTTACAGCCATACTTTTTCAATTTTGCCGATTCTCTGAAAGGCGTCACGTCTTACGATACACTGTTTTGCCAGTTTGTTATTCCGTCAATGAACGGACATCCGACAAATCCGCAGGTCGACCTTCTCGACAGCACCGGTCGGGCAATCGCCGGAGTGGTCGCCCGTGAGTCGGCCACGATGTTCCAGGTGAACCTGCGCAAGCTCGACCTGTCCGAATGGTACACACTGCGGCTCCGCTACCAAGGGTATCTGGAGGGAGCGGAAAAGGATTCGGTTGTGCTCAGAAGATTTAGGATGATCGATTCAACGGCGTTAGGGGATCTGGAAGGGACCGTCATTCCGGCGGATTCGAGAGGTAGAATCGTTGTCGGCGCGGAGGCGCAGGCCGGAAAAACTTTCTACACTCTCGCCGACAGCGCCGGAGACTTCAAGCTGGACGGTATCCCGTCGGGGGTGTATACTGTTCGCGCATACGTCCGGCACGGCAGAGACATGAAGTATTTCTACGGACGGAGTTATCCCTACCGGTTCGCGGAGCCGTTCGGTGTATACGAGAACCCCGTCAAGGTCAGGGCAAGGTGGACGACTGAGGGGGTTGAGATCAGGATGTATTAAGCAGGGCTGGAAAGGCGGAGAGGTCATCGCTTCATGACGATGTATCTCACCTATCGGTGTCTCGTAACCCCGCCAATGAACCATTTCCCGAAGCCGGGTGTGAAAGTTGAATTTGTGACAGGGATAGCCTAAAATTGCATTAGTGGCGTGCAAGTCATTTGGTCTTGACGCGGGTTCTTTCTGTGTGTCAATTTTCTTGAAAGGGAAAGTATCATGAAGACCTTGCTCCTAATACTTGCTTTGGTTCCTTCAACCGCATTCTGTCAGGGATTCTTGCCGAGATGGGAAATGTCTCTCTCAACGGACGCAAATTCGTTCTCTGATTCCAGGGGAGGGCATAATCAGGTCTCTCTTGCCTTCCGTCCCGGATTTTTTATTATTCAGGGACTTTCAGTTGAACCGGAACTGTTCCTGGGAATCGCCAAGGGTCAGGCGCCAGCCCTGAACCTGAGTGGCAATCTGTGTTACAGCTACGGCATGGGGTACAATGTGTTCGTCCCGTTCGTCCTGATCGGATACGGGGCGGGGAACGGGTTCCCTTTTTACGAGCCATTGCAGAGAGATGCAACTTATTATTCTGCGATCAAGTTCTTGAACGCTGGCTGCGGGCTGAAAGTGATGACGCTCGGCGGGAGAGCACTCCTTCGGGTCGAGTACCGCTATCAGGCATTCACGGCGGATATCAAAGATATGAATGAGAATGTATTCGCACGAAGGCTGCTGATAGGCTTCTCGGTTTTGCTATAACAGATGTCTCAGACGGCTAAGTCCGGCTCCATTCAGGAGCAGCGTGTTGCGGCGGTGTCAATCCGACTGGTGCCGGGAGATACTCTTTCCGTTGCCTGTCGGAACGGGATGGGATGTGCCAGTCCGGAATCACGACGACTTCTCACCGTGCAATTACCGGTTGAAGTACGGTATCAATCGACAAGCACTCAAGTGACATGCTGGATTTGAATCAATAGGATGGAAGTGTTTGGCGGGACAGCCGGATGGAGTTATGATGACTGGGTTGGTCCATTTTATCCCGAACGCACGCAAAGTTTCAGAAGCCTGATCTGGCTTCTATCGGTCCAGCTTCTTATTTTTTGAATAGCAGTCTTTCACTAACAGGAATTGAGTCGGCCCTGCGTTAGGGCATTATGTTTGAGCGCGATTACATATTGAGAATGTTCACGATGCTCGGTCGAGCTCTTGCCAGAATACTCTTTTTCAGGGAAACCAAGAGCTACGATTCTGCGCTTCTTGAGGTTGAGAATGCCACGCTTTCACTCCTCGGCTTGAACACAGACACGATCCTGCTCTTGCCGGTCGATAGGTTGAAGGACGTGCTTGGCTCCGACCCGGCTTTGCTTCAATCCAGACTTTACACTGCCGGAGTTCTTCTGAAGGAGAAAGGTGAGATCCTGGCGCTGATGGACAAAGAGGAAGAGAGCGCTGGGTTGTACGTTAAATCCCTGCGCCTGATGACGGAGGATATGAGGGGTCTCGACGATCTCGATGGGAAAAAGGCGATTGCCACAGTAGACTCGGTTGTTGACAGGCTTAAAGGGTACGAACTTCCGATCGATCTGAAGCGCCGGTTGGTCGAATACTTTGAATACTCCGGAAGGTACGACAAATCAGAAGACCTGATCTTTGAGATAGTTGAGGATGATTCGGCTTTCCTGCCTGAGGGGATCTCGTTTTATGAAAGGCTTCTTGCAAAGACGGACGCTCAGTTGGACAGCGGTCGTTTGCCGCGCAACGAAGCTGAGGATGCATTGAAGGAATTACTGAGAAAGGACCAGGGGGAAGTAGAGAGATAAAGAGACAGCCCTCCGTTTCTCTCGAGACGCTTCCGGCCACGAACCATTGCGACAGGAGAAAGATGCCAAAGAAGAATGTGAAAAACACCGGAACACGAACGCAAATGACGGAGCAGTCGGACCTTGTTGGCCTGACGCTGCTGGGCAGCAAGGCCAGGGCGGAGAGACGTCTGGAGACATTCCCAAATCATCACCGGGGACGGAGTTACGTCGTGACTCTGAAGACGGACGAATTTACATGTCTGTGTCCAGCGACAGGTCAACCGGATTTCGCAAAGCTCGTGATCGAATATATTCCCGACAGGAAAATTGTAGAGTCAAAATCGCTCAAGTTGTATCTGTGGTCCTTCAGAAACGAAGGTGTCTTCAACGAACATGTCGCCAACGTCATCCTTGATGATCTTGTTGCGGCACTGTCACCCAGATGGTGCCGGGTTAGCGCCGATTTCGCCGTAAGGGGTGGAATCGCTATCAGTGTTGAAGCTGAACACGGGAAGAGATGAACGATACCGTACGAACTGAGAGTCGGGAACGATGGCTTCCAGCTATCACGGCAATATTCGTCACGAGCCTGATCGTATCCAACATCATAGCGGTGAAGTTGTTCTCGCTCGGCCCGATCTTTCTCCCAGCAGGAACAATCTTTTTCCCGGTGTCATACATCTTCGGTGACGTGCTCACCGAGGTATATGGATATGCACGTGCACGTCAGGTTATCTGGATAGGATTTGCCTGCAACCTGTTTGCCGTCGCAGTAATCGTGATCAGCATTTACTTGCCACCCGCTTCGATATGGAACCAGCTTGGCTCGCCGGCTGAGTCGCAGAAGGCATACGCAGTTCTTTTTGGCTTCACCCCCAGGCTTCTTGGTGCTTCTTTCGTTGCGTACCTTGCCGGAGAATTCCTAAACTCATTTGTGCTTGCCAAGATGAAAATAGCCACCGGCGGAAAATATCTCTGGACCCGGACGATCGGATCGACGTTTGTCGGTCAACTCATCGATTCAGTAGTCTTCGTGTCACTGGCTTTCTACGGGATCGTGTCCGGCGCCGGCATAGCCAACCTGGTAATCTCGCAATGGGTTGTTAAATCGGGTTACGAGGTAGTGGCAACTCCGCTGACCTACGCAGTCGTAAATTTCCTGAAGCGCACCGAAAACCGGGATTTCTTCGACTACGGGACTAATTTTACTCCGTTCATGTGGAATGCCGGCGCAAAGAGCGGTGAAGAGTTGTAGCCAGCCATAGTCTGGAGCCGGGACTTGTAAGCGCATGGAGATGCGCGGGGAATTTCTTGAACGTCGCTCTTTCATCAATTGCATTTCAGGCTCAGAAAAGCTAAATTTTTGCCGAAATAAGTAGAAGTAGAGGTGATCATTTGTACACGGTTTTAGTTGTTTTGGAAATCATCGTGGCTATTCTCCTGATTGCTGTAGTTCTGATGCAGTCCAGCAAGGGGGGCGGTTTGGCAGGCTCTTTTGGCGGGGCAGGCGCAGGTTTCGGCAATATGTTTGGAGTCAGGAAGACCGCGGATATCCTTTCCAGGATGACCACAATACTTGGCACTGTCTTTATCGTCCTTGCCTTTTTGATAAACCTGTTCTTCCTGCCGAGCAAGGCTACTAACGAACAGAAGAGTTTTCTTCAGACGCAGGGTGAGCGGAGCCTTCCTGCGCAACAGGTTCCACAGGTTCCAATCCAGACACCTGCTCCTCAGCCACAGAAGTAGCAGGGGCTTTCTGCGATGCCCGAACCTGCCCTGATACTACTTGTCGATGACGAGCAGGCCAATTTGGAACTTTTTTCAGCGATTCTTGAGGAAGAAGGGTACCGCACTCTGAGCGCCCGCGAAGCATCTCTTGCCCTCAAGCTCCTCGAAACCAACAAACCAGATCTCATCATAAGCGACATCTATATGCCCGAGATGGGAGGATTTGAATTCTACGAGAAGGTGCAGAGCTTACCGGAAATCCGATCTGTCCCGTTCATATTCCTCAGTGCTCTATCCGACCGGGCGCATGTGCGCGAGGGCAAGGAACTCGGCGCCGATGATTATCTCACAAAGCCGATTGACATAGACGAGCTTGTGACGACGGTGAGAGGAAAGCTGAAGCGCGCCGCGTCGATGAGAAGCGCGATGCAAAGCGAATTCGACGCGCTGAAAGAGCAGGTCCTCTCGACGCTATCGCACGAACTCAACACGCCTCTGACCTACATAATCGGTTTCTCTGAAATAATCAGCAGTGCAGCTTCTTCCATCGCTACCGAGGAGCTCAAAGAATTTGCCGACCTCATCCATCATGGCGGGGGTCGGCTGAAAAATCTGGTCGATGATTTTCTCATAACGGTGCAGATTGACTCCGGCCAGACTAAGACCTACTATGACACTGACAAACGTCAATTCGACCTCAAGAAAACGATCACACAGTTGGCCAATGAATACTCTCCCCTCGCCGCTGAAAAGGGGCTCGGATTCAATGTGAAAGCGGATGACGGATTGCAGGTCGTTGCGTCGGAGACCCTGATCCGTGACATAGCCGGACGTCTTCTGTCCAACGCAGTCAAGTTCACGATGCACGGCTCTATTACGATGGATGCGGTTGACGGGGGCGAGCATGTCAGACTGGAAGTGACAGATACGGGCGTTGGGTTCCCCGAACATGAGTTGCCGAAAGTGTTCGACAAATTCTATCAGGTCAACAAAGACAAGCAGCAGCAGCAAGGCGCCGGACTCGGCCTGTATATCGCGAAGAATCTCGCCGACATCAACCGGTGCACGCTTGAAATTTCCTCGTTTGAAAACTCAGGTACAAAAGCAACCCTCTTAATCCCCACCCGGTAATCATGTCCCATGGGATTACCGCCCTTTTCTTTTTCATTGTGCCTTTTCCGGACCTGCGAGCGGATGATCCCGCGTAACCGTATGTCGTCGGAAGGATTTTTCCTGAAAGGAATAAGATAGCCAGATCCTTCATCGTCGCTGGGGATTCCCTGTTCAAGATGGGAGATACAATGAGCATGCGGCGGAGCAAAATGCGCCGGGAATTTGTCCGTCATTTCGGTGGAACGATATAATGGAACAGTTCATATACAAGGATGAGAATCTCTCAACGGAAGCCGGTGGCAAACGCAACGTCGTGATCGACGGCGATGAGCACTTCCACCTTTCGCGCGTGTTGCGGGTCAGGCCAGGTGAAAAGATACTCGTGACGAACGGTGCAGGGAAAACCCTGATGTGTATCGTAAGCACGATCGTGAAGAGCTCGACCGTGTGCGAGGTGGTTGAAGAGTACAGTGATTTCAATTTGTCCCCGCGCGAATTCTGCATTGCCATGGCGCTCCTGAAGCCGATGTCGAAACTTGAGATTGCGCTCGAGAAGTGCACGGAACTGGGCACGAGGAGATTTTTGTTATTCAATTCTGAGAGGAGTGAAAGCGCAAAGCCCCGGCTCAAAAGATTGCAGACCATTGTGAGATCAGCCGTCAAACAATCGCTTCGAAGCAGGATACCTGAATTGACATTTGTCGAGAATCTTGAATTGGCGGCGGCGGACGGTCGCTCCTTCGAAGACAAGTTGGTACTGCACGAGAAATCCGGTAACATGATCGGTGACTATGTCCACAGGATGAAGAAAGAAAGGTCCGCAATAGCGTTGATCGGACCCGAAGGTGGATTTTCTGAAAACGAGATCGCCTTTTTAACCGAAAACGGATACGAGAGTCTTTGCCTTGGCGGAGCCAGGTTGAGGTCCGAGACCGCCGCCATCACGGTCGCGTCGCTCTTCTCTGCCTGTTAACCGGACACTTCAGGATACCTCTAACAGATTTCGAATTAGTAATCGCTTTCTTATTTTGAACTATGCAGGAAGAACCCGTAAGAAACCAGGATAATGTCAAAGATTCGCCCCTCCACCGCGATATCCGCGAGTTGGGCGCGATACTCGGCAAGGTGCTGATTGAACAGGAAGGCAGGGAGTTCTTTGACCTCGAGGAACAACTTCGTCTGCTCACGAAGTCACTGCGCTCGAGTTACTCCGAAAAGACGAAAAGCGAAATCGACAAGCTGATAAATTCGCTTGACCTGGAAAAGGCAAGCAGGATAGTCAGGGCGTTCCTTTTCTATTTCCTGCTGAGCAACACCGCAGATGAAGTCCACCGCATACGCAGACAACGTGCCCACGCCCTCACCGATGCGACTCCGCAGAGAGGGTCCATGGAAGAGGCTTTCATTGAGCTCTCGAAGGAAGGCAGGAGCTTCGACTTTACAAGGCAAATCCTTGATTTGACAACTGTTACGCCGGTATTCACTGCCCATCCCACGGAGGCGACAAGGCAGACTGTGCTGCGCAAGATCCTGAACATAAGCGAACTCCTCTTACGGCGCGAAATCTCCCTGCTTACTCCGGATGAGCTCGCCGACCTCCGACGCCAGCTTCACGCCGAGATAACAATGCTCTGGCAGACCAATGAAATCCGCATGA